>JACZXZ010000045.1 GCA_022571365.1 Pseudomonadota bacterium | reverse complement strand
ACGCGGCTATGGCCGCCAGGGGGTTTGCCGGACGGATACACATGGTAGAAGAAGGAACCTTCGGCGTCCGGGACTGGGTGTTTCTGGCTGGGTCCGGCGTCATGTCCGTCTGGTTCCGCTGGATGAATTGAGACGGTTCCTTATCATTGTTGAATAGGGACTCACCATGGGACGTTTTCTTCCAGAGTAGCGCGCCGAACGTATACCACAAGCGCAGTGTGAATCCCCCAACAGCCCGTCACCCTGAACCGCACAGCGCCCCGGGCTTGATCCGGGGTCTCGTTCAGGGTCTCGTTCCTGACTTTTCTTTTCATGCGAAGACAGGAAAGAGCCGTTGCTCATCGATGCCCCATGATTATGAATCAATCCGTACAATTGACAGAGCACAGGAATATATAACACGATGACGCCGGAATTTGAGGGACGCACACACCCCATCATTCATATTCACGATTTGCGCTATACCTATGAAGATGGCACCCACGCGCTGCTGTCGGAAGTGGTATCCGACGAGCTGGGGGCGGCATCACGGGGCCGAATCGGGGTACTGTCCGGGCCGAGCCACGCCGAGGAATTCGCGCGACAACTGCCGGCGAGCGTTGTCGCTGCGAGTACCGACGAAGCACTCTCCAAACAGGTGCAGGCTCTGTTCAGCACCGACCGCTTTCGTGTTTACACCAACACTGACATTGTCGGAGTCGAATTGGCCGGTGCGCTCAAGAACGTCATCGCCATCGCCGGTGGCATCGTCGTGGGCCGCGGGCTCGGCGACAACGCGCGGGCCGCGCTGACCACCCGCGGGCTGGCGGAGATGACCCGTCTGGCCGCCGCCAAAGGGGCCCGGCCCGCGACCATGATGGGGCTCTCGGGCTTGGGCGACCTCACCCTTACCTGCAACAGCGAGCAGTCGCGCAACATGAGCCTCGGCATCGCCCTCGGGCGGGGCGAGTCCCTCGAGCAGGTGCTGGCCGGCCGCCGGTCGGTGGCCGAAGGCGTCACCACGGCACCGTCCGTGGTGGCGCTGGGGCGGCGGCTCGAGGTGGAGATGCCGATCTCGGCCGCGGTCGACGCCGTCCTTCACCACGGCGCCGGGATCAGTGAGACCATCGAGGCGCTCATGGCCCGGCCCTTCAAGGCCGAGATGCCGGAGCTCGCGGAGCGCGGCTGAGCCCGCTCCGGTCAAGGCACCTCCCGGCCCGCCTCGCCGATCTCGCCCGGCGACTCGACACGCCCGACCTCGCGCTTGCCTTGGGGCAGGTGGAGGCCATCGCCCGCCGGGGCGGAAAGCAGGAGACCTAGGGCCGGGCGCCATTCCGCTGTGCGGCCCGCCTCGCCGCGGCGGGGCTCGCGCGCGGTTGCGGGTGCGCTCCGCGACGTCTTGCTTTCGCCGGGGATTTCCGTGAATAATCGCCGCCTCGTCCGGCCGATGGAGCCGTGCGCCGTCGCGGGCGAGGCTGAGATCAAGGGGGAGCCATGTCGAGCCGGGTCATTCAGGTGCCGGAGGAGTGGGCGAAGTCGGCCTGGTGCAATGAGGCCCTCTACTTCAAAATGTACGAGCAGTCGATCAGCGACCCGGAGGGCTTCTGGGGCGAACACGGCAAACGGATCGACTGGATCAAGCCCTACACCAAGATCAAGGATGTCTCCTTCGAGGGCGACGTCCACATCAGGTGGTTCTACGACGGCACGCTGAACGCGTCCTATAACTGCCTGGACCGCCATCTGGCCGAGCGCGGCGACCAGACCGCCATCATCTGGGAGGGCGACGACCCGGCGGAGGACCGCAGGATCACCTATCGCGAGCTGCACGAGGAGGTGTGCAGGTTCGCCAACGCGCTCAAATCCATCGGCGTCAAGAAGGGCGACGTGGTGACCATCTACCTGCCCATGATCCCGGAGAGCGCGGTGGCCATGCTGGCCTGCGCCCGGATCGGCGCCATCCACTCGGTGGTGTTCGGCGGGTTCTCGCCCGACTCGCTGGCGGGCCGCATCCGGGACTGCGACTCGACCTTGCTCATCACCGCCGATGAGGGGGTGCGCGGCGGCCGGAGGATCCCCCTCAAGGCCAACGCCGACGAGGCGCTCAAGGCCTGCCCGACCGTCGGGAGATGCATCGTGGTCAAGCGCACCGGCGGCGATATCGCGTGGGCGGACGGCCGCGACCTCTGGTACCACGAGCTCATGGCGGCGGCGGCGGCCGACTGCGCGCCGGAGGAGATGGACGCCGAGGACCCGCTGTACATCCTCTACACCTCCGGCTCGACCGGTCCGCCCAAGGGCGTGCTGCACACCACCGGCGGCTACATGGTCTACGCCGCGTTCACCCACCAATACGTGTTCGACTACCATGACGGCGACGTCTACTGGTGCACCGCCGACGTGGGCTGGGTCACGGGCCACAGCTACATCGTCTACGGCCCGCTTGCCAACGGCGCGATCAGCCTGATGTTCGAGGGCGTGCCCACCTATCCCGACGCCGCGCGGTTCTGGCAGGTATGCGACAAGCACAACGTCAATATCGTCTACACCGCGCCGACCGCGATCCGGGCGCTCATGCGCGAGGGCGACGAGCCGGTCAAGAGCACCTCGCGCGCCTCGCTCCGCTTGCTCGGCACCGTCGGCGAGCCGATCAACCCGGAGGCCTGGGAGTGGTACTACAATGTGGTGGGCGAGCGGCGCTGTCCCATCGTCGACACCTGGTGGCAGACCGAGACCGGGGGCATCCTGATCACGCCGCTGCCGGGCGCCACGCCCTTGAAGGCAGGCTCGGCGACGCGGCCGTTCTTCGGCATCCAGCCGGTGATCGTCGACGCCGACGGCAACGAGGTCGAGGGTCCCGGCCAGGGCAATCTCTACATCGCCGACGCCTGGCCCGCGATGATGCGCACCCTGTTCCGCGACCACGACCGCTTCGTCCAGACCTACTTCACCCAGCATAAGGGCAAGTACTTCACCGGCGACGGCTGCCGGCGGGACGAGGACGGCTACTACTGGATCACCGGCCGGGTCGACGACGTGATCAACGTCGCCGGCCACCGTCTCGGCACCGCCGAGGTGGAGAGCGCGCTGGTCGCCCACGGCAAGGTGGCCGAGGCCGCCGTCGTCGGCTATCCGCACGACATCAAGGGCCAGGGCATCTACGCCTACGTCACCCTGATGGCGGGGGAGCCGCCTTCGGATGACCTGCGGGGCGAGCTGGTCCGGTGGGTGCGCAAGGAGATCGGTCCGATCGCCACCCCCGACCTGATCCAGTGGGCGCCGGGCCTGCCCAAGACCCGCTCGGGCAAGATCATGCGCCGGATTTTGCGCAAGATCGCCGCGAACGAATATGGGGATCTGGGCGACACCTCGACCCTCGCCGACCCGGGCGTGGTGGACGACCTGGTCGATAACCGCATGAACCGGGGCTGACGCGCCCGCCCCCCTCGGGGCGCGGGAGCCGGCCTTTCAGGTCCGGAAAACCGCCTTTCCGGGCGCGGGGAACCGGCCTTTCAGGGCACGGGAAGCCGGCCTTTCAGGGACTCTGGGAGGGGATACCTTTCCGGGACTCTGGGAGGGGATATAAGGGGAGGCTCAGCCCTCCTCTTTCTTGGCCTTCTTGGCCGATCCTTCCTTCGCCTTTTCCTCCGCCGTTTCCTCCGCCTCGCTCCCCGCGTCCATCCAACCCTGCACCAACTTGACTCGGTCGTCGTCGCCGAGCTGGGTGAACAACCGTTTCGCCAAGGCCCAGATCCGCCAGGCCTTCTCCTTGTCTCCCCGGGCCACGGCGATATGGCCGAGATTGCAGTAGTCGATGGCCATGCCCTCCTTGCGGTCGAGCTCCTTCTCGATGGCCAGGGATTTCAGGTGGTGCTCCTCGGCCTTCTTGAGCTCGCCGCGCCGGCGGTAGATCAGGCCGAGATTGCCGTAGGCGTTCGCCATCCCCTCCTTGCGGCCGAGCTCCTCCTCGATCGCCAGGGCTTGTCTGTGGCACTCCTCGGCCTTGTCGAGATCGTCCCGGGTGCGATGGATCAGGCCCAGGTCCCCATAGGCGTTCGCCATGCCCTCCTTGCGGCCCAGCTCCTCGTTGAGCGCCAGGGATTTCAGGTAGTATTCCTCGGCCTTGTCGCGGTCGCCGCGCCGGCGGTGGATCAGGCCGAGGGTGGCGCAATTGTCCGCCGCCTTCTCCTTCTCGCCCGTGTCCTCGTTGATCTCCAACGCCAGCAGGGTGTACTTCTCGGCCTGGTCGAGACTCCCGCGACTCAGATGGTCCAGGCCGATGCCGCCGAAATCCCTCATCATGGTCTCCCTGCTATCCGGTCCTTGATCCGGTCCTTGATCCCGAGCTGTCAACGCCCTGGGGAGGCGCCCGGCCTTGCGGCCATCGGCGCGCGGGCCATCGGCAATGGGCCGTTAGCCGTTAGCCGTTAGCTGTTAGCTATCAGCCCTCAGCCCTCAGCCGATTTCGAAGGGAGCTTAGCCTTCCCCGTCTTCCTTTCCCCTTCCCTTCCCGGTTTCTCCCGGCCGCAGCCGGCCTCGTCCATCAACTTTTGGACCTTCTCGGCCCGGTCCTCGGCGCCGAGCTCTTCGAACAAGCGCCTTGAGGTGGCCCACGCCGCGCACGCCTTCGCCAACTCCCCGCGCATCTTATAGACATTCCCGAGATTGCCGTAATCACTGGCCATGCCCTCCTTGCGGCCCAGCTCCTCATTGAGCGCCAGGGATTTTAGGAAGTGCTCCTCCGCCTTTTCCAACTCCCCGCGGGTGAAATAGACATTGCCGAGATTGCCGTACTGGTTGGCCATGCCCTCCTTGCGGCCCAGCTCCTCATTGAGCGCCAGGGATTTCCGGTGGTGCTCCTCCGCCTTTGCCAACTCCCCGCGCGTCTCATAGACATTGCCGAGATTGCCGTAAGCCATGGCTATGACGCGCTTGTCCCCCACGTTGTTCCCAAGCTCCAGGAGACGCTCGAACGTGGTGATAGCTTCGTCCAGATTGCCGACACGGGCACACAGGAGCCCCAACCTGTTCCAGCCGTCTGGATCTTCGGGGTCGAGCTTGAGGGCCTCGGCATAGGCGGAACGGGCCTTCTTCGTGTCATGGAAATACGTCAGCTCCCCGATATGCCGGGCCGCCGCCGCGGCTTCCTCGTAGGCATCCTCTCCCTCGGCCTTTTTGCGTTCTAATACTTGCTCGAAAATCGCTTCGGCGCTCCCGGTTTCACCTTGCGCAAGCTGTTTCAGTGCAGCGTCGATGCCCGGCGGGGCTTCCGGCTTCCGCATTTGCTTTTCCAGGGCTTCTATTGCCTTCCTGCGCTCCTGGATTTGGTCGTCCTTTCCGTGGAGTTCTTCGTAGTAGGCAGTGTGCAGCGCTCCGAGCGCCGCTTTAACGATGAGGCGTCGGTCAGATGAAGGCCAAGAAAGAAAAGCGCCAACGGCGACTCCGAGACCGACGGTGCCGACAGCGCCGAACAGCACCTTCCAATTGACGATCACGAATTGAACAAGGTCATCCATGTCGGGCCATTCGTGGACTCGACGCTAGCGTAGACGCGAGAGCGCGGCAAAGCAACCCAGACGCCTGATCGGGGCGGGATTAGAGGGGAGCCCTGTTGACTTTGGGGAGGCCTGGGGGCGTCCCTACTCCACCAGCTCGGCCGTGTCGCACCAGGGGGTGCGCGCGCCGCCGGCGTAGGGGCGGGCCAGGCCGGCGGTGAGGAGCGCGGCGGAGAGGTCCTCGCCTGACGAGGTCTCCACGCGGGCCACCACGCGGCCGGCGAACTTGCCGTACTGGATTTGGCTGAGCACCACCTCGCCGCCGTCGAGCATGGCCTCGAGGAAGGCGCGGGCGCGGGCGGCCAGCGCGCGCTCCCGCTCGCAGCGGCCGGCAAGCTCGGGGGCGTCGACGCCCTCGAGCCGCACCCGGGTCTCCACGTCCTGGCCCAGCCAGATGCGCGCCTTGACCACGATGGTGTCGCCGTCGATCACCTGGATGACCCGCGCCGGCACCGGGCCCGGCAGGAGCTCGCGCGCCGGCGAGCCCGCCGTGATCGCGGCGGCCAGGAGCGCCGCGGCCAGAACCGCGCCGATAGGCGGCCGCCTCGCGCGGTCCCTCACGGGCCGCCCGCCCGGCAACCGGAAGCCTGTTTGCCCATCTCTTCGCGTATGCAGCTTATGCGCTATAATCTCTCTTTGCGATCACGATATAATAGCAGGTCCGGCGCATCACGCACGCACGCACCCTGACTCATCAGATATAGGATGAGGCTGGGAACATATCAAGAACATTAGGCGGGGGTCCGGCGCGTGCCTTTGGCCGTGACCCGGCACGGGAAGACGCCATCGAGTGACCCTCTGGGATGTGGGACGAACCCCGCCCCGCTAAATGTTACGCATCGTCCTGCAGACGCCTGATTGAAACCCTGCTTTTTTGCAAGCATGGATTCCCGCAAGCTCGTCGGCCGGAACATCCGTCGGATCAGGCGGGAAAAGGGTTGGCCGCAGGAGAAGCTGGCCTTCGAGTCGGACGTCCATCGCACCTACATAAGCGGCGTCGAACGGGGCGCCAGAAACCCCACGGTCCTGGTTCTAGGCCGAATCGCAGACGCCCTCGGGGTATCGCTCGCCGCCTTGTTTGGCGGGAGGTAGGGCTGCCCGGTTGTCCCCCCGGGAGCCACCTTCACTTTTCGGAATTCACGGAATCACGAACGCGCGTTGCCGGGCTGGCTCGCAGCGGCGGCTGGGGCGACCGGGAGGCCATGGTTGGTCCAGGATATTGCGGCGCCCACCGCCCCCGGCGCGAGGGCCTAAGGCTAGAGCCTAAGGCTGAGGCCGGCCTTGCCCTTCCGGGCGGGGCGTTGTCGGCTTAGGGGGCGTTATCGGTTGAGGCGGGACGCCCCCGCCCTCAGCCCCGGCTACCCGGTCAGAAGTCGATGCAGCGCCCCTTCCTTTCCCAGTCGCCGTAGCGGGTGGGCTCCGGTCCTTTGGGCCCGCCGATCTCCTTGACCGGCTGCTTTTCGGGTTTCTTTTCGGGCGCGGGGGCCTTGGTTGGGGGCACCGCGGGCGCGGGGGCCTTGGTTGGGGGCGCCCCCGATGCGGTCTTGTCCGGCTTCGTCTTGGCCTCAACCATGCCTTCCGATACCGCATCCGAGGCCCGCTTGCCAAGCCTTGTAAGGCCGGGGCTGGGGTTTCGGCTTGCCCGGTGCCCGCCTGAGCGGCTCCGGCGGCCGGCAAGCCACCCCGGGCCACCCCGACCGCTGAGCCCGAGGCATGGGCGGCCGGCATGGCATTTGCGTTTTCGTCGGATTGACGATATGCAGGAGGCGGCGCGCCGGCAGGCTGGAGAGACACCGACGCCATGACTAGGCTAAACGCGACCCACGAAGACTTTTCCCGCGGGCATGAGGTCAAAGGGTCGAGCAACCGATCCTTCGGCCTCGTCTTCGCGGCCGTCTTTTTGGTCGTCGGGCTGTGGCCGCTAACGGCCGGCGCCGGCGTCCGCCCGTGGGCGGTGGGAATCGCCGGGGTCTTCCTGGCGCTGGCGTTGGGCCGGCCGTCCCTGCTGGCGCCGTTCAACCGGGTGTGGACGCGCCTCGGCTTGGCTCTGGGTAGGATAACGAGCCCGCTGGCCACGGGTTTGCTGTTCTACCTGGTCGTGACCCCCCTGGGAATTGCGCTCCGGGCGCTGGGTAAGGATCCCCTGCGGCTGCGCCTCGAGCCCGGGGCCAAGAGCTACTGGATCGAGCGCCGCCCGCCGGGGCCGCCGGGCGATACCATGCGCCGTCAATTCTGAGAATAAAGATGGGCGATTTTGTCAAAGAGCTGTGGCTCTTCATGCGGGTCCGCAAGAAATACTGGTTGCTGCCCATTTTCGTGGTGATGGCGATGTTCGGGGGGCTGATCGTGCTGACCCAGGGCACCGCCGTCGCGCCGTTCATCTACACCATCTTCTAACCCTACCTCCGACATCACCGGCACGGGGACGGCGTGCGAATCCTCGGCATCTCCGCTTTCTACCACGACAGCGCGGCGGCGCTCATCGAGGACGGCCTGATCGTTGCCGCCGCCCAGGAGGAGCGTTTCAGCCGCAGGAAGCACGATGCGCGCTTCCCCCGCGCGGCCATCGCCTATTGCCTCGAGGCGGCCGGGGTCGGCCTGGGCGAGGTGGATTATGTGGCGTTCTACGACAAGCCCTTCCTCAAGTTCGAGCGGCTGTTGGAGAGCTATCTCGCCTTCGCGCCCCGGGGCTTTTCGTCGTTCCGCATGGCCATCCCGCTCTGGCTCAAGGAGAAGCTGTTCCAGAAGAACCTGCTGCGCCGGGAGCTCCAGGCTTACGCTCCCGACTTCGATTGGACGAACCGGCTGTTGTTCGCCGAGCATCATCAAAGCCATGCCGCGAGCGCCTTCTTCCCCTCGCCGTTCGAAGAGGCGGTGGTGCTGACCATGGACGGGGTCGGCGAATGGGCCACGACCTCGGTCGGCCTCGGCCGCGGCAACCATCTGGAGATGACCAAGGAGATCCATTTTCCCCATTCCCTCGGCCTCCTCTATTCCGCCTTTACCCACTACATCGGCTTCAAGGTCAACTCCGGCGAGTACAAGGTCATGGGGCTGGCTCCCTATGGGGAGCCCAAATACGCTGGGCTGATCCACGATCACCTGATCGATCTGAAGGAGGACGGCTCGTTCCGGCTCGATCTCTCCTACTTCGACTACTGCACCGGGCTCAGGATGACGAATGAGAAGTTCCACGCCCTGTTCGGCGGCCCGCCGCACGAGCCGGCCGAGCCGATCACCCAGCGCGAGATGGATCTGGCGGCCTCGATCCAGGCGGTGATCGAGGAGGCGGTCTTGAGGCTCACCCGCTTGGTCGCCGAGGAGACCGGGCTCAGGAGCCTATGTCTGGCCGGTGGCGTGGCGCTCAACTGCGTCGCCAACGGCAAGGTGCTCAGGGATGGCCGGTTCGACCGCATCTGGGTTCAGCCGGCGGCCGGGGATGCCGGCGGCGCCCTCGGCGCGGCGCTGTGCGCCTACCATCTGTTCCAACACGGGCCGCGCCACGTGAACGGCTCGGACGATGCCATGCAGGGCTCCTTTCTCGGCCCCGCCTTCTCCCAGGGGGAGATCGAGAAGCGGCTCGCCAAGGTCGGGGCGAGGTTCCGGGTGTTGGACGAGGACGAGCTGATCGACGCCGCGGCTCAGGCTCTTGCCGAGGGTCGGGCGGTCGGCTGGTTCCAGGGCCGCATGGAGTTCGGCCCGCGGGCGCTGGGCGCCCGCTCGATTCTCGGCGACGCCCGTTCGCCGACGATGCAGTCCGTCCTCAATCTGAAAGTGAAGCACCGGGAGTCGTTCCGGCCGTTCGCCCCGTCTGTGTTGCGCGAGGACGTCGCCCAGTGGTTCGAGCTCGACGGCGACAGCCCATATATGGCGCTGGTCGCCGACGTGGCGGCGCCCCACCGCCGGGCGATATCGGAGGCGGAGAAGGCGCTCTCCGGCATCGACAAGCTCAAGGCGCTGCGCTCCGACATACCGGCGGTCACCCACGTCGACTACTCGGCGCGCATCCAGACGGTGCACCGCGACACCAACCCGCGGTACCATGCGTTGCTCTCCTCCTTCAAGGCGCTGACCGGCTGTCCGGTTATCGTCAATACCAGCTTCAACGTGCGCGGCGAGCCCATCGTCGGCACGCCGGAGGACGCCTTCCGCTGCTTCATGGGCACCGGGATCGATACGCTCGCCATCGGCGACTGCTATTTGCGCAAGGAAGACCAGGACCCGGCACTGGCCCGTGATTACAAGGACTCGTTCGAGCTCGACTGAGGCCTCGCCATCCGCTCCTTCAGACCGCTTGAGGCCGGCGCCCGGGCCCGCTCCTTCAGACCGCTTGAGGCCGGCGCCCGGGCCCGCTCCTTCAGACCGCTTGAGGCCGGCGACACGGAAGGGCGGGCCGTATGCATTCGGAGTCGTAAGGGCGATTGGCGAGCCGCTGACGGACAGGCTGCCGGCGAAGGCGCGGCCGGTTCAGCAATCATCAGCGGGCGGGCTGCCGCACGGAGGAGGCGCAACGGCTCGACCGCGCGCTTGGTGGGGCCCGAGCGAGAGCGCGCAAGGCGCTTCAACTCGCCCTCCCACAGGGCTTTGAGACGTGTTCGGGAAACTTGGCCGAAAGAAACGGACAGAGCTCCCGATAGATGATTTCCGCCACGCGCTCGGCGCCCTCATTGGTAAAGTGCCAGAAATCGTAGAAGTAGCGGGTTGACTTTGGCATCGCGGTGGCGAGGTCAATGACGAGCGCATCATGCGCCTCCCCAACCCGTTTCAACTCCTCATTGTAAGCCTGGATCAGACGCCACTGGGCACCCGTGATACGGCCAATATCGACACCGCTCACGTCATCGACCGCCGGCCCGAAAAGGGTCGGCTGGGTAATAAAGACAGGCTCGATTCCACTCCGCCTGGATAGTTCGATGAGCTCGGTAAGTCGCGCCGCGTAGCCGTTATAATTCGCCCTTTTATGGTCGGCGAGAATGGCCTGGATTTCGGCCTCGGTAAGGGTGCTGGGGGAGACGGCGGCAAGGTCCGCCTCCATTTGATTGCCTATGAAGCCCTCCCGGGCGGCCTTGAGTTGCCGATAGATATTGAACAGCAACGCCCCCAGATGGCTATGCCGGGCGATGCTCATACGAACGCTTCGAACCACAGTCTCGAAGAGGTCTTCTTGGGCGGAAGTGAGCCGGGAGTCGAAGCGGGCCGTGTTATCGTCGAAGGTCGTGTCGTTCACGCCGACTAAAAACAAGGCCACATCCGGTCGCAGCCGCAGGATGTGCTGCCGCATCAACTGTATGTGACCATAGGTGGTATGCCCGTTCAGCCCGGCGTTGTTGACCCACACCGGCGATAGATTCTCGGCCAGCCCGCGCCCCAGCACGGCCGGCCAGTCCCTCCCGTCCCCCAGCACGAAGCATTCGGTCGCACTGCCGCCGATGGCGACGATGGTGAGGTGCCGGTCGAAATCGGCGGGCCGTTCCGGCCCGCGAAAACCCAGCGCGTTCCTGGTATGGATCACGACCGGCTCCAGCCGTTTTGGGTTCTCGATGGTGATTTCATAACGCTTGAAATATGGCAGCCGGATTTCGTCCCCGAGCAATCTGAGCTCGAACGGGCTGAACAGCCGCAAGCTCGCCTCTATCAGGAGGAATGAGACGGCAATGCTCGCCGAAATGAGCCCGAAATTCAGCCATGGAGTGCGCCGCGGCATGACTCCTCCAATGATAAGCGAATAGGGGGGATCGTGGAAGAGAACGCCGAGGATCGATGAGCCGCCAGGCCCTCGAGTTGGTGCACTCCACGGCACATGCACAGGGCTCGGCGCACGCTCCGATCGGGCAGGGGCGACGCCGGGTCCCTCGGGTCTGCCGGTGCTCGGTGTCGGCCTCATACGGGGTGCGAGACCGCGTCCACGCGGCGGGAATGCCGGGCCGATCGGCGCCGCCGATGCCACACCCGCTTGCGGGCGAGGGGTCAAGCTGGTAGGAAATTTCCATGCAGCAGCCCACCCGCGTCGCGCCGTCGATCCTGTCCGCCGATTTCGCCAAGCTGGGCGAGGAGATTCGGGCCGTCACCGAGGCCGGGGCGGACTACATCCACCTCGACGTCATGGACGGGCATTTCGTGCCCAACATCACCATCGGTCCGGACGTCGTGAAGACGCTGAGGCCCCACAGCGACCTGCCCTTCGACGTCCATCTCATGATCTCGCCGGTCGACCCCTACATCGCGCGGTTCGCCGAGGCCGGGGCCGACATCATCACGGTTCATCCCGAAGCCGGTCCCCATCTCCACCGCACCGTCCAGCTCATCAAGTCCCTGGAGATCAAGGCGGGCGTCGCGCTCAATCCGGGCACGCCGGTCGAGGCGGTGGATTGCGTGCTGGGCGATGTCGATCTGGTGCTGGTGATGAGCGTCAATCCCGGTTTCGGCGGCCAGGTTTTCATCGCCTCCCAGCTCGACAAGATTCGCGCGCTCAGGGCGAAGATCGATGGCAGTGGCCGTCGGATCGACCTCGAGGTGGACGGCGGGATCAATTTCGAGACGGCGCGTGAGGCGGTCGCGGCCGGCGCCGATGTGCTGGTCGCCGGCACCGCGACGTTCACCGGCGACCCGGCCGAGTATGCCGACAACATAAGCCGGTTGCGCGGCCGCGGCTGATGCCCCGGTCGCGCGGCGTCGGCGAGCGGCCATGACGGCGGCCGAGCGCCTGAAACGCCTCGGCCTTCGGCCGGACCGGATGCGGCCGGCGCGGCTGTGGTACGGGCTCCGCCGTCCGGTCTATGCCACGCCCCTCTATCATCTCATCCTCTCCGGCCGGACGCCGAAGCGGCTCGCGGCCAGCCCGCCCGATCCGTGGCCGGGCGATCCCGAGCGGGGAAGGGCCATCCTGGCCGGCGAGTACGATCTTGCCGGCGAGTCCGCTCTTGCTGGCGAGTCCAGGCGCGGGCGCGGCGACATATGGTCGCGGACGGGTGGGGCCGGCGCCGGGCTCGACGCGTTGCACGGCTTCGCCTGGCTGGGCGACCTCAGGGCCGTCGGCACCGATGACGCGCGGCGGCGCGCCCGCGAGCTGGTGGCCGGCTGGATCGGACGGTTCGGTCGCTGGAATGCCGTCGCATGGCGGCCCGACGTGCTCGGCCGGCGGGTGACGGCGTGGCTCACCCATCACGACTTCTTCTGCGCCAGTGCGGACGACGCGTTCCGTGCCCGGTTTTTCGGAAGCCTGGCCCGCCAGGCCCGCCACCTCGCCCGCGCCACACCGTCGGGTGACGAGGGCGTGCGCCTGCTGCTCGCCATCAAGGGAATCATCTACTCAGGCGCGTGCCTGCCCGGCGAGGCGGCGCGACTGGCTCGGGGGCTCAGACTGCTGGATCGCGAGCTCAACCGCCAGATCCGTCCCGACGGCGGCCACCACCAGCGCAGCCCGTCGGTGCATCTCGCGGTTCTGCGCCACCTGATCGATATCCGCGCCACCCTCGTGGCCGCCCGACAGGAGGCGCCGGGTGGCTTGCAAACCGCCATCGACCGCATGGTCCCGATGCTGCGCTTTTTCCGCCACGGCGACGGCGGGCTGGCCTTGTTCAACAACACCTGCGAGGAGGAGACCGGGCTGATCGACCGGGTGCTGTTCCAGGCCGACGCCAGGGGGCGGCCGCCCTCGAGTGCGCCCCACACCGGTTTCGAACGGCTTACCGCCGGCCGGACGGTGGTGATCGCGGAAGTCGGCGCGCCGTCCGCCCCCGGCATCGACGACGACAATCATGCCGGCACGCTCAGCTTCGAGATGAGCGTGGGCGAGGAGCGGCTGGTCGTCAACTGCGGCGCCTACACCGGTCGCGATCCCAAGTGGCGCGCCGTGCCGCGCACCACGGCCGCCCATTCCACCGTAGTCGTCGGCGACACCAACTCGTCCGAGATCCTCCCCGACGGCACCATCGGGCGCCGCCCCGACCGGGTGACCTGCCGACGCGGCGAGTCCGATGGCAATATCTGGATCGACGCCAGCCACGACGGTTACCTCGAAGACCTCGGCGTGATCCACCGCCGGCGGCTTTACCTGGGCGCCGACGGCGATGACTTCCGGGGCGAGGACACCCTCACCGGACCCGGGGGGCAGGATTTCGCCGTGCGCTTTCACCTTCACCCCGCCGTCCAGGTGTCGCCGGTGCAGACCGGCGAGGCGGCGCTGTTGCGCTTGCCCGGCGGCGCCGGCTGGCGGTTCCAGGCCTCGGGCGGTCGTCTCGGCGTGAGCGAGGACGTCTATCTCGGGGTTCGCGGCAAGATCAAGCGGAGCGAGCAGATCGTCGTCACCGGCAGCATCCAAGGCGGCGAGGCCGTGATCAAATGGGCTTTCAGGCGCATTGGCCGCCCTTGATGGCCTGTCCGGCCTTTGCGGCCGGCCCTTTAAATGGCACCCCCGGCGGTTAGTACCGACCTTGCACAAATACGCGAGACAGGCATCAACCTTGCCCTTCGAAGGCTCAGGCCGAGGCCCTACAGGCCCAGGATCGAACGCATGCTTATCGATGCCCTCATGCTGAGCTTGTCGAAGCATGAGGGCTGGGACCCCGACACAGGGTTTTGCGCAACTGTGTAGCTAGAGTTGCCAGCGCCTCAAGTTCGGGGGCAGCGCCAGGTGCCGCCACATGCCCTTGATGTCCGCGACCAGGCCGTTCGGCTCGATCAGGCTCGAGAGGGTCTCGGCGGTGAAGGCGCGGTAGCTCGAATGGGACACGGCGCCGACCACGCAACCATAGCCTTCGGCCCCGTCGAGGGTCGGGCGCAGCGCGATCTTGTATAGCGCCATGGCCTCGGCGGGATCGGCCAGGGGATCGTGGACCTCGACGCCATGCCCCCGGGAGCGAAGCCCGCGCACGATGTCGATCACCTTCGAGTTGCGCAGGTCGGGCACGTCCTCCTTGAAGGCCAGGCCGAGCACGAGCACCTTCTCGGCCCCGCGGCTGGAGCCTCCGGCCGCGATTTCATCGGCGATCCGGGCGGCGATGTAGGCCCCCATGTCGTCATTGATGCGCCGTCCGGCCAGGACGATCTCCGGGTTGTGGCCGTGCGTCCGGGCGACATGGGCGAGGTAGAACGGATCGATCCCGATACAGTGGCCGCCGACGGCGCCGGGCTTGAAATCCAGGAAGTTCCACTTGGTGTTCGCCGCCTCGAGGACGTCGTGGATCGAGAGGCCGAGGCGGTTGAAGATCATGGTCACTTCGTTGATGAAGGCGATGTTGAGGTCGCGTTGGGCGTTTTCGATGACCTTCGCGGCCTCGGCCGTCCGGATGTCCTTGGCGGTGAACACGCCGCCGGAGGTGATGGCGCCGTAGATATCGCCGAGCCGGGCGGCGACCTCCGGCGTCTGGCCGGCCACCACCTTGGTGATGCGCTCCACCGAATGCTCTGGGTCTCCCGGATTTATCCGTTCGGGCGAATAGCCGAGGAAAAAATCGCGGCCGCACTCGAGCCCTGACGCCGCCTCCAGATCCGGCCCGCAAATCTCTTCCGTCACGCCCGGGTAGACCGTGCTTTCGATGACCACGATCGCGCCCTTGCCCATCACCCCGCCCACGGTCCCGCAGGCGGCGCTGAGGGCGCTCAGGTCCGGGCGGCTGTCGCCGTCGACAGGCGTCGGCACGGTGATGATGAAGATATCCGCCCGGGCGATGTCCCCGGGGTCCGCCGTGAAGGTTGCGGTGCACTTGCGGAGCGTGGCGGGGTCGATCTCCCGGGTCCGGTCGACGCCGGCCTGAAGCTGGGCGATCCGCTCGGGATCGGCGTCCAGCGCCGTCACCTCATAGTGCTTGGCGAGCGCCACGGCCAGCGGCAGGCCGACATAGCCGATGCCGACGATGGAAATACGGGGCTTGGACGCCATGTCACCGGGGATCGAAGCTGTTGGCCGCTCCCTCTAGCCCTTCCGATGTGGTGCTGTCAATCCGGGGCGCCGCCCGCGGCCGGCCCCAAGGCGGCCGGGCTCGGCGGTTACGCAAAGCGGCGGTAGTGTCCTAATTTGAAATGTATAAAAAGTGGCAGTGAGCTAATCTGGAATGACCTAGTTTCTCATGGTGTTGCTATATCTGGTGGAGAAATAGGTTGTATTCTACTAGGTGTGGTGTATTTACCGCTGGCACCGTCAGGGATTTCAGGGTAACATTTCACCGGCTAGTGCGGTTGCGTCGGGGAAGCAAGGAGGCGAGTCCCCATGCTGATGACTGATTCGGAAATCAAGGCCGCGATGGATGCTGGCGATTTGGTAGTTGAGCACTTTCATGAGCCTAGCCTCCAGCCTTCAAGCTATGACGCACGCGTCGGGAAGCGCGCGCTATTGGGTGGAACGGACGCCGAGATAAACGTCTTCGATAAAGGATCGGTCACGATCCGTCCGGGTGAGTTCGTTCTCGTAATTACTCGGGAAAAGTTTAAGCTAAGTCCGAGCATCGCCGGGCACTTGGGTATTCGATCTTATTATAGTCGCAAGGGTCTCGTCGTTCTTGCCGGGCTCCAAGTCGATCCAGGTTTTGAGGGACACCTTGTCATTGGGGGTTACAACGCGGCGCCGCGCAGCCTCACCTTGGATTATGAATCTCCCTTTCTTACCATGGAGTTTCACCGTCTCACCCGTTCTGTAGACAAGCCGTTTGTCTCTGGAGAGGAGCAAAAGGAAGGATTGCTCCCCCGCGCTGATAAAGACTATCTCCGCATGTTAGAAACGAAGTCGCTCTATGATATTTCCGGCGATCTGAGTAATCTCGCGAAGAATGTCGGCGCGATGCAAACGCAACTGAAATATTTTTACACGCCGTTGGCGGTCGGTACTTTCTTGTTAGTCTTGGGAGTGTACTTCAAGTAAGCCCAGCAAGTTTTTCGTTGTCCGTAGCCAGTCTGTAATCCCTGCCGCCATCACCGGAATCACTCTAAGTGAGCCGTGAATCCGGCAGAAGTTGTAATGCGTGAAATGCAGAGCCACTGCGGCTTGCAGGTTTTCGAGTTTCCGGCTGACCCCGTTGCTCATTCTGGTCATTCGCCGCATGACGGTGCGAAGCGACCAGTTTTGGCGCTCGACAAGTGACGTGGTGCTGTCAATCCGGGGCGCCGCCCCGCGGCCGGCCCCAAGGCGGCCGGGCTCGGCGGTTCCGCAAAGCGGCGAAATTAGAACACTACCAAAGCGGCGGTAGTGTCCTAATTTGAAATTCCAGGCATAATTGGCGGATCCGAGATATCCGAGCGAACCAAACCACCAGAGCGACGAAGCCCGCTGGCGAGGATCAGCGGGCTTCCTTTATCCAACAGCGATGACGGCTGGATGGATTTCTGGTGGCTTCCAAGCAGCAAGCTTTCGCTGTACATCGTATAAGTCTGCGGCGTTTTGGAGGTTCAGCCAAAACTCTGGCGTGGTATCCAGAACCATCGCAAAACGCATTGCGGTGTCCGGCGAAATAGCAGCCTTGCCATTAACGATGTTGCTCACATGCTTTCGGCTCAGACTTGTAACCTTCGATAGATGAGTAACGGTGAGTTCACGGGGTTCCATATAGTAAGTCTTCAGAATCGTCCCTGGGGAGGTGGGACGCCGATTCCGCTTTAACATGATTAGCTCCTGTGGCGAGGGGATCAGTGATAGTCTTCATAGTCAACGTCGACAGCTTCTCCGTCCTCAAATTTAAAAGTTAAACACCAGTTTCCAGTCACATGCATAGAGAGCTCGCCTTTACGATTTCCCTTTAGGGCATGAAAGCCACTAACTCCGTGAAGATCCTTTATATTCGTAGCTGCGTACAAGATATCGAGTAACTCGATTAATTTCCTATGTTGCTGTGCTCCGATTCTGCGAGTTCGCCCATTTACAAAGAGTTCCCTGAGGCCTTTGTGTTTGATGCTCGCTATCGCCATGTAACCTCCTTGGTGACGTAACCAATCTAGTTACAGATATAACAAAAGTCAATAGGTTCAAATTAGGACACTACCAAAGCGGCTTGACGTTCAGGATATGAACGGGGTAGTGTTCATGTAGTGAACAAAAATCGGGGGCCGACCTTGAACAAGCCCAACGCCCGTTCGCCGGAGGCGAATGCCGAGACCGAGATAACGCTCGGCCTGCTGGACGCCGTCGAGGAGGACAGCGCGCTCACCCAGCGTTCGGTGGCGCGCCGGCTGGGCATCGCACTCGGGCTCACCAACGCCTATCTCAAGCGCTGTGTGAGAAAAGGCCTCATTAAGATCACCCAGGTCCCGCCCAACCGCTATGCCTATTACCTGACGCCCCAGGGCTTCGCCGAGAAGAGCCGGCTCACCGCCGAGTATCTGTCGTCTTCCTTCCAGTTTTTCCGCCGGGCGCGCGACCAGTGCGCCCGCCTGTTCGATGACTGCGCGCGGCGCAACTGGCGGCGCGTCGCGCTCGTCGGCATCAGCGACCTTGCCGAGATCGCGACGCTCTCAGCCCCCGAATACGGCGTCACCTTGGTCGGCGTGGTGGACGAAAAGGAGGCGGGCAAGCGGTTTGCCGGGCTGCTCGTCGTGGCGACGCTCTCTGAGCTTGGCGAGGTGGACGCGGTGCTGGTGACCGATCTGCGGGCCCCGCAAGCCGCCTTCGAGGCCTTGAGCGGGCGCCTGCCCGACGAGCGGATCCTGACGCCCCGGCTGCTCCGCGTCACGCGCGACCGGCCAGGCCTCGACGAGCAAGCGGTTGCAGGAGCAATAGGATAGCCTCATGAAGGCCTGGTACGTTGCCCACACCCACGCCAAGGCCGAGCGCCAGGCGCTCGGCCATCTGGAGCGCCAGAGGTTTGTTGCCTATCTGCCTCAGTATCTGAAGCGGCGGCGTCACGCCCGGCGCGCGGAGTGGGTCCCCGCGCCGCTGTTTCCCCGCTACCTGTTCGTCAATATGGATATCGAACGGGACCGCTGGCGGGCGGTCCGTTCCACCGTCGGCGTCCGCCATGTGATTTCCAACGGCGACAGGCCGGTTCCCGTCGCCGACCAAATCGTCGAGGAGATCCGGGCGCGCGAGGACGAAACCGGCATGGTGGCGGTGACTCCCGAGCCACCCTTCAGCCCCGGCGAGATGGTGCGAGTCACCTCCGGCGCGCTTGCCGACCAGGTCGGCTTGTTCGATTGCGTCTCGGACGACGAGCGGGTCTTCATCCTGCTCGAACTCCTGGGCCGGCAGGTCAGGGTGCGCGTACCCATGGAGTCGGTTTCGGCATATCTCTGAGCGCCGGCACCCGGCGCTCCTTGAATTTAGGTGGCTGGGATCGGCGCCTCACACTGACCCTCGGGACCGATGATGTCCGAGGGTTTCCCCGATACCCTGAAGCGGGGTCTCCCGGCACCGGAATTCCCTTATCCGCCGGGCTCGACAGCCGCCCCGCGCGGTGTTGCGAGCCGGCCTCATTGCTGTCATAGTCCGCGCCTGAGGATTTTCGGCGCCGTCTATCCCATGATCCGGTTCTTGTGGCTTCCGCGTTACGCCCGCGCCACGCGCGGCGCGGGTTTGGCGCCGTGCCGGCCCCGCCATCGGGGGGCGGCGAACGCTGGCGGCTCGGCTGTCGGCGCGCCGGTGGGCGCCGGGCCCGGCGGGCAAGAGGGTTGGCTCTGAACGCGCTCGGCCGGCGACCGCTGGCTATGATCACCGCGCTGGGCACCGGCCTC
>JACZXZ010000006.1 GCA_022571365.1 Pseudomonadota bacterium | reverse complement strand
TCGGGCGGCTCAGGGTGGCGGACCGGGGCCTGCGCGAGGGCATTCTCCTGGGCCTGATGCAGCCCGGGGCGGCATTCCCGGCGGCGCCACCTAAATGAGCCGTGGCCAACCCCGCGGCCGCAGCCCGGGGGCGCCGGCGCGGACGGTCAAAGGCCGCAAGCCCTCCTCGACCCGCTGGCTCGCCCGCCAGCTCACCGACCCCTACGTGGCCGAGGCCCGGCGGCGGGGCTACCGCTCGCGCGCCGCTTTCAAACTGATCGAGATCGATCACAGGTGCGGGGTTTTGAGCCCCGGCAAGCGCGTCGTCGATCTTGGCGCCGCGCCAGGCGGCTGGACCCAGGTGGCGGTCGAACGGGTGCGTCCCGGATCGGCCGAAGGCGGCCGGGTGGTCGCGATGGATGTGACCGCGATGGAGCCGGTGCCGGGGGCCGAGATCCTGCGCCACGATGTCTGCGCCGCGGACGCGCATGAGCTTCTCAAACGCGCCCTCGACGGGTCCGCCGACGTGCTGCTGAGCGACATGGCGCCGCCGTTCACGGGCCATCACCCGACCGATCATCTGCGTGTCGTCGCGCTGGTCGAGGTGGCGCTCGGCCTGGCTGACAAGGTGCTGGCGCCGGGCGGCGTATTCGTCGCCAAGGCGCTTGAGGGCGGCGCCGGGCGGGAGCTGATCGCTGAACTCAAGCGTCGTTTCGGGAAGGTCAGGAACGTGAAACCGAGGGCCAGCCGGAAGGAATCGGCGGAGACCTATATCGTGGCCACCGGCTTCCGCGGTGGGGCCGCGGCCTAGACCGGCACCACGCTCGCCAGGTGTGTGCCGGGCTCGTGGTCCGCGACTGCGCCGATCAAGCCGACGCAACGGCCGGCGCATAGTGTCGCCGAGGCACTCTCTTGCCTGTTTTACTATTCTTTTTCTATCCGGTAGTTGCCCGGAGCCGGGTTGCCCGCGAGCAGGAGAATGGGAAGGCGACGATCGCCCGACCAGGGCGGCCATCGCGGCGCCCAACCTGTTTTGAGACCGCGCTTTGGGGCATCGGCGGGTTCTCGCTGAAGCGTGCCGCCCGGCCCTCAATCCGCTTCACATCCACCCGCGATGTGTATAGTCTCGCGCCATCTGATTTTGGAGGCGGCATGAACTTCCGGGAGGCGCTCACCTTCGACGACGTGCTGCTCAAGCCTGCCGAATCCGCCATCCTGCCCACCGAAACCGATACCCGGACCCGCCTCACCCGTACCATCGAGCTTGGGATTCCGCTGGTCTCCGCGGCCATGGACACGGTGACCGAAGGCCGGCTGGCTATCGCCATGGCCCAGAACGGCGGCATCGGCGTGATCCACAAAAGCCTGGACATCGAGCGCCAAGCCGAGGAGGTGCGCAAGGTCAAGAAGTTCGAGTCCGGCATGGTGGTCAACCCGGTTACCATGGCCCCGGACATGACCCTGGCCGATGCTCTGAGATTGATGGCCGACCACCACATCTCGGGCATCCCTGTGGTCGAGTCAGAGAGCGGCAAGCTGGTCGGCATGCTGACCAACCGTGACGTGCGCTTCGCCACCGATCCGGCGCAGGTGGTGAACGAGCTCATGACCCAGGAGAAGCTCATCACGGTCAAGGAAGGGGTCGGCCGGGAGGAAGCCAAGCGGCTGCTGCACGAACACCGGATCGAAAAGCTCCTGGTGGTGGATGACGATTACCGCTGCATCGGCCTCATTACGGTCAAGGACATCGAGAAGGCGCAGCGCTACCCCGCAGCCTGCAAGGACGAGCAAGGCCGGCTCAGGGTCGCCGCGGCGACCGGCGTCGGCGATGACGGTGTCGCTCGGGCCGAGGCGCTGTTAGACGCCGGGGCCGACGTCATCGTCGTCGATACCGCCCACGGCCATTCGACCCGCGTCCTGGAGGCGGTCCGGCGCATCCGCAAGCTCTCGAACATCGGCCAGGTGATCGCCGGCAACGTCGCCACCGTCGAGGGGGCGAAGGCGCTTATCGACGCGGGCTCCGATGCGGTCAAGGTGGGCATCGGGCCGGGCTCGGCCTGCACGACCCGGGTCGTGGCCGGGGTCGGCGTGCCGCAGCTCACCGCGCTCATGGACGCGGTCACCGAGTGCCGCAAGGCGGGCGTGCCGGTTGTCTCCGACGGCGGCATCAAGCATTCAGGCGACCTCGCCAAGGCGATCGCCATCGGCGCCGACTGCGCCATGATCGGCGCGCTCTTGGCCGGCACCGACGAGAGCCCGGGCGAGGTGTTCCTCTACCAGGGACGCTCGTACAAGGCCTATCGCGGCATGGGCTCGCTCGGCGCCATGGCGCGCGGCTCGGCCGACCGCTACTTCCAGGAGGAGGTCTCTGATAGCCTCAAGCTGGTGCCCGAAGGCATCGAGGGTCGCGTCCCCTGCAAGGGCCCGGTGGCCACCGTGGCCCACCAGCTGGTCGGCGGTCTGCGCGCGGCCATGGGCTACACCGGCAACGCCACCATCAGCGAAATGCAGCAGAACTGCACCTTCTACAGGATCACCTCGGCGGGCCTGCGCGAGAGCCACGTCCACGACGTGGCCGTCGTCCGTGAGGCGCCGAACTACAGGGGCGACCTCTGAGCCTGCCGGGCAGCGCCGGCCTGGGCTCGTGGCGTCCGGCGCGGCCTTAACGCCGTCACCCGCCTATCGATCGGGATCGGAGAAGACGCTGAGGCGGGCGGCTACCAGGTTCCACCGGCATGTCTCGGGGGCTGCCCCGGCGGGTGCGCCGGCCTCGGCGGGCGGGTCAGCGGCGCGTCCGGGGGCAGAGGGTTTTTTCGCCGCGATCCCCGGGGGTGGAGCGTGACGGAAAGCCGCGTGATGACGACCATCCGGCCCGCGGTCTCGGAAGACGCCGCGGCCATCGCCCGCGTCTATGTGGATAGCTGGCGGTCGACCTATGCCGGACTCGTCCCCGACCATGTGCTGGTCAAGATGTCCTTCCGCCGGCAGGTTGAAAGCTGGTCCAGATTCATGAGGCTTAAAGGCCGCTGGGATGTGGTCGCGGTGGCGGAGGATGCGGCGGTGATCGGTTTCGGCACCGCCGGCCCGGCGCGCGGCACCACGCTTCCCTATCGGGGCGAAGTCTATACCCTCTATCTGCTCCAGGATTATCAGGGATTGGGCATCGGCAAGGCACTTCTTCGAACGCTTTTCGCGAGCCTCATCGAGAGAGGCATGGACTCGGCCTTGGTCTGGGTGCTGATCCAGAACCCGGCCCGGTACTTCTACCGGTGGGTCGGCGGGACCCAGATCGCCGAACGCAAACACAGGCTGTGGGGCGCGGATGTGTCCGAGGTCGCCTTTGGCTGGCCGGAGCTCAAACGGGTGGTCGCGCCGGGCGGTCCTTGTTCGGTTCCGTGAACATGGTTTATGAAAGGGCCTGTCCGGCTCCTCAAACAGGCCCTATGGTTCGGGCGACCGGGGCCGCCCGGGCCGGAGCAAGACGCCACGCATCGGAGACGGCCCGCGCGCGTGGTGACCACCGGGAAAGCCTATGACAGATAGCGTGCTCATCCTCGACTTCGGCTCCCAGACCACCCAGCTCATCGCCCGGCGGGTGCGCGAGGCCGGGGTCTACTCGGAAATCCATGCCTACAACATGGGCGCCGAGGAGCTGAAGGCGTTCCGGCCCAAGGCCGTGATCCTGTCGGGGGGGCCGGCCTCGGTCAGCCGGACCGGCACCCCGCGTGCGCCTGACGCCCTGTTCGAAATGGGCGTGCCGGTGCTCGGCATCTGTTACGGCCAGCAGGCCATGTGCGCGCAACTGGGCGGTGCGGTCGAGAGCTCCGATCGCCGGGAGTTCGGCCGCGCCTTCATCGAAGTGATCGACGACTGTGCCCTGTTCGACGGGCTGTGGCCCAAGGGCAGCCGCGAGCAGGTGTGGATGAGCCACGGCGACCGGGTCGTCAAGCTGCCCGAAGGCTTCCGTGCGGTCGCCGTGTCCGAGGGCGCGCCGTTCGCTGCCATCGCCGACGAGAAGCGCCGGTTTTACGGCGTGCAGTTCCATCCCGAGGTGGTGCATACGCCTCACGGCGGCCGGCTCATCAAGAGCTTCACCCATCATGTGGCCGGTTGCGCCGGTGACTGGACGATGGCGGTGTTCCGCGAGCACGCGGTCGACAAGATACGCGCGCGGATCGGTCGCGGCCGGGTGATTTGCGGCACATCGGGCGGGATCGACTCCTCGGTCGTGGCGGCGCTGGTGCACGAGGCCGTCCCCGGGCAGCTCACCTGCATCTTCGTCGACACCGGCATGCTCAGGGAGGGCGAGGCGGACGAGGTGGTCAGCCTGTTCCAGGAGCACTACAACATCCCGCTCGTTCACCGCGACGCTCAGGAGCTGTTCCTTGGCAAGCTCCGCGGCGTGAGTGATCCGGAAGCGAAACGCAGGATCATCGGCGCCACCTTCATCGACATCTTCGAGGAGGAGGCCGGCAAGCTCGGCGGTGCCGATTTCCTGGCCCAGGGCACGCTCTATCCTGACGTCATCGAGTCGACCTCACCCGTCGGCGGCCCGAGCGCCACCATCAAGTCCCACCACAATGTGGGCGGCCTGCCGGAGCACATGAACATGAAGCTGGTGGAGCCCTTGAAGGAGCTGTTCAAGGACGAGGTCAGGGCCTTGGGGCGCGAGCTCGGCCTGCCGGAGCGGGTGCTCCGCCGCCATCCGTTTCCCGGCCCGGGACTCGCCATCCGCGTGCCCGGCGAGATCACGGCCGAGAAGCTCGCCATCCTGCGCCGGGCCGACGCCATCTATCTCGAGGAGATCCGCGCGGCGGGGCTTTATGACGATATCTGGCAGGCGTTCGCGGTGCTGCTGCCGGTCAAGACCGTCGGCGTGAAGGGCGACGAGAGGTCCTACGAATACGCGCTCGCGCTGCGCGCCGTCACCTCGACCGACGGCATGACCGTGGACTGGTACCCGTTTTCCCACGCGTTCCTGGCCGCCGTCGCGACCCGCATCACCAACGAGGTCCGGGGCGTCAACCGGGTGGTCTACGACGTCACCTCCAAGCCGCCCGCGACCATCGAGTGGGAGTAGGGGGGCGGTCCGCTCCCCGTCCGATAGCGCAAGGCCTCAGGGGCGCTCTTTTCGGTTTTCTCCGTCGCTCCGTGCGTCCAGCATATCGCTGGACGAATTTGCATGGCGACGGAACATGGAAACGGGGATAATCTGGTTCCAAAGGACAACGGATAAGGAAAGAGCCTTAAGTCATGAGGGTATCATCCTACTCCTTTGGCAAGATTGTCGTGGACGGTGAGACCCACACCTCCGACGTGATCATCCACCCCGACCGCGTGGACGGCTCCTGGTGGCGAAAGGAAGGACACCTGCTTCAGCTCGAGGACCTTGGGAAGGTGCTGGATTCCGGGGCGGATACCTTGGTCGTGGGCACGGGGTATTATGGTCGGATGGTGGTTCCTGAAGAGGTCCTGGAATTCGTGAAATCCAGGGGGATCAAGCCGATCGTCGCCCCCACCGAAGAGGCCGTGAACCTCTTCAACGAGCTGGGGTCCGACCCGAAAAGAAGGGTGGTCGCCGCCTTCCATCTGACCTGCTGAGGGAGGCCCGCTCCGCAGGGCTGAGTCTTCCGGATTTTTCGGAGTGTTAAGTTGAATTCGCGGCGACCTGGTCTTTGCCTGCAAGACCGGTGAGGGCCGGCTACCCGAACGCGCCGGGCCGATGAGGGGCTCCGCAGGGGAGCGGCACAGGCGCGATGGGGTTGGACGGAGCGGTCGTCAGTTTCCCGTGGAGACCAGCTGGAGCTGCCGGTCGAACACCGTCAGGACCTCGGCCAAGCTCCTTCCCCGCTCCACCGTTCGCCGGCCGCTGGAAACCATGAAGTCGCCCCTGACGTCGGAACCGGGGGCGAATTTCACGATCTCGAACACCGGCTGGTCGTCGGCGTGGTGGAATACCGAGAAGAGCGCCTTTCCATCGCCGTGGCCGATGGCGTAATCGCGCCACTCGCCCCGCGCCACCCGGCGGCTGTAGAGGGTCAAAAGCAGGTTCAACTCATGCCGATCAAAACCAACGAAGGTGCGCCTGCGCCTGCAGTCCGCAAGGCGGAACACCTTCGCCATGAGCCGCCTCCCCGTCCTGCTGTTTTATGAGGCCGTGGAGAGTGTCTTCGATTTTCGCCGCCAAGTCCAGCCGCGGATGTGACCGCGACCCGGACCTGGGCCTGATCGTCCTTGGCCCCTTGAGCCCCGGATGGTTTTGACCGATGATCTGCGGGCTGTGGGCCCGGACGGCATCCGTGCCTGGCCGATGCATCTTGTTTTTCAGACCGCCGCCCGGAGCAGGTCCGCAAGAGGAGGAACCCGTCATGGCCGTCATGAACTCGCAGGTTTGCAACTTTGGTTGGAAAGCCGTGGATTTCGAACTCAAAGGGGTGGACGACAAGCTGTACCGCCTGGCCGACGTCCGCGGCAGCAAGGCCACGCTGGTGATGTTCATCTGCAACCATTGTCCCTATGTCAAGGGGCAGATCGAGCGGATCGTGCAGGACGCCCGCGCGTTGGCGCCGCTGGGCGTCGGCACCATCGCGATCATGCCCAACGACACCAAGGCCTATCCCGAGGACTCGTTCGACAATATGAGGGCGTTCGCAGGGCGACATGACTTTCCTTTTCCTTATGCGATCGACGAGACTCAGGAGACGGCGCGCGCCTACGGCACGGTGTGCACGCCGGATTTTTTCGGCTTCAATGCCGATCTCGAACTGCAGTACCGGGGCGGCCTCGACGACGCGGGGATCGAGCCGAAACCGGACGCCCGGCGCATGCTGTACGAGGCCATGGTCCGGATCGTCGAAACCGGCAGGGGACCCACCGACCAAGTCCCCAGCATGGGTTGCTCGATCAAGTGGCGAAAGGACTAAGACCTGTTTCAAAAATAGCCGCGACGCTCGATCGAGACTTGCCCGGGATTTCCGGGCTTGGCGGCTGAGACGAGGCCGATCCCGCAGCCAAGCTAGGTCCAGATTTCGGCGCTTCCCGCGGCTATTGCAGGGCATGGGCGCACAACCCGAGGCGGGTTTGCCTTTGCCCGGGCGGCGGGCTATTTTACCGGCCCACTGCGGCGCGTCCGGAGGCCTTCGTGGCGGACATCTTTAAGGAAGTCGATGAGGACCTAAGGCGCGAGCGTTATCTCAAGCTCTGGCGCAAATACGGTAAATACGTCATCGCTGGCGCCGTCGCCGTCGTCGTGGCCACCGCTTCCTATGTGGCATGGCAGGAGTATCGGAAGAGCCAGATGCTCGAGCAAAGCACGCGCTTCGCCCAGGCTCTCGATCTTGCGCAAGAGGGCCGGACGGCGGAGGCTGCGGCGGCCTTTGCCAACCTTGCGGCTGATGCGAGCGCGGACTTCACGGCGCTGGCACGGCTTCAGGAAGCCGCGCTTAAGGCCAAGAGCGGTGACGTTGCGGGGGCGGTACAGATTTATGGCCGGCTGGCGAACGACAACGGCGTGGATCGTGCCTTCCGGGATCTTGCGGTGATTCTGGGGGCGCTCCACACCGTGGACAGCGCCGATCCGGCGGCGTTGGTCGAACGCCTCGCGCCGCTAACCGCCGAGAACAGCCCCTGGCGTCATTCGGCGCTCGAGCTTACCGCGCTGGCGGTCGAGCGGCTCGGGGATCGGACCAGGGCGGGCGAGATTTTCGCCCGCCTTGCAGGCGATCCCGACGCGCCGCTGGCGCTTCGGATGCGCGCCGCCGAAATGCTAGCCGCCTTCGGCGAATAACACTGGGCTCAAGAGGACGAGGGATGCGCAAGATCGTTTTCGCCGCCCTGATGTCCCTCCTCCTCGCCGCCTGCGAATCGATCTTCGGCGACGACGAGGAGATTCTTCCAGGCGAGCGGATTCCGGTCATGTTGCTCGACCGTGCTCTGGAGCCCGACCCGCGCATCGCGGACTTGCCGGTGCGCCTGCCGCCGCCGCTGACCAATACCGACTGGCCGCAGGCGGGGGGCAATCCCACTCACGCCATGCACCATCTGGCGGCCGGGGAAGAGCTCCGCCAGGCCTGGCGGGTGAGCATTGGCGAGGGATCGAGCGACGATCAGCGCCTGCTGGCCGCGCCCGTTATCGGCGACGGACGCATCTTCGCCATGGACGCCGACGCCGAGGTCAGCGCCTTTAGCACGGAGACCGGCGCCCGTATCTGGCGCGTCGAGACGGTGCCGGAAGACGAGGAGGAGGGCGAGCTCGGCGGCGGACTCGCCTATCACAACGGCTGGCTGTTCGTGACCACCGGCTCGGCTCAGGTCATCGCCCTGGACGCCGGGACGGGAGACGAAATCTGGCGCCAGGGGGTGCCGGGGCCCGTGCGTGCCGCGCCGACGGTGAGCGACGGCCGAGTCTTCGCGGTCACCGTGGACAATCAGCTTCAGACCCTGGACGCCGAGGACGGCGCTATTCTGTGGTCCCACGCGGGCATCGCCGAAATCGCGGGGCTTCTGGGCGGCGCGAGCCCGGCGGTCGACGGCGGCATCGTGATCGTCCCCTACTCCTCGGGCGAGCTGTTTGCGCTGCGCGTCGAGAACGGCCGGTTCGTGTGGTCCGATACGCTGGCGGCTATCCGGCGTGTCGACGCCGTGTCTGCGCTGGCCGACATCCGCGGCCACCCGGTCATGGACCGCGGCCGGGTCTTCGCCGTGAGCCACAGCGGCCGCATGGTTGCGATCGACCTGCGCACCGGGGTGCGGGCCTGGGAGCAAAGAATCGGCGGCACCCAAACGCCGTGGGTGGCGGGCGATTTCCTTTATGTGCTCACCACGGAGGGTCAGCTTGTGTGTCTTTCCTGGTCGGACGGTCGAATTCGCTGGGTGCTCCCCCTGCAACGCTTCGAGGACGAGGAGGAACAGGAGGATCCCATCATCTGGACCGGGCCGGTGCTCGCCGGGGATAGGCTGATCGTCGCCGGTTCCCATAGCGAGGTGCTCTCGATATCACCCTATACCGGCACGATCATGGGTTGGCTGAAGACGTCCGAGGCAGTGCTGATACCGCCGGTGGTGGCTGGAAATACCATCTACCTCTTGACGGAGGACGCCGATCTCATCGCGCTCAGATAGGTGATGACTTTCACGGCGGCCATCCTCGGCCGGCCCAATGTGGGCAAGTCGACCCTGTTCAACCGGCTGGTGGGAAGACGCCTCGCTCTGGTCCACGGTACGCCGGGCGTGACTCGCGACCGGCGTGAGGGCAAGGCCCGGCTGGATGAGTTCACCTTCAAATTCGTCGACACGGCGGGCTTGGGCGAGGCCGCGCCCGGCAGCCTTGAGGCACGCATGCAGGCCCAGACCGAGCGCGCGCTCGAGGAGGCGGACGTCGCGCTCTTGCTGATCGATGCCCGCGCCGGCGCCACGCCGGTGGATCGTCACTTCGCCGATTGGGTGCGTAAGGCCAGCACGCCCGTCATCCTGGTTGCCAACAAATGCGAAGGGCGCGCCGCGGAGTCCGGCCTCTACGAGGCCTATTCCCTGGGCCTCGGCGAACCGGTGGCGATTTCCGCCGAGCATGGCGAGGGCATGGCCGAGCTCTACGAGGCGCTGAAGAGGTTCGCGGAAGAGGCCCAGGCTTCCGAGCCGGCGGCGGATTTGGGGCAGGATCAAAGGCCGAGGGATGAGACGGCGCAGCCGCTTGGGCTCGCCATCGTCGGGCGACCCAACGTGGGCAAGTCGACCCTGGCGAACCGCCTGCTTGGCGAGGACCGGCTCTTGACCGGCCCCGAGGCCGGGATCACCCGGGATGCCGTGCCTGTGGACTGGAGCTATGGGGGGCGTCCGGTGCGGCTGGTCGACACCGCGGGATTGCGCCGCAAGGCCAGGATCTCGGACAAGCTGGAGACGCTATCGGTCAGAGACGCCGGGCGGGCGATCGAGCGAGCAGAGGTCGTGGTCCTGGTCATGGATGCCCGGGAGATGCTCGAAAAACAGGACCTGACCATCGCGCGTACGACAAACGAGAAAGGCCGCGCCCTGGTCATCGCCGCCAACAAATGGGACTTGGTCAAGGATCCGGAGGCGATGCTCGCCCGGCTCAAGGACCGGCTCGAGGCCTCGTTTTCCCAGGCCAAGGGCGTGCCGTGGGTGACCGTCTCGGCGTTGACCGGCCGCAACCTGGATAAGTTGATGGAAGCGGTGTTTCAGGCCCACGACCTGTGGAATCGGCGGGTGTCGACCGGCCGGTTGAACCGCTGGCTCGCGCGGGTGGTCGAGCACCACCCGCCGCCCCTGGTCCAGGGCCGGCGGCTCAAGCTGCGTTACGTCACCCAGGTCGAGGCCCGGCCGCCGACCTTCGCCCTGTTCGTCAACAAGCCCGAGAAGCTGCCCGAATCTTACGTGCGATATCTGGTCAACGCCCTGCGCGAGGATTTCGGGCTCCCCGGGGTGCCCATCCGCATGCTCTTGCGCAAGGGTAGGAACCCGTATGCGCGGGCTCCCGCCAGATGAGGCTGGGCGGCTTCCGCGCATCGATAAGCCACAGGCGCGCGACCTCTCTCCCACCCCGCTTCTTATCTTGGTGATCGAGACGGCTGCCTCGGGACGAGGCGAAAACCCGCCCTCATGGCTCTGGACGGAGGCCTGGAGGGGACCCGCCTCAGGCGGCGAGTCGAACCATGAGGTCGAGGCACGATCCCCTGTTCCCGTACGACTGAATACGGGGCGCTCAGTAGGCCCGGACCACCTCGCCGTTTCGCGTGCACGCGGGCTCAGCCAGCTCGACAAAGCAGTCCGTGACTTCGTCCGGGTGGGGCAGGCTCGATGGATCCTCGCCGGGGAAGGCCTGGGCCCGCATTCCTGTGCGCACCGCGCCGGGGTCCAAAAGGTTGGCTCTTACCGATGTCTTGGTGATCTCCCCGGCATAGACCTTGACCATCATCTCGAGCGCGGCCTTGCTGACCGCATAGGCGCCCCAATAGGGGGACACGTCGCTGGCGACGCCCGAGGTGACGAAAATGGCGCGGCCGGCCTCGGCGGCACGGAGCAGCGGGTCGAAGCTCCGGATGAGGCGCCAGTTGGCAGTGACGTTGACGGCGATCAGCTCGTCCCAGACCGCCGGATCTATATGCCCCATCGGACTCAACGTGCCGAGCGTGGCGGCGTTGCCGACCAGGATGTCGAGCCGGCCGGAACGCTCGTAAATCGCGGCGCCCAGGCGGTCGATGCCGTCGTGCTCGGCAAGGTCGAGGGGGACCAGGGTGGTGCTGTCGCCCGAGCCTTCCTTGAGGTCGGCCTTGATCGCGTCGTCAACCTCCTCGAGCCCGCCAGTGGTGCGGGCGACCAGGATGACGTGGGCGCCCTCCCGGGCGAAACGCCGGGCGACGGCCGCGCCGATGCCGCGCGAGGCACCGGTGATCAGGGCGATGCGTCCCTCGAGGCGTTTGCCGGAGCGCCGCGCCGCGCCGGCCATGCCGGTCAGGAGTCCTCCGACAGCAGGGAGAGCTGTGCCGGCACCGGGTTCCCATCGTGGTCGGTGAGCGGAATCGGATAGTCCCCGGTAAAGCAGGCGTCGCAGAACTGGGGGCTCTCGGCATTGCGCTCCGTCTGGCCCATGGCCCGGTAAAGCCCGTCGATGGAGATGAAAGCCAGGCTGTCGGCTTTAATCATCCGGCCCATCTCTTCGACGTCGTGGTTCGAGGCGAACAGATTCCCGCGCTCCGGCGTGTCGATGCCGTAGAAGCAGGAGTAGGCGGTCGGCGGGCTCGAAATCCGCACATGCACCTCTTTCGCGCCAGCGTTGCGCACCATCTCGACGATCTTGGTCGAGGTGGTGCCGCGCACGATGCTGTCATCGACCAGGATCACCCGCTTGCCCTGGAGATACGCGCGGTTGGCGTTGTGCTTCAGCTTGACGCCCAGATGGCGGATCTGTTCCGTCGGCTCGATGAAAGTCCGGCCCACATAGTGGTTGCGGATGATGCCGAGTTCGAAAGGCACACCGACCTCCGCGGCGTAGCCGATGGCGGCGGGCACGCCGGAATCCGGCACCGGGATAACCACGTCCGCCTCGACGTGGCTTTCCCGGGCGAGCTCGGCGCCGATGCGCTTGCGCGTTTCGTAGACGCTGGCGCCCTCGACGATGCTGTCGGGCCGGGCGAAGTAGATGTATTCGAAGATGCAGAAGCGCCGGCCCGTCTTGGCGAACGGCTTGAGGCTCTGCACCCCTTCGTCGCCGATGATGACCAGCTCGCCCGGCTCGACATCGCGGACGAACTCGGCGCCGATGATATCGAGCGCGCAACTCTCCGAGACGACGATGTGGGCGCCGTCGAGGCGACCGAGGATCAGGGGCCGGACGCCCAGGGGATCGCGCGCGCCGATCAGACGGTCGTTGGTGAGCGCGACCAGCGAATAAGCGCCTTGGATCTGGCGCAGGGCGTCGACCATGCGGTCGATTACATTCGACAGCGAGCTGATGGCGATCAGGTGGACGATCACCTCGGTGTCCGTGGTCGACTGGAACAGGCAGCCGCGTTTCACCAGCTCCTTGCGCAAGGTGTAGAAGTTGGTGAGGTTGCCGTTATGACAGATGGCGAAGCCGCCGAACTGGAGGTCGGCAAACAGCGGCTGCACGTTGCGCATGGCCGTCTCTCCGGTCGTCGAGTAGCGTACGTGGCCGACGGCCGAGGTGCCGCGCAGACGCCGGATCACCTCTTCGGAGCCGAAGGTGTCGCCGACATGACCGGGCGCGCGATGGGAGCGGAACTGCTCGCCGTCAAAAGAGACGATACCGGCGGCTTCTTGACCGCGATGCTGCAGCGCGTGGAGACTCAGCGCCGCCAGCGCCGAAGCGTCCGCGTGGCCGTAGATTCCGAAGACGCCGCATTCTTCGCGCAGCTTGTCGTCATCGAAGGGATGGGTGATAAGCATGCGCTTTCTCTTCTCTATTGGGCGTTCTCGATCAACCGCTCCATTTCCCTGCGCTCCTCGATGTTATACCCCGAGGGCTCGGCCGGCGCACCTGCTTTCGGCGGCGGGTTGGTCAACTCCTCGAGCGCGCGTTCGACCTCCATCTCGACGTCCTTGCGCATCATCTGCTCGGCCTTTTCGGCCGCGGCCGCGGCCTCTCGGCGGGCCTCCCCCGGAACCAGCCTTTGAATCAGGCCGGCGCCGTACTCGATCCAGGGCTTGAGTTTGGCCTCGCGGACCCAGGACGGCTGTTCGGGCGGGGGCCACAGAGATTGGAACGGTAGGTAGAGGCCACAGATGACCGACACCGCCGCCACCACTCCCGCAATCATGCCGAGCGAACGGTCGAGCGCGTTGAGCCGGCTGCTACGCACCCATCCGCTTATGATCGTGCTGACGATGAACAGCATGACCAGGGCGGTAATGAAGAGGCCTATCCCGGCGGCGAAGTCGGCGCCCAGATCGGATTCGATGAACCGACGGGCAAACGGCCGAACCTCGGAAAAGCCATACACCGTGGCAATGATCGCCCCGACCCAGCTCAACAGGAACAGGCCGCCCCTGATGAAGCCTATGGCAAGGCCGACCAGCGCCGATAGCAGCACGATGCCAACCACGGCGATGTCGAGGATGGTGATCGGCAGGCTTTCCATTGCTACTGCGGGGCGGCTTGATTTTGATGTCTTTCGCGGCGCCTACGGGCCCCGCGGGTGCCGTCGAACAGCGCGAGGAGATCCGCGAGCCGGCGGAGCTCCCGTACTTTGATCGCGGGCCGGCGCCCTGCCGACGCCGTATCGACTCTCGGCGGCGCCAGCGCCTGAGTGAAGCCAAGCTTGGCCGCCTCTTTAAGCCGCGAGTCCCTTTGGCCCACCGGCCGCACCTCGCCCGACAAGCCGATTTCACCGAACACGACGGTCTTCGGCGGCATCGGCAGGTCGGTGAGCGAGGAGGCGAGCGCGGCGGCGACCGCCAGATCGGCCGCTGGCTCGGTGATCCTGAGGCCGCCGGCGACGTTGAGATAGACGTCGCGGCCGGCGAGCGCCAGACCACAGCGGGCCTCCAGCACCGCCAGCACCATCGCCAGCCGCCCGGCGTCCCAGCCGACCACGGCGCGGCGCGGCGTAGCGAAGGACGACGGTGCGATCAACGCCTGGATCTCGACCAGGACCGGGCGGGTTCCCTCCATGCCCGCGAACACGGCGGCGCCGATCACATCGTCGCGGTACTCGGAGAGGAACAGGGCCGAGGGGTTCGGGACCTCGATCAGCCCGCCATCGGTCATCTCGAAAACTCCGATTTCGTCGGTCGGGCCGAAGCGGTTCTTGACCGCGCGCAGGATGCGGAACTGGTGACCGCGCTCGCCCTCGAAGTAGAGCACCGTGTCGACCATGTGCTCGAGCACCATTGGACCTGCGATCAGTCCTTCCTTGGTGACGTGGCCGACCAGCAACACGGTGAACCCGCGGCGTTTGGCGAGCCGGATCAGCTCCTGTGCCGAGGCCCGGACCTGTGCCACCGTGCCGGGCGCGGACTCGAGGCTGTCTACATACATGGTCTGAATCGTGTCGATGACCACGACCTCCGGTGCCCCGTCGGCGCCCGGGGCGGTGTCCAGGGTGGCCAGGATGTCCCGTATGCTGGTCGCCGCGGCGAGTTGGATGGCCGCGCTGGTGAGATTCAGGCGGGCCGCGCGCAGGCGCATTTGGTCGACCGCTTCCTCACCGGAAATGTAGGCGCAGCGCGGGGCGGTGCCCGCCTTGCCCTGGGCGAGCGCACCGACCACCTGCAGCAGCAGGGTCGACTTGCCGATGCCGGGATCGCCTCCGATCAGCAGCGCCGAACCGCTTACCAGACCGCCGCCCGTGACCCGGTCGAACTCGGCGATGCCGGTAATCCGACGCGGCACCTCCACGGGTGTGTCGTCAAGGTCCGTGAACGCGAACTTGCGTCCGGTACCGCTATCCCGGGCGCGCCTCTTTCCGCCCAGCGGCACGGTCTCACGCGTCGCCTCCTCGACGATGGTGTTCCACGCGCCGCACGCCTCGCACCGGCCCGCCCACTTGCCGTAGACCGCGCCGCACGCTTGGCAGACATGGCGGGACCGGGGCTGGGCCAATTAGATGGCCGCTCCCCTGGCCGGGATCGGAGCTCTTCCAATCGTCACGCACGCACCTCCATTTTGATCGGGCCTTCAGCCTTGCCGTGGATGAACTGGTCGACATAGGCGTCGTTCGAGTGGTCGATGTCCGCAACCGAACCGGCCCAGATGATCCGGCCGCCATGGAGCATGGCAATACGGTCGGCAATCTTGCGGGCGCTGGCCATGTCGTGGGTGATCGACAGTGTCGTCGCCCCCAGCTCTCGTACGCATTTTACAACGAGATCGTTGATGATATCGCCCATGATTGGGTCGAGCCCCGTGGTCGGCTCGTCGAAGAAGATGACCTCGGGGTCGGTGGCGATGGCGCGGGCGAGCGCCACGCGCTTCTTCATGCCGCCGGAAAGCTCGGCCGGCCACAACTCGCCGACTTCTGGACCGAGCCCCACCTGGGCCAGCTTGTTGAGGGCGATCTCCTTGGCCTTCTGGAGCTCCATGCCCATCGCTTGGACCAGGCCGAAGGCAACGTTCTGCCAGACGGGCAGGCTGTCGAACAGCGCCGCTCCCTGGAACAGCATGCCGAACTTCCGCATCACCCGGTCGCGATCCTTTGGACTCATGCCGACCACCTCTTCGCCGTCGATGCAGATGCTGCCTTGCTCGGGCTCCAACAGTCCGAGCACGCATTTCAGCATAACCGATTTGCCGACACCCGAGCCGCCGATGACGACCACCGACTCGCCGACGCCCACCTTCAGGTCCAGCCCGTTCAAGACCACCTTGGACCCAAAGGACATGTGCAGGTTGCGGATTTGGATCTTTGCCGGGGTGTCCGTCATGTGCCGAAAAACAGCGCGGTGAGCACGTAGTTGGAGGCGAAGATGAGAATCGAGGCCGAGACGACGGCGTTGGTAGTCGCCTGGCCCACGCCCTGGGCGCCGCCCTTGGAATGGTAGCCGTGGTAGCAGCCCATGAGGGCCACGATGAATCCGAAGACGGCAGCCTTGACCAGGCCGGAAACCACGTCAATGTTCTCGAGGTGCTCGAAGGTGAGCTTGAGATAACTGGCTGGATTGAAGTCCAGCTTGTAGACGCTGATCAGATAGCCGCCGAAGATGCCGATGATGTCGGCGACGAAGACCAAAAGCGGCAACATGGTTATGCCGGCGATGAGACGAGGCGCTATCAAATATTTGAAGGGGTTGGTCGACAGCGTCGACAGGGCGTCGATCTGCTCGGTCACCCGCATGGTGCCGATCTCGGCCGACATGGCGGCGCCGATGCGACCTGCAACCATAAGGCCGGCGAGCACCGGAGCCAGCTCGCGGGTCACGGATAGCACCACCACCGCGGCGATCTGTGACTCGGCGTTGAAGCGCGCAAAGCCGGTGTAGCTCTGGAGCGCCAGCACCATTCCGGTGAAGATCGCGGTCAGGCCCACCACGGGCAGCGAGTAATAGCCGATCTCCACCATCTGGTGCAGGATCGCCCGGGGGAAGAAGGGCGGCCTCAGGCAGTGGGACAGCGCGGTGCCGGTGAACAAGCCAAACCGTCCCGTGGCCTCGAGGAAGGCGAGAAAGACACGGCCGATGGGGGCCAGGACGGGCAAGCTTTACCCCTTGCTCCGAGCCGCTTCCGCGAAGCCGGAGTGCTGAGCTTGGGACGGGTTTGGCGGGCGGGCCTGCTCCGTCCACAGACAGATGGCGCGTGCCGCGGCCCCAGCCGGAACATGGGGCGATGGCAAGGTGTGGAGTCTTTCTAATCCGTGGTCCATGGGTCGTATCTAGCCGGCGCAATCCAGATCGCAGCAGTGAAAGCGCCGGCTTCCGCCCGGGACGCCTCACAAATCCACATCGGGGAGATGGTCGATCTGAGCGAGGTTATCGAACTTAGTGAAGTTTTCCTCGAAGTAAAGATTTATGGTGTCCGTTGGTCCTTGACGGTGTTTTGCGATAATCACTTCCGCCTGTCCTTTTACTTCTTTATACTTATCCTCCCATTCCTTATGGCTTTTGTAAAAATCTTCCTTGGGATCTTCGTCCGGGTTCGTCCATTTTGGTTCCGGATTCGATTTTTTCCAATAGTACTCTTCCCGAAAGATGAGCATCACGATATCGGCATCCTGCTCGATAGTGCCGGACTCCCGGAGATCGGCCAGTTGCGGACGTTTATCGTCGCGCTGTTCCACAGCGCGTGACAGCTGCGAAAGTGCAAGTACCGGCACGTCGAGCTCCTTTGCGAGCATCTTTAACCCACGAGTGATTTCGGATATTTCCTGCACGCGACTGTCGTAACGCTTACTGCTGGATGGCTGCACCAGCTGCAGATAATCCACGATAATCAGTGATAAATGATGCTGTCTCTTTAGTCGACGCGCTCGGGTTCGCAGATTTGAAACTGACAGTCCCGGAGAATCATCAATAAAGAACGGTACCGTATGTAGCTTGCGGCTCGCCTGCACCATCTTGAGAAAATCTTCGTTCGTTAATTGACCGCGGCGGATTTTCTCTGATGCAACTCTGGACTCCTCGGCCAGGATCCGAATGGCGAGCTGCTCAGCCGACATCTCCAGGGAGAAGAATCCCACCACCGCGCCGTCCGTCACATGTGAGATGCCGTCTTCGTCGCGCTCCTCGCGGTAGGCCTTCGTGGTGTGGAAGGCGATGTTGGTGGCAAGCGCAGTCTTGCCCATGGACGGACGGCCGGCAAGCACGATTAGATCCGATGGCTGAAGCCCGCCCAAGATCCGATCCAGATCGATAAAGCCGGTGGCAATGCCGGTGACGCGCCCTTCGCGTTTGTATGCGACCTCGGCCGTATTGATGGCGTTCTTCAGAGTCTTGGCGAATGTCTGGAAGCCGCTCTCGTACTGGCCCGTGGTGGCGAGGTCGTAGAGATTCTGCTCGGCCTCTTCGATCTGGTCCGTGGCGCCCTTGTCGAGATCGAAGCTGTAGGCGCGGCCAGAGATGTCCCCGGCCAAATTGATGAGCTCTCGGCGGAGATATCGGTCGTGGATGGTACGGCCGTAGTCTGGCGCGTTGATGATGGTGAGGGCGGAGGCGACGAGCCGGGCGAGATATTGAGTGCCGCCGATGTCGTCAAGGGTGCCTTCCTGCTCGAAATAGTTCTTGAGCGTCACCGGATCGGCGATCTGACCAGCCTCGATCAGCCGCCCCGTCGCCTCGTAGATGCGGCCGTGGGCCGGATCGGCGAAGTGCCCGGGGAGGAGGAATTCCGAGACCCGTTCATAGGCCCTGTTGTTGGTCAAAACGGCGCCCAGCAAGGCCATCTCGGCCTCGAAGTTGTGGGGTGGTGTGCGGTAGGTCGGGCTGTCGTCCGCGGCGTCGTGGAGAGGCGTGAGATTGCGAGCTGAGTCGGTCGTTTCCATGGGGTCACGATAGTGATGTCCTCTGCGGCTGCCTATGGAAGTTTTCGACGCTCCACAGAAAAGTTGACCACGCTCTAGTAAGTATGGGGAAAAACGCATCCGGCCTCGGGAAACCGCCAGATTAGGCGATCAGGCTGGCGCCGCCGATATGGGTGCGTTCCCACTCGGTGATGTAGTCGCGGGTCAAGGGCACCGCGGACGGAAGGACACGGCGCCCATATTAACCCCAAAATGGTCCTATGATACAGTCCGGAAGAGGGTGAACGGGCCGCGACGCGAAGGGTCGGACCGGCGCGCGCTTGCATTCATTCGGACTCGGGTTTTCCGGCTTCGGGCTTGGTCTCCCCCTTGTCCGCCGCCGCGGCTGCCTTCTCCGCGCGCGATTTTTTGCCCACTGGTTTTCCGGCATCTGGTTTCGCAGCGGCCGGTTTCTTGGCCGACGGTTTCTTCTCGGGGGCGGACTCGGCCGCCGTCTCGGCCCCGGCCTCCGCTTTCCCGGCGGCGGTTTGCTCCTCCTCTTGCCCGATGACCGCCCGACCCTGACGCTGCTGAATTTTTGCTTCTTCCTTGGTGCGGGCGACGTTGAGCGTGACGCTGGCGGACACCTCCGGATGCAGCGAAACCCGGACGCCGTGGAGGCCCAGAGACTTGATCGGGGCGTCGAGTTGAATCTGCCGGCGCCCGATCTTGAAACCGGCCTCGCCAATGGCTTCGGCGATGTCCCGGGCGCTGACCGAACCGTATAGTTGTCCGCCCTCGCTGGCCTGGCGGATGACCACGAAGGCAAGGCCGTCAAGCCGGTCGGCAACGGTCTGGGCTTCCTCCCGCCGCTCGCGGTTGTCGGCCTCGAGTTGCACCCGCTGTTGTTCGAATTTGGCCAGGTTTTCCTTGGTTGCCCTGAGCGCCTTCTTTTGGGGCAGCAGGTAGTTGCGGGCAAAGCCGGGCTTGACCGTGACCACGTCGCCCATGCTCCCCAGCTTTTCGATCCTCTCGAGCAGGATGATTTCCATCGTTTCCCCCGGGTCTGCTCCTATGCTTGCCCCGGTCCGCCAAAGCGCCGGCGCAGGTTGGCCAAGTGGCTAATGAGGCCCAGCGCGGCCACCGGAACAATGGCGCGCCATCCCATCATCATCAATGAAAACACCAGTAGGGCGTAAAACAGCGCTAGAATCATCCCCCGGTTCGTGGACCGGCGCGCCAGCATGTGGACCAAAGCCAGGCTTGAGAAGAGAAACGGCACGGCCAGAACAAGGGCTAGGTTCTGGCCGATGAAGTCGAGCGCATCCGGCCCGAGAAAGGCCACGACACAGGCCGCGGCCACGGCGATCGTCATCCAGTTGGGCAAGGCCAGGCCGGCGAGGTCGGGCGACGGCCGCAGGTTGCGGCCGCTGCGCACCAGGATCGTCTGAGCCAGGGCGCCGTTGATCGCGACCACCAGCATCCACATGGTCAATGCGAATCCGGGCAGCATCGGCACCAACGCATCGATCGTGGCCTCGATCTGAGGGTTGACAGGGGTGCCGGTCAGGTCTTGCCGCGTGTCCACGAAAAGGTCGCGAAGGAGGCCTTCCATCCCGCCCTCCGCGCCGGACAACAAGATACTTGCCAACACGAGCACCGCCGCCGCGTACACGGTCAGCCACATCACCAGCGAGCCCAGTGGGTACCAGTCCACCTCGCCGTCCGGCCCGGTGCGGGACCGCAGGGCCTGGAACACCACCAGGGCCACCGGCACCGCGTCGACCACGGCAAAGTTCAAGGCAGCGAACAGCCCGGCGATGAGCCCGGTCAGGACCACTCCCGCGCCGCCGGCATAAGCCACCGCCCGCGTGCCATAGCCCAGCCCGACCAGAAACAGAGGCAGTTGGGTGAACAGGGCGAGAGGAATCCCGAACATCCAGCTGGACATCGCCGCGAAATGCAGCAACGCGCTGACGGTGCCAGCACCCAAGGCGATGAGCGCAAATCGGGGCATTCATGTTTCCGAAATATCGGACGCCGGCTACCTGATGATGTAAGGCAACAGCGCCAGGAATCGGGCCCGCTTGATCGCCCGGGCGAGTTCGCGCTGCTTCTTGGAGGACACGGCTGTGATCCGACTCGGCACCATTTTGCCTCGTTCGGAGACGAAGCGCTGCAGGAGCTTTACGTCCTTGTAATCGATCTTCGGCGCGTTGGGTCCCGAAAACGGACAGCTCTTGCGCCGGCGAAAAAACGGACGCCGGCCGAATCGCGCCGGGGAGAAGCCGGTCGATCTGGAGGGCGTTGTCATCCTTTATCTCCTTCCGTCTTGGAATTCTTGCCGGCCTCGGCCGTATCATCCGCTTCGGACGCTTTCGTCGGCTCCTTGGCCTCGCTTGTATCGGGCGAATGTTCGGCTTTGGCTCCACGGGATGTCTTCTCGGCCTTGGCGTCCTTGGGCTTGCCGGCATCCGTTCTTACGGCTGACCTATCTCCCTCGGCCCGTCTCCCTGGTCGGCCCCCGCGGTCAAAGCGGTCACCACGGTCACCGCGGTCACCGCGGCCCCGCATCAGCACCGACGGGCCTTCCTCCAGCTCCTCGACTTTGATGGTGAGGTAGCGCAACACGTCCTCTTGCAGGAGCATGTTGCGCTCCATCTCCAGGACCGCGGATGAGGGCGCATCGATGTTGAACAGGGTGTAGTGGCCCTTGCGGTTCTTCTTAATCCGGTAGGCCAGAGTCTTGAGACCCCAGTATTCCTTCTTCGTGACATTGCCACCGCCGTCCTTGATGATGGTGGCGAACTGATCGGCGAGGGCGTCGACCTGGCTGGCGGAAATATCCTGGCGCGCGATAAACACGCTTTCATAAAACGACATCGAGCTCACTCCCTTCGGCCGTTTGCGGCCCGGAGCTGGTTGGATGGGCCAATCTCAGCCGCCGGGCCCAGCCGGATTTAGCTGGCAAGGAGCAACAAGGCGCGGCACTTTACATCAAAACGGTGTTGACACAAGCCCGCTTGACAGTGCCGGCCGTGCCGCTATGACTGGGCGACTTTTTGATCGGCAGGAACCCCGCCAGCCGTGCCACGCGCGTTCGTTTTTCCCGGCCAGGGCTCCCATGCGGCCGGCATGGGCGAGGCGCTCGCCGCCGCCTTCCCGGTCGCCCGCGAAATGTTCGAAGAGATCGATGAGGCGCTCAAGCAGAATCTGACACGCCTGATGTTCCAAGGACCCGAGGACGAGCTGGTGCTGACCGAAAACGCGCAGCCGGCATTGATGGCGGTGAGCCTGGCTACCGTCCGGGTGCTGGTCCAGGAGGGCGGCATCGATCTGGCAGGGACGGTAGCCTTTGTCGCCGGCCATTCGCTGGGCGAGTATTCGGCGCTCGCTGCCGCCGGCGCCCTCCGTCTCGATGAGGCCGCAAGGCTCTTGAAGGCCCGCGGCCGAGCCATGCAGGAAGCGGTGCCGGTGGGCGAGGGGGCCATGGCGGCGGTCATCGGCCTCGATCTCGAGGCCGTCAGGGAGATTGCCGCCAGGGCCGCGGGGGACGGGGTCTGTGTCGTCGCCAACGATAATGCGCCGGATCAGGCGGTGGTGAGCGGCAACGCCGACGCCGTCAAACGCGCGGTCGAAATCGCCAGCGAACAGGGCGCCAGACGCACCATCATGCTGCCGGTGAGCGCCCCGTTCCATTGTGCCCTGATGGCGCCCGCAGCCGAGGCCATGGCCGAGGCCCTGGCCGAGGTCGAGCTCAAAGCGCCCGTGGTACCGTTGATTGCCAATGTGACGGCCGAGCCGGTGGAAGATCCCGAAACCATCCGGGAGCTGCTGGTCGAGCAGGTCACCGCTATGGTGCGCTGGCGCGAGAGCGTCGTATATTTGAAGAACTCGGATGTTGACACCCTGGTCGAGCTCGGGGCCGGCAAGGTGCTGACCGGGCTCGCGCGGCGTATCGACCCTGAACTTACGGCCGTTTCGGTGAACTCGCCCGAGGACATCGAAGCGTTTCTCAAAACTCTTTAGGAGCGAGGACCGTGTTCGATCTCACTGGGAAATGCGCGCTGGTGACCGGGGCGTCCGGCGGCATCGGCGGCGCTGTCGCGCGCGCCTTCCACCGCCAGGGGGCGGTGGTCATGCTCACCGGAACGCGGCTCGAGGCACTGGAAGCGCTGGCGAACGAGCTTGGCGCGCGCGCCTTGGTCAAGACCTGTGACCTGAGCCAGCCGACCGCCATCGACGAGCTGGCCAGGGAAGCCGAGGCGGCGATGGGTCGGGTCGACATCCTGGTCAACAACGCTGGGCTCACCCGTGACGGATTCGCGCTCAGGATGAAGGATAAGGACTGGGAGGCGGTGATCGAGATCAATCTGACCGCCGGCTTCCGGCTGGCGCGGGCGGTCCTCAAGGGCATGATGAAGCGCCGCTGGGGCCGCATTACCGGCATCACCTCCATCGTCGGAGTCACTGGGAATCCGGGCCAGGCTAATTATGCCGCCTCAAAGGCCGGGATGATTGGCATGTCGAAGGCGCTCGCCGGCGAAGTGGCGGGCCGCGGCATCACGGTCAATTGCATCGCCCCCGGCTTCATCGAGACGCCAATGACCGCCGCGCTGAGCGACGAGCAGCGCCAGCGGCTTATACAGAACATTCCCCTGGGCCGCCTCGGGATGCCTGGGGACGTGGCTGCCTGTGCGGTATTTCTGGCCTCGGAGGAGGCCGTCTACATCACCGGCCAGACCTTGCACGTCAACGGTGGAATGGCCATGATATGAAGTCAGACCGGGGCTCGCGGATGCCGGCGCTGGTCAACTTGAGGAATGTGTGATACGAAGCGAAGCTCCTCTCCGGCCCGAGCGGGCATTGCAGCTGGCAGGTGCTCTATCCCCGATAGCTACGCACGAATATTCGAGGAAAACGTGACATGAGTGATGTTGCTGAGCGTGTGAAGAAGATCGTCGTAGAGCATCTTGGTGTCGACGAGGCCAAGGTGACGGCTAGTGCGAGTTTCATCGACGATCTAGGCGCGGACAGCTTGGACACGGTCGAACTCGTAATGGCGTTTGAGGAGGAGTTCGGCTGTGAAATCCCCGACGACGCCGCGGAAAAGATCGTGACGGTGAAGGACGCCATCGACTTCATTGCACAGCATGCCAATTGATCCTGGGCGGATCGACGCGCCCGGATGGCGTCCCACGGCTTTGCCTTGCGAATATATCGATTGACAGGGTTATGAGACGAGTGGTCGTCACAGGCCTCGGCCTCGTTACGCCACTGGGCACGGGCCTGAAGGCGACGTGGGACCGCCTGATCAACTCCGAGTCTGGCATTCGCGCCATCCAATCCTTCGATGTCTCCGACCTGCCGTGCAAAATCGCCGGTCAAGTGCCGCGCGGCGACACCGCCTTAGGCATGTTCAACGTCGATGATTGGGTTTCCCCCAAAGACCAGCGCAAGATGGACGATTTCATCGTCTTTGCCCTGGCGGCCGCGGCACAGGCGATAGAGGACGCGGGTTGGAAGCCGGACGACGAGGAGGAACTCGAGCACACCGGGGTAATTATCGGCTCCGGCATCGGCGGCCTGCCGTACATAAACGACGCCGCGTTGCTGATGGAGAAACGGGGGCCTAAGCGGCTCAGCCCGTACTTCATCCCGGGTTGTCTCATCAACCTGGCCTCCGGCTACGTCTCCATCCAGCACGGTTTCAAGGGCCCGAACCATTCGGTGGTTACGGCCTGTTCGACTGGCGCGCACGCCATCAGCGACGCCGTACGACTGATCATATTCGACGATGCCGACGTGATGATTGCTGGCGGCACCGAAGCTGCGGTGAGCCGCCTCGGGATCGCCGGCTTCGCCGCGGCACGCGCCCTTTCCACCAACTTCAACGACACGCCTGAACGGGCCTCCAGGCCATGGGACCGGGACCGTGACGGCTTCGTCATGGGTGAGGGCGCCGGCATCGTCGTGCTGGAGGAGCTGGAGCACGCCAAGCGCCGCAACGCCAATATCCACGCTGAGGTGCTCGGATATGGGCTTTCCGGCGATGCCTATCACGTGACGGCACCGCCGGCGGACGGCCACGGCGGCTATCGCGCCATGCGCAACGCGCTCAAGCGGGCGAAACTGGAGCCCGAGGATATCGACTACATCAACGCCCACGGCACCTCGACGCCGCTGGGCGACGAGATCGAGCTCGGCGCGGTAAAGCAGCTGTTCAACGATCACGCCTACAAGCTGTCCATGTCGTCGACCAAATCGGCCATCGGCCATTTATTGGGCGCCGCCGGCAGCGTGGAGGCGATCTTCTCGATCCTGGCCATCAACGAAGGCGTGGTGCCGCCGACGCTTAATCTCGAAAATCCCTCGCCGGGCTGCGATCTGGATCTGGTGCCGGGCACGGCGAAGGAGCGCGGGGTACGCTACGTGCTGTCCAACTCCTTCGGATTCGGCGGGACCAACGCGAGCCTGATCTTCGCCCCCGCTCCTTGAATCGGCATGGGACGCCTCGTCGTCCGCGTCGCCCTCGGTTTTCTCGCGCTTTTCATCGTTCTGTTGGGCGTCTTTCTCTGGGGCTATACCCAGTTCACCCGTCCGGGGCCGCTCGCGGCGCCGACCACCCTGGTGATCGCGCGCGGCGCCGGGCTCGAAGCGGTCGCGGAACGCCTGGCCGAGGCCGGCGTCATTGCCGATCCTCTGATTTTCGTCGTCGGCGTCCGACTCGCCCGCGGCGACCGCCACCTCCAGGCGGGCGAATATGCGCTTGCTCCCGGAATCAGCCCGCGCGGGGTGATGGAGTTGCTGATCAGCGGCGAAACCGCGGTGAGACGCCTGACCGTGTCCGAGGGGCTGACCACGGCGGAGGTGGTGGCCCAGCTCGCGGGCATGGCCGAGGGGCTGGTCGACGAGATATGGCCATTGCCCGGCGAGGGCGAGCTGTTGCCGGAGACCTATTATTTTTCCTACGGGGACAGCCGCGACGACCTGATCCGGCGCATGCGACGCGCGATGGACGAAACCCTCGACGAGCTGTGGGCCACGCGGGCGCCCGGCCTGCCGTTCAAGACCCGCGAGGAGGCACTGGTCCTCGCCTCCATTGTTGAGAAGGAGACGGCGCGGGAGGACGAGCGGGGCCGCATCGCCGCGGTCTTCATCAACCGCTTGCGCCGGGGCATGCCGCTTGAGGCGGACCCCACGGTGGTCTATGGACTGACCGGTGGCGCGGAGCCGTTGGGCCGGCCGCTGACCCGGGCCGATCTGATGCGGCCGACGCCTTACAACACCTATCTCATCCGCGGCCTGCCGCCCGGCCCGATCTCCAATCCGGGACGCGCCTCCATCGCTGCCGTGCTCAACCCTGCCGAAACGGACGAGCTCTATTTCGTCGCCGACGGCATTGGCGGCCATGCCTTCGCCCGGACGCTCGCCGAGCACAACCGGTACGTCGCCCGGTGGCGCCACCTGCAGCGCGCGCAGCAGGACCAGGCCACGGGCCAATAGCACCCGAACCGGTGCCGGTTTTCGCTCGGTGCCGTAAGACGCCGACCGCAGCGGACTGGGGCCGCAGGGGGCCCGGCGCCGCAAAGGCGAGGCCGGGCCGTGCCACCGGATTTCCCTCCGCCGGGCGATCGCGGGTTGTTAGGGCCCTTCTTGCGGTATTAGTATGTTTTCCACCCATTCATCACAAAATGCAGGGGTTTTAGTGTCTGTCGCCAGTATGACGGGGTTCGCCCGCGCCGAGGGTCACGACGAGCGCGGCTACGGCTGGAGCTGGGAGGTCAAGAGCGTCAACAGCCGGGGTCTCGACATCCGCTGTAGGTTGCCTTCGGGCTTCGATCGTCTCGAGATCATGGTGCGCGCGGCGGTGCTGGCCCGCTTCGAGCGCGGTGCCATCACGGCCGCGCTGACCGTGGCCCCTCCCGAGGGTCGGGTGCAGCTCAGCATCAATCGCGGATTCCTCAACCAGCTGATGGCGCTCCATAAGGAACTCGCCGGGCGGGTCGAGGCGTCCCCGCCGCGGCTCGAAAGCCTTCTGGCGATTCGCGGCGTGGTCGAGGCGGTGGCTGAAGAAGAGACCGAGGAAGGACGCGAACGCCGGGACAGTCAAATCATCGTCACTTTGGACGCGGCGCTGGACGCGCTTGCCGTGGAACGGGCCGCAGAAGGTGAACGGCTGACCCCGGTGCTTTGCGCCTATCTCGACGAAATCCGGGATCTGACGGAGGAGGCGGAGCGGAACGCTCCCCTCGAGGCCGAAGCTCTAAAGGCGCGGCTTAAGGCCCAGGTTGCCCGGCTGATTGAGGCCGAGCCGTCGCTGCCCGAGGACCGCCTCGCCCAAGAGGCGGCCCTTTTGATGACCAGGGCGGACGTTCGCGAGGAGCTCGACCGGCTCGCCGCCCACGTGACGGCGGCACGCGGGCTGATCGAGCGCGACGGGCCGGTCGGCCGACGCCTTGATTTCCTGTGCCAGGAGTTCAACCGTGAGGCCAATACCCTATGTTCCAAGGCGATGGACAATGAACTCACCCGCATCGGTCTGGATCTCAAGGCGGCGATCGAGCGGCTCCGCGAGCAGGTACAGAACATTGAGTAGGTCATGGCCTCATGCGATCCGGTGAAACCACCCGCCGCGGCCTGATGCTGGTGCTTGCCTCGCCCTCGGGCGCCGGCAAGACGGCCATATCGCGCAAGCTCTTGGAGCGAGACAGCAACCTCACCATGTCGGTCTCGGTCACGACCCGACCCAAGCGCCCGGGTGAGGCAAGCGGCGTCGACTACCGCTTCGTCGATTCGACCGAGTTCGACCTGATGATCAAGCAGGGGGAGTTGCTCGAATACGCCAAGGTGTTCGGCCACGACTACGGCACGCCTAAGGAACCGGTCGAGGCGGCGCTCGCCTCCGGCCGGGACGTGCTCTTCGACATCGACTGGCAGGGCACCCAGCAGTTGGTCGAGAACGCCCGTGACGACCTGGTCGCCGTCTTCATCCTGCCGCCCTCCACGGCCGAGCTCGAGCGCCGTTTGAGGGAACGTGCCCAGGACAGCGATGAAGTGGTGGCCGAGCGCATGGCCAAAGCCGCCGACGAGATGAGTCACTGGCCCGAATACGACTACATCGTCGTCAACCACGACATCGAGGAGAGCGTGGGACAAGTTCATGCGATCCTCATCGCCGAGCGGCTCCGGCGCGAGCGTCAGCTTGGCCTCGCCGATTTCGTCAAGCGCTTGCGGGAAGGCCAGTGAGACGCCTTTCGGTGGGATGGGAAAGGTCGCTCGGTCGATTTTGCCCTTCGCGCCGGCGCGTTACGCCTCTAGGGGGATGCGGCTTGAGGTGGGCGCGGCCCTGGCTCGTTGTCTTTCGGGGTGCTCTTTGGCTGTTCAGGATAAGTCCGCGGCGAGACCTGGATAGGGAAGCCCCTCGTCCCGGGATGTGATGATCCGGGTGGCGCAAGTGCCGCCTCTGCCACACCTGGTTGCCGGACGCGTCCAAGGCAATGGGGATCGGAGAACTAGGATCAGAGAACTAATGATCGGCGGCCAGCGCCTTGAAGGTCCGGGCCAGGGCGCAGAAAGCCTCGACGCTAAGCTCTTCCGCGCGGGCGGTCGGATCGACCCCGGCGGTGCTGAGCAATCCCGTCACATCAACGCCCAAGGATTTCAGGCTGGAGCGCAGCATCTTGCGGCGCTGGCCAAAGGCGGCCGCGGTCACGGCCGCGAGCGTCTCCTGGTCGGCCTCGGCCAGGGGCGCGGGCCGTGGCGTGAGGCCCACCACGGTCGAGGTGACCTTCGGCGGCGGGGTGAAGGCCCGCGGCGGGATATCGAACAGCGCCCGGGCCTCACACAACCGCTGGACGGACACCGACAGCCGGCCGTAGTCCTTGGTCCGCGGCGTCGCGGTGATGCGGGCCGCGACCTCCTTCTGGAACATCAAGGTCAGGCTCTCGAAAGCGCGGACGCGCGCCATCCATTTGAACAACAGGGGGGTGGCGATGTTGTAGGGCAGGTTGGCGACGATTTTGAGGGCTGCCTCCCGGTCGAATTCCCGGGCCAGATCGGCGGCCTCGATCTCGAGCGCGTCCCCTGCGATGACGCGGAGCCGGCCCGGATAGGCGGCGGCAAGCTCCTCGAGGGCGCCCAGGCAGCGCCGGTCCCGCTCGATGGCGATGATCTGCCGGACGCCGGCGGAGAGCAGCGCCCGGGTGAGGCCCCCGGGCCCGGGGCCGATCTCGATCACGTTCGCCTGGGTGAGGTCGCCGGCAGCCCGGGCGATGCGCCCTGTCAAGTTGCCGTCCAGGAGGAAATGCTGGCCCAGCCGGCGGCGGGCGGCGAGGCCGTAGCGGGCAATCACGACCCTGAGCGGCGGTAGCTCCGGACCAGGTCGCTGTGGATCGGAGCCAGGTAGCGTCTCAGGCAAACCCGGCCTGGGCCTCGGCGGCGTGGCGGCGCTCCGCCATCTGGCGGGCTGTCGTGAGCGCCGCGACCAGGCTGTCCGCCCGCGCCCGGCCGGTCCCGGCGATGTCGAGGGCCGTTCCGTGGCCGGGCGAGGTACGGATGAAAGGCAGGCCCAGGGTAATGTTGACGCCGTGATCGAAGTCGATGGTCTTGAGCGGTATCAGGGCTTGGTCGTGATACATGCAGATCACCGCGTCGACGCCCGCGCGGGCCCGGGCGTGGAACAGGGTGTCGGCCGGCGCCGGCCCGGTAATCCTAAGGCCCCGCCGCCGAAGCTCGGCCACGGCGGGTGCGATGATCTCGCTTTCCTCATGGCCGAGGAGTCCGTTCTCCCCGGCGTGGGGGTTGAGAGCCGCGACCGCGAACACTGGCTCGGCGATGCCGAAGTCGGTTGTGAGCGCCATAGCAACTATTTCAGCGCAGGCCACGATAGCCTCCTGGTTGAGCGTCGCGACTGCCTGCCGCAACGGTAGGTGGCCCGTCACCGGGACCACGCGCAGGCTCGTGCAAGCCAGCATCATCACCGGTCGGGTTTGGAGCTTCGCAAGCTCAGCCAGATACTCCGTGTGCCCGGGATAGTGGAACCCGGCCTTGTCAAGCGTTGCCTTGTGGATCGGGTTGGTTACGACCGCGGCGACGCGCCCCGCTTGGGCCAGCGCCACGGCGCGGTCGATGGCGGCGAGCACCGCGCCGGCGTTGGCGGGGTCAGGCCGACCGGGGGTCGCCGCGGCGGCCAGTGCCTGGGCCAGCACGGGAAGGGCGCCGGGATAGACGGCGACGGCCTCCTCGGGTGCGTCGATCGGGTGAACCGGCACGTCGAGCCCGATCTTCGCCGACAGCTGTTTCAGGCGTCCCGGGTCGTCGATGACGAAGAACGCCGGCACCCCTTCGTCCCGCTTGAGCCACGCCTTGAGGGCGAGTTCCCCGCCGACGCCGGCCGGTTCGCCCAAGGTCAGTGCAAGCGGCAGCGCGCGCGGCGCGACCGGCGTGGGAGACGGCTTCATAGACGCAGGTCCAGAAAAGCGGCGCGGCGCAGATCGCGCATGTAGCGCCGTGCCAGCATGTCAACCCGCTGGCGGGTTAGACTCTCCTCGATCTCTTCTCGGGAAGGCAAGCCCGTTGGTTCATCGCGCTCACAGACCATGACGACAAGCACGCCGTTGTCGAGTATCACCGGCTTGCTCGGCTGATTTAATTCCAGCGACAGCGCCACCTTGCGTAGCTTCGGGGCGAGATCCCTGACCGCCACCTTGTCCGGAAGGCCGAGGCTTGCCTCGCCGATCTCCGCCCGCACCGCTTTCATATCTTCGCAGCCGCTTACGGTCTCATGGATGATATTGGCGAGATCGATCATGCTGGCCAGGTAATCCGGCCCCGCATCCGGGGCTACAGACAGGAAAACTTCCTGGAGACTGACGATCGTGTCCTCCTCGTCGATCGTCATTGTCGCGCGCCGATCAGCAAGCATAAGAATGTGGTATCCGGAGACGGTGCGGATCGGTTCCGAAACTTCCCCCGGCTGCATCCCGTTGAGTACGGCGTCGAGTTCATCGCCGAGTTGGCCTTGCTGGACCCAACCTATGTCACCGCCGACGGCGGCGGTCGCGCTTTGCGAAAACTGCTGCGCTAGAGCGGTGAAGCTTGCCCCTTTGCGCACCTGCTCGACCAAGCGTTCGGCCGTGCGCTGGATATCCTCCTCCTGGTCCGGCGAATCCACCGCGAAGAAGATCTCGAGCACGCGGTTCTGCGAGAGATCCTGGCGGGCCTCCATCCGTGCCAGCGTCTCATCGATCTCATCAGGTCCGATCTGCACGGCCGGACCCATTTCCCGCCCGATCACCTTGGCCCAGGCTATGCCTGCCCTGATTTGGCTCACGATCGTCGACAGCTCGATCCCGCTCCGGACTAGGAAATCATCGAAGCTCCCGGCGGAAACTTCGTTCTCCTGCTCGATTCGCACGATGGCTTCAGCGATTTCATCTTCGGCAATGGTAATGTTCAGCCGTTTGGCTTCCTGTAATTGCAGCTTTTCGTCGATCAGGCTGCGTAATACCTGCGGTGCCAGGCGACGCCGGGTCTCCGGCGTGTCTTCGAGCCCCGACGAGACGATCGCCAGACGCGTACGGGCCATGAGATCGTACATCGAAATGACGTCATCGTTGACGACGGCCGCGATGCGAAGGACGTCCTGACCGTACCCCACGCCCGCAGCGGCAACGAGTGCCGCGACAATCAGGGGGATGAATAGAGCCCTCATCATCCGAGGCCTTCACCTAAATGCCAAAGGCGCTCGCGCGGGATCATTTATACCTTCTGCTCCCGTGCTGCTTCCGTGCTGCTCCCGTGCCAGGGTAATTGGTGACGGGCAGACACGGCTATTCTGTCTCGGACTCGGGTTGCAGCTGTTGCGCGGTCTGCACCTGGCCCAGATATTTGAAGACGAGCCGGAATAATATGGTATCGGAGGGTTCAATGTCGCGGTCGCGGGTGAAACTGCGCGTTAGATCGACGGTGAATAAGAAGCACTCGTCCGCGTAGGTGAGACTGGCGCCGCTCTGCAACGCGCCGCCGTTCGCGGTGAGGTCGCGGCGGTGGCGCACCGCGACCGACCAGAACTCTGTGACCCGCGAGCTGAGACTGAGAAAGATCTCCTCCCGGTCTTCGAACTCGGTCGTGGTTCCCGTCTGTTTAAAGAACACGTAGTCGAGGTTCAGACGCAGTGCAGGCGGTCCCAAAGCCAGATCGACCTCGTTGCGCTTGGCGTCCAGATTGGTTTGACCCAAGCGAGAGCGGTACAACAGATCGACGTACTTTACCGGGGAAAACTGTACCCTGCCGACGAAGTCGGAGAGATTTTTCTCGAGGCCGGAGTCGTTGGCGAAGGTGTCGTCTTCGCGAAAGCGGAAGCTTTGTCCCAGGAAAGCCGTAGCGCTGCCGCCGGTGTTGTTGTAGATGCCTCCCTTGAGTCCATAGACGACCCGCTGGCCGCCATCGACCCGGTCAAGACCGGGGAAGCGGTTAAGGCTGAACAGGTTGGTGTCGTCGAACTCGAAATTCTGGCTGTCTTCGTTGGGTATCTTGCCTGGGTTGCCGCCATTGGGGGCAACGACCAACGCGGCGACGGGCTCGATGAGCTCACGCCAGTTACCGTCCTCGCGGACGAAGGGAAACCGCCATTCAAGCGCCGCCTGTGGGAACAACCGCCCGGTGAGGCCATCGCGCCTCGCCCCGGTGCCGGGATCGATGAAGTCGTCGACCAGGTAGCCGTCCCCCTGGAGGCCGAACGAGAGCGTATAGACCTCGCCGATGGAGGAGGTATAGGGCAGTTGCCATCCAGCTTTGAGCGACAGGCGTCGGCTGTCGGTCCCGCCGGTGCGCAAGAGCACGAGGCCGTTGGTGTCCAGGGACCAGCGTCCGCCGAGGCGGTCCGGCTCGCCCACGTGGTTGTAGTCGAGCGTGGACAGGATGAACGGGATTTGGGCTGAGTCGTCGGTCGCCCTCAGGCCCTGAAAGTGGAAGGCGTTGGCCGCCGCATAATTGCGCCCGCGGAACCCCTCGACGAAAGCCCGGCTGGTCAGCACATCCGTCGTGGTGACATTGTACCGGCGCAGAAAGGTGTCGTCGGTTGCAAGGGCGAGATCGGCGCCGGTGCGCCAGGTCCGGTCGATGTCGAACCGGCCCTTGCCAAAGATATGGCCGCGGGTCTGATCGTCCTCCTTCCGCTCTCCCTGGCTGTCGCGCTGCCGGACCCTGGTGACGCTGCCGGATAAATCGATTTCGCCGGCGTTGAAACGCTGGCGATACTCGGCGGCCAGCACGGCCCGTTCTTTGGTTGTGAAGGTCGGTGTCACCGTCAAACCCTTGTCGGGCGCGATGTTGAAATAGTAAGGGGTGCGGGTGAAGAGCCCGAGCCGGGAGTTGTTGCCGAAATCCGGCACCAAAAAGCCGCTGCGGCGCACTACCGTGGGGTCCGGGTGGGAAAAATACGGCGTATAGGCCACGGGCACGCCGAACATCTCTAGCCAGGCGTCATAGTACTCGATGTCTTGCGCCTTCTGATCATGAACAACCTTGAACGCCCTGATTTGCCAGAGCGGCGCGCGGGTCGGATCCTCTTCACAGAGCTCGCATGGGGAGAACACCGCCTTGCGCATTTCCGTCCGATTCCCGCCACTTCGCCAACCGCTGACCGCAGCGAATCTGGAGCGGTCGGTAAGCAATATCCGGATGCTGCGCATGACGCCTTCCCTCATGTCGTCGGTCAATTCGGCGTAATCGGCGAAGATGACCTCGCCCGAGGGCTCGAGCAGGCTTACGTTTCCCGACGCGGTGACCACGTTGGTGCGCTGGTTGTAGGTGACGGTATCCGCCAGCAGCAAGCGCTGGCCCTGGGAGATTTCCACGTGGCCCGAGGCAACGACCACTCCAAGGGTTTCGTCATAGCTGATCTCGTCGGCGGTCAAGAGCGCAGGAATCTCGCGCGAGATCGGCTCCTGGGCGAGGCCCAGCGCCGGCATCAGAAAAAGCACGGTGATGGCGCCGAGTACCAGCCCTCGCATCACGCCTTATCCGTCCTCCAGATGGAACAGCATGGAAAGCCCGAGCAGCGTGCCGGCGCCTGCCGGCGTCCAGGCTGCAAGCACGACCGGAATGCTGGAGGAGAGCCCGAGGGCCAAGAACACGTCAGAGACGAAATACAAAAGGAATCCGGAGAATACGCCGCCGCCGACGAGGATCAAGGTTCCGTGACGCCGCGCCGGGCGCAGGGTAAAGGTCGCGGCGATAAGAACCATGGCGCATAGGAGGAGCGGGTCAGCCAATAGCGAATGCCAGTAGAGCCTGTGGCGCAAGGCAGAGAAGCCTGCGTTCTCCAAGAGCGCGATGGACTCCGGGAGGTCCCAGAAGGAAATCGATTCCGGCGAGGCGAAGCTGTTCTGGATCCTCTCGGGGGTAAGGGTCGTCCTGACCATGTATTCCGGTTCGAACCGAGCCGGCCGGTCAGGACCCGTCAGCCACGCCTGGCTCAGGCGCCAATAACCGTCCTCAAGCCGCGCCGTCGCCGCATCGATGCGGCCCACGAAGCGGTCGGTGCCCTCGAACAGGAAGATAGTGACTTCTTGAAGCTCAAACTCCTGTGGCAAGACGCGCGTCGCATGCACGACTGACTGGCCATAACTGTCCGCTTCTCTCAGCCATAGCCCCGAGGAAGACACCGCCAACAGACTCGAGCGGCCGCGCAGATACTTGCTCTCCATCTGTTCGTAGCGGGACTGCATGACCGAGGCCACCGGGTTGAACACGGCGATCTTGAAGACGCCGACGAGCAGCGCGATAACCAACGCCGGCAGGAGAAACTGCCACACGGAAACACCGGCGCCGCGCACCACTACCAGCTCGTTGCTCCGGGTCAGGCGCCAGAATGTCACCATGCTGCAAAGCAATATGACGAATGGCAGGGCTTCCTGTGCCATCTGCGGCAGCTTCAACAACGCCATGTCCATCACCACGCTAGGGGTGGCGTCGGGTTTGGAGGAGGCGCGCCGCATTAGCTCGACGAAGTCAAACAGAAGGATTATGCCGAGAAACGCCAGGAAAACACTGGCAAACCACAGTGTGAACTGACGGCCGATATAGACGGAAAGTGTGGTGGAAAGACGCATGGGTCTGAGTCCGTCGCTAGCTCAACCGGCTCGGCTCAACTTTCCCATATCGAAGCCGGGCTTGCGTCGGCGCTGCGGCCTGACCAGGAAATAGAATCCGGCAATGATGGGAACGACGGCGTTCAAGTACATCAGCGGCACCGCGACGGGCGCTTTTGCCGCTAGGTTGTGGAAGCCGAGGCCGGCGGTTTGAACCACGACGACGAAACCGATCGCCATCAAGATCCGTAGCGCTTGACCGCGGCGGTCAAAATCGCCGCGCAGCAGCATAGCCAAAGCGATCAGAACAAAGCCGAGGGCAAACAGCGGGGAGACAATCCGCTGATGGCCTTCCGCCTTTAGCTCGTTGGCATAATAAAGATCGTTGGGTCCGGTCCCGGGATGCAGGAGCTCGCCGAGGAAACGTTCCCGTGGCTCGTGCCAGCGTGTCTCTATCGACTCCTTGAACTCGCCGAGGTCAAAGCTGTAGCGGTCGAAATAGAGCAATGACAACCGGCCACTATCCGCCTCAACTTGTTGGCGGTTGCCATTCACCATGACGACCCTGGGGCCTTCGTCGGTCATCACCAGGGCGCCACGCTCGGCCATCATGGTCACCGGCCTTTCGGGCTCCCGGCTGTCGTGCACGAGAATCCCCAGCAGCTCGCCATTGCCCTGCCGCTCGCGGATGTAGACCGTGAGGCCGTCAGCCAGGTTGTTGAACGTTCCTTCCCTCAGCAGGATCGCCGTATAATCGGTGCGGATCGAAAACTCGGTTTCTTTAAACTGCCGGTAGGAGACGGGCAGGAAATAGAGGTTTAGGCCGTAGCAGGCCAAGGTGACGATGATCCCGAGGGTGAGGGCGGGCGCGGCCAAGGCGACTTGGCTTACGCCGGCAGCCCGCAACACCACCAGCTCCCTGTCCATGGTCAGTTTGTTATAGGTGAACACCACCGCCGAAAACGCGGCGATCGGTAGAATAACGGCCAGAAATGTCGGCAACAGCAGTGTCGCCAGGTAAAGAAACGTGGCGAGCGACAAGCCGTGGTTTATGATGAGCTCGATGAAACGCAGCGACTGGGTAAGCCAAATCACACAGCTGAGCGTGATCGTGACGAACGCGGTCGCAACCAGAAGTTGGCGCAGAATATAGCGCGTTATCCCCCGCATGGCGCCTTTATAATCTCAGCGAGCCAACGCTGAACAGGATGAGGTTGACCACCGCGTCTCAAGGGGCTTATTGGCCGACGGACTGAGCATCAAAGATCCTCACGGTCACCCATACTGCGAAACCCGAGAACTTTAAAGGCTCGCGCCCGGTTCACATGCCGGCGCAGAGCTCGGGCGGCGTGGATCGCGCACCTTCTTGCCGCCCGGCTAGCGGCTCCCAGGGAAAGACTCTCAGGTGCCGCCTCGGATTTCGCTTTTCGTCTCCAAAGGCGAAACCAAATGCACCGAAGTCATCGGGAAATAAAAAACCATCGAGAAATAATTTGTATGCTACTTCCATCCCTGGAACCAACCTCGACATCGATTTAAAATTCAAAGGGCATGTATAGTTAACTGTTTTGCGTGGTTCGTCAATGACGCCGCCGGCAGAAGATTCTTACAAACTGTTGTGGTCGTCCGCCACGAAGCTACTAGCCTTGGAATCGGTAAGGTAAAGCGCCCAAGCCAGTGAGACCAAGGCCCGGCCGGGGCCTCGCGGGCCCGTTTGCCACGCGTCCGTCAAAGATTTCAACTTTTGAGGCTCACCGCTAAGGACTGATTTTCGGCCTGTCCCATCAAGCGGTCGAACCAAGTGGATGTCGAACCAAGTGGATGTCGAACCAAGTGGATGTGGATAGTGTGTCCTTAAGCGCGCTGCGCCACCCGCACGGCGGGCGGCGGAGCCGGGATATCCGCGCTTCGGAGACTCGGGAGGATAGAGGAGAAGGATAGAGAGGATAGAGGAGAAAGAGGCGGTTCTCAGCCACAGCTCTGTTTATCCAGCCATGCTTGGAACATCAGTACATGCCATAGCGCGAATTGCCAGTTGCGCTGTTCCCTGACGTGCTCCGACCAGAGCCGGCGGACGGGCACCGGATTGATCAGTCCCTGTTGGCGCAACCGTGACTCCGATAACATTTCCTCGGCCCATTCTCGCAGACCGCCGCGCAGCCAGCTTGCCACCGGCGGTTCGAATCCGGCTTTCGGCCGGTCGACCAGGTCCGCGGGCACGTACTTATACAGTACCTGGCGCAGCAGCCACTTGCCTTTTCCTTCGCGCTGCTTGAGGTCGCTTGGTAGGCTCCAGGCGAATTCCGCCACCCGGTGATCCAGGATTGGTGCCCGCGCTTCAAGGCTATGGGCCATGGTTGCCCGGTCCATTTTCACCAGGATGTCGTCAGGCAGATAGGTGATCGCGTCGAGCAGCATGAACTGCAGTAAATCATCGTCCAGGACAGGCAGCCGGCTGGCGTCGTCAAATCCGGTCGGGTAGGGCGTCGCCCCCGGCACCAGGAGCTCCGCGGGACGCCAGCGGCTGACGTGTTGCCGGAACAACTCTTCCCGGGTTGCGGCCCCGCGCAAGTCCAACGCCCTGAGCAGCTTGTCACCCGGACGCGAGCGGTGGCGGTGTCTCGACAGCATATGGCCGAAGGACCCGAACATACTGTTGATCTGGGCCGCCGGCATCACCCTGGCGCATTTGCGCAGAAGACCGCGCAGCCCCGAAGGGAGACGCCGCGTGATACGCCATTGCCGCGCCGCAGCGGTGTATCGGCCGTAGCCGCAAAACAGCTCGTCACCGCCATCGCCTGACAGACTCACCGTGACGTAGCGCCGGGTCAGCTCCGCGAGCAGGAGGGTCGGGATCTGCGAGACGTCGGCGAAGGGTTCGTCATACACGGTCGGCAGGCGCGGCACCGCAGCCATCGCATCCGCTTCGCTTACATAGAGCTCTGTGTGGTGAGTGCCGAGATGGGCTGCGACCTTTTTGGCGAAGGGAGCCTCGTCATAGCGGGGCTCGTGAAAGCCGATGGTGAAAGTTTGTACCGGCCGGTTGCTCTGGATCTGCATCATCGCCACGACGGTTGAGGAGTCGATGCCGCCGGAGAGGAATGCGCCGAGTGGAACATCCGCCTCCATGCGTATCCCCACCGCATCGCGCAGGAGCGTTTCCAGCCGTTGGGCTGCCTCCTGCGGGCTTCCATCGAAGGGCTGGCAGGAAGCCGCCCTGGCTCGGGCCTTGGCGGACCAGAAGGGACGCTGCTCCGGGATTGCGCCCGGGGCGGTCCGATCCGCCTGCACGGTCGCCTTGTGCCCGGGCAGCAGTTTGAAGATACCGCGGTAGATCGAACCGGGCGCGGGCACATAAGACAGGCGCAGGAAGAGGTCCAGGGCGCCCCGGTCGATCTCTCCCCGCCAGGCCGGATGGGCGCGCATCGCCTTCAGCTCCGAGGCGAACAGGAACCGGCTTCCGTTCCAGCCGAAATAGAGCGGCTTCTCGCCAAACCTGTCGCGCACGAGGGTTAGGGTCCGCTCGTGCCGGTCCCAGAGTGCGAAGGCGAACATGCCGTTGAAGGTTTCCAGCGCACGGTCGACACCCCATCGCCGGATCGCCTCCAGCATGACTTCCGTATCCGAGGTACCGCGCCAAGCGCAGGCACCAGGACCATGTTCGGCCTCCAACTCGTCGCGAATCCAGCCGTGGTTGTATATCTCGCCGTTGTAGCTCAGCACATAACGGCCGCAGGCGGAGACCATCGGCTGATGGCCTTCCGGCGAGAGATCGATGATCGCCAACCGCTGGTGGCCAAAAGCGATTCCCGCTTCCGGGTCCAGCCAAATGCCGCTGCTGACCGGCCCGCGGTGGACCAGGGTCGCCGCCATGGCCGCGGCGATTTTGCCATAGTCGCTCGCGGGTTCTCGTCTCTCAGGGTCGAGGAATCCAGCGAAGCCGCACATGCCCCTAGCGGTGCTTGCGCTCTCGCGTTAACGAGCGGCGCAGCGCCGCCCGGCCCATTTTCAGCCAGCGGCCGAATCCCGGCTCGCCCAGCCGCACGGTCGCGCTCAATCTTGTGATGCCGCCGCCTCGACAGGCGGTGTCGTGTCGTAAACCGTGGCGCATCTTTCGATGAAGGCGACCGGATCGCTGGTCAGCGACAGGCGGCTTAGCAGGCTGCGCCAGAACCAGGGCGAGGCGTAACCAGCCCCCAGCCGACGTCGCGCGTACTTCCAGGCGCGACCGGCGGCCCTTCGACAGGCGAACTGCTTGAGCGCGCGCGGCAGCTCCGGGTAATCGCGCAGGAAATAGGCGCAAGCCATGGTCACACGTTGCAACTGTCGGCCGCCGTTGTTCGACAACCGACCCGGCACCTCCTCCGGCAGAAAGGCGACCGACGCCTCGACCTTGAGAAAGTTCCAACGGTTGGCCAGCCGCAAGGTCAGGGAATACTCCTGGGACCAGACAATGCGTTCGTCGCAGCCGCCGACCGCGCGGGCACATTCTGTCTTTACCAGAAACTGGGTGGGGTTGAACATGGAGTTCCTCAAGGCGAGCTTCAGCGGCCGTTGCATGATGGTGACGGCTGAATCGGCTGGTATCAACGCCGTCAGATCGATCTCCGCCAGCGACTTGTAGCGCATCGCGTTGCCATAGGCGAGGCAGGCGTCGCGGCCCTCGAGCGCGTGCACCAGCGTCGCGGTGGCATCGTGGGCGATCAGGTCGTCGGCATCGACAAACTTGATATAGGGCTGTGTTGCCAGCGCGATGCCCCGGTTGGCGGCGTGCGCCGATCCGAGGTTTTCCTGCGACACGACGACCGTATTCGGCCAGCCCGCGGTGAGCCGCTCCAGGATCGCCAGGGAATCGTCGGTGGAGCCGTCGTCGACGAAGATGTACTGCCGAGCGAAGTCGCCCCGCTGGGCCCGGATGGTCGCCAGCACATCGGGCAGATAGGCGGCCTTATTGTAGACGGGTACGACGAAGGAGACACCTGACCCTGTGGTCATGACTCCGTCTTCTCCCGACGTTTCGCTCCGGACATCTGCTTAACCGACCTTTTGCTTAGCGTCTTGGCGGGGGTGAGGCCAGCGGTTTTTGGTCGGCGGCGGCCCGCCCGACTCACCGGCCTCAATCCCAAGACGGCCGTGGAGGGCACGCAATTCGAGCGCGGTGCGCCGGCATGTTCGGCTATCTCTGTCCCGAGAAGCGGACTTGGGCTTTGGTCGCGCGGTCACAGGCCACTTCGGCCGGCTGGCCGGGGGCCGGTGCGGGCGATCGAGATCCAGCACGGCGTTGAAAGCGCGGGCGAGACCCTCCGGGACTTCCCTTTGCTGTTTAATTCGCTAGAGTGACATCATGCCGAGGTTGCGGCGCGGGCCGCTCCCCCCGTCGGTTGAGAAGCGAGGGTCCCTAATGAGAATCGCCATTTCCGAGCCGAGTTTTCCCACCGGCGGCGCGCTTGTCGTCGGCGTCTTGGAGGAGCGCAAGCTGAGTCTCACCGCCGAGAGACTGGACAAGAGAACCGGGGGCGCGCTGACCCGCGCCATGTCCACCAGCCGTTTCAAAGGCAAGCCAGGTGAATTTCTTGACGTGCTGGCACCGATCGGAACCAAGGCCGACCGCGTGGTGCTCGCCGGTTTCGGCAAGCCCGAAAACTTCGACGCTCTGGCTGCCCAGGCCCTCGGCGGCAGGATCGTCGCCCATTTGAGCAAAACCGGCAACACCGCTGTGGTGGTCGCGGTTGATGCCGTCAAAGGAGGCAAATTGGGTCTCGCCGAGAGCGCGGCCAACGTGGCCTATGGCGCGCGGCTCAGGTCTTATCGGTTCGACAAGTACCGCACCAAGGAAAAGGAAGAGGACAAGCCAAGCCTCAAACGGCTCACGGTGTTGGTGAAGGGTGCGAGGGAGGCGCGCAGGGCTTATACCCCGCTCGACAAGATCGCCGACGGCGTGTTCTTCACCCGCGATCTGGTCTCGGAGCCAGCCAACGTCATCTATCCGGAAACCCTCGCGCGGCAGGCCAAGACCCTTGCTGCGCTCGGGGTCAAGGTCGAAGTCCTGAACGAGAGACGGCTGGCCCAACTCGGCATGGGCGCGCTGCTCGGCGTCGGCCAGGGCAGCGCCAAGCCGCCCCGTCTGGTGATCATGCGCTGGAACGGGGCACCCAGGGCCAAGGACAAACGTCCCCTCGGCTTTATCGGCAAGGGCATTACCTTCGACACCGGTGGCATCTCGATCAAGCCCGCGGCCGGCATGGAGGACATGAAGTGGGACATGGGGGGCTCAGGGGTGGTCATCGGGCTGATGAAGGCGCTCGCCGAGCGCAAGGCCAGGGTGAACGCGGTCGGAGTCATCGCGCTGGCGGAAAACATGCCCTCGGCTACCGCGCAGCGGCCCGGCGACATCGTCACCTCCATGTCGGGCCAAACCATAGAGGTCATCAACACCGATGCCGAAGGCCGACTGGTCCTCGCCGACGCGCTTTGGTATTGCCAGAAGCGTTTCAAGCCCCAAGTTCTCATCGACTTGGCGACGCTCACCGGTGCCATCATCATCTCCCTCGGTCACGAATACGCCGGGCTGTTCTCCAACAACGATGAGCTCGCCGAGCGGCTTTACGCCGCCGGCCAGGCAGTCGGCGAGCCGGTCTGGCGCATGCCCCTGGCCGAGGTCTATGACAAGGCTATCAAGTCCGACGCGGCGGATATGAAGAACGTCGGCGACCGCGCCGCCGGCAGCATCACCGCGGCCCTGTTTCTGCAACGCTTCATCAAGGACGTGCCCTGGGCTCATATCGACATTGCCGGTGTGGCCTGGTCGAAGAAAGACGCGCCGACCGTGCCCAAGGGGGGAACCGCCTTCGGCGTCCGCCTGCTGGAGCGCTTCATCGCCGAGCATTACGAGGGCAAGTAGGGACGGGTTTCAAACCGGTGCCCGCCCACGGTGCCGGGTGCCTATCTTGAGGCGCTTCCTACCCCTGGGAGCGGATCTAGCCCGCGTCTCGAGGGAAGAAGGCCCGGCAGGGTAATCGAGTGGAGCCGATGACCAAGATCCGTTTCTATCACCTGCAAAAGAGCCCTTTGGAGCGGGTCCTGCCGCAGCTTTTGGAGAAGGTGTTGGCCAAGGGTGACCGGGCCGTCGTCATGGCCGGCTCCGAGGAGCGAGTCGAGGCCCTGAACACGCTGCTTTGGACCTATGCCCAGCAATCTTTCCTGCCCCATGGCAGCACCCGCGACGGCAACGCCGCGGACCAGCCGATCTGGCTCACGACCGAGGATGAGAATCCCAATGGAGCGACGGTCCTGGTCCTGACCGACGGGGCGAGCTCCGAGAGCCTGGGTGCCTTCGATCTCTGTTGCGAGTTGTTCGACGGCAACGATCCGGAGGTGGTCAGCGCCGCGCGCGAGCGCTGGAAGGGCTACACGCAGACGGGCCACTCTGTTGCCTACTGGCAGCAGGACGCACGGGGCGGTTGGGAGAAAAAGGGGTAGGGTTCGCGCCTTGACCGTGGCCATGATATTCGGCCCACACGGTTGCATGCACCGCATGGGCCGGAGGGAGATAAGGCCGCAAGCTTGAGGCCGGGCGGGAGTTTCTTGGGGAATGGCACTGGAGCGCACCCTTTCCATCATCAAGCCTGACGCCACGCGAAGCAATATCACCGGCCAGATCAACGCCCGCCTCGGGGCGGCGGGGCTTAGAATCATCGCCCAGAAACGATTGCGCATGACCCGCGCCCAGGCCGAGGCGTTTTACGAGGTGCACAAAGACCAGCCGTTTTACGACAGCCTGTGCCGGTTCATGAGCTCGGGCCCGGTGATGGTGCAAGTGCTGGAAGGCGAGAACGCCATCGCGAAGAACCGCGAGGTTATGGGGGCCACCGATCCGGCCGAGGCTGCGCCCGGGACCATCCGCAAAGATTTCGGCAAATCGATCGAGGCCAATTCGGTGCACGGCTCCGATTCGGTCGAGACCGCCAAGCGCGAAATCGCCTTCTTCTTCAGCCCGGTCGAGATCGTCGGCTGAGCGATCGATCGGAGCCCGAGGCCGCTCGCCGCCGTTCGGCCGATCACCGAGCAAGCCCGTCCGTTGTGTTTGCTTTTAAGCTGTCAAGCTGATCGCGCGGGAAGGCCACCCTCGGGCGCCGGAGCGCGGTCGAGCCTATGCTATTGGCGTCTCGGCAGGACGGGAGCGGCGGGCAAGGCTATAAGAGAAAGATCGCCATCAGAATCAGCGCGAGAATGATCGCACCTGTGGACGCGGCGAGCAGCCTGACGAAATTGCGCCAGTTTCGTCGGTGGGGTTCGGAGTCGTGCTTCGCGGCCATGGCGATCGTCTCCCTCTTTGCGCCGAGCTTCGGGCGGGACGTATAGCGCGGACCGGCGGCTTCGGCAAAGACCCATTTTCGATGGCGCCGCTAGTCAACATACTTCTCTAGTCTGCGCCGGTCGGACGGAGACGCTTTCCAATGCGGGATTGATGAGGACGCCTCCGGGCGCGCCCATGTCGTCGATGGCCACCCGTTCGTTTTCGACCCGGACGCGGCCCTCGGCGATGAGCCTGAGCGCCAGCGGATAGCAGCGATGCTCCTGTTCGAGCACACGGGCGGCGAGGCTGTCGGCGTCGTCGCCCGGGAGCACCGGGACGACGGCCTGGGCGATGATCGGCCCGTTGTCCACGGCCGGACGGACGAAGTGGACGGTGCAGCCGGAAAATCGCGTCCCCGCTTCCAGCACCCGGGCGTGCGTGTTGAGCCCCCTGAAGGCGGGAAGCAGCGAGGGATGGATGTTGATCAACCGGTCGCGCCAGCGCTCGACGAAGCCTGCGCTAAGCAGGCGCATGAAACCGGCGAGGCAGACCAGTTCGGCGCCCGCGGCCGTGAGCGCTCGGTCGAGGGCGGCTTCGAAGGATTTGGGGTCGGGGAAGTCGCGGTCGCTAATGAGCCGGGTCGCAATGCCGGCCCGTTTGGCGCGGTCGAGACCCGCCGCGCCGGCCTCGTTGGAGACGACCAGGCAAATCTCGGCCGCGAAATCCGGCGCGCCGCAGGCATCGATCAGAGCCTGCAGGTTGGTGCCACGGCCTGAGATCAGGACGCCGACTTTCATCCGCACCACCTCGCCTCCAAGCCGTTGACCTCGCACGCCGGGGCGCCTTCTGGTCTGGGCACGATGTGGCCGATGCGGTGGACTTTCTCCCCGGCGGCGGTCAGGATCGACTCGGCCTCGGCAACGTCGTCCGGGGCGGTGATCACGGCCATGCCGATGCCGCAGTTGAACGTCCGCGCCATCTCCTGGCTGTCGATGCGACAGGCTGCGGCAAGCCAGCGGAACACCGGCGGCGGCGGCCAGCTGGCCCCGTCGATCTCCGCCTTGAGCCCGTCGGGCAGCACGCGCGAGATGTTGTCGATGAGCCCGCCGCCGGTGATGTGGGCGAGGGCCCGGACCCGCCCGGCGCGGACGGCGGCGAGCCCGCTTTTGACATAGATGCGGGTCGGCCGCAGCAAGGCCTCGCCGAGCGTCTGTCGAGGCGCGAAGGGCGCCCTGCCGGAATAGCTCAGCCCCTTGTCGGCGACGATCCGGCGGACCAGGGAAAATCCGTTGGAATGAAGGCCGTTCGAGGCGAGCCCAAGGATCACGTCCCCCGCCGCGACCGACTCGCCGGTAAGAATTTGGCCCCGTTCGACCGCACCGACCGCAAAGCCGGCGAGGTCATACTCGTCGGCGCCGTACATGCCTGGCATCTCCGCCGTCTCGCCCCCGATCAAGGCGCAGCCGGCCTCGCGGCAGCCGGCGGCGATGCCGCTTATGACCGTGCGCGCCGCACTGACGTCAAGCTTTCCCGTCGCGAAATAGTCGAGGAAGAACAAGGGCTCGGCGCCGTGGGTTAGCAGATCATTGACGCACATGGCGACCACATCGATGCCAACCGTGTCGTGTCTTGCCACTGCGGCGGCCACTTTCAGCTTTGTGCCGACGCCGTCGGTCGTGGCCACCAGGATCGGGTCGCGAAAGCCCGCCGCGGCGAGGTCGAACATGGCGCTGAAGCCGCCCAGGACGGCCTCTGACCCCGCGCGCGCCGTCGTGCGGGCGAGCGGCTTGATTGCCTTCACCAGTGCGGCGCCGGCATCGACGTCAACGCCCGCGCCCTTGTACGTGTAGGTGCTGATGGCTTCCTCGCTCGTCTTGGAGTATAAGGTGACGGCGCGCCAATGCACCGACAATACTTGATCCGGAACAGTTTTAAAATGGCCCATCGCCCCGGCCGGGCCGCCGTTTTTGTGCCGCTTCTGTGCAGCCTGATCCTGGCACCGCTCGCCACCGTCCGGACCGAGACGCTGGGCGTGTTCGCCATCCGGAACGTCGCCGTCGACGCCACGGCGGAAACCGCGGCGGCGGCGCGCGGGGAAGCCTTGGCGGCAGGCCAGCGCCAGGCGCTTGCGCGTCTGTTCAATCGTCTGGCACTCAGGTCGGCCATGGAGCGCTTGCCGGTGCTGGACGACGCCGAGGTTACCGAGCTGGTCCAGGACTTCGAAGTCCAGGAAGAAAAGACCTCGCCGGTCCGGTATCTCGCGACATTGACGATTCGTTTCAAGCCGGATGACGTCCGCGCCCTGCTGCGCGGTGCCGGTGTCCCCTTTGCTGAGACGCTCAGCAAGCCGGTGCTGGTGCTGCCGGTCTATCGGGCGGCCGGGACCTACATCCTGTGGGACGATCCCAATCCGTGGCGCGAGGCCTGGGCCAACCTGCCGCCCCGGGATGCTCTGGTGCCGCTGATCGTGCCCCTGGGCGACCTAGCTGACATCGCTGATATCAGCGCCGAGCAAGCGGTGAAAAGCGGAAACGCGCGGCTCCGGGTGATCGCCGCCCGGTACGGCGCCGCCGACACCCTGGTGGCGGTCGCGAGCCTGGGCCTGGACCCGGTGAACCAGCGGCCGACGCTCCATGTTTCCGTCACCCGCTTCGGCACCAACGCCGGAGAACGGACCACCGTCGAGAGCTATATCGGCGATTCGATGGAGACTCTGGGGCAGCTCATGGCGTCAGCCGCAGAGGCCGTCGCCACCGAAGTCGAGGAGCTGTGGAAGCGCGACAATCTGCTCAGGTTCGACCGCGAGGACCGGCTGGCGGCCGTGGTGCCGCTCACCGGACTCTCGGACTGGCTCGAGGTGCGCCGCCGCCTCGCCGGCGTTGCCTTCGTCCAGCGCAGCGAGCTGGTGTATCTCTCTCGCCGCGAGGCGCGGGTTGTGCTCCGCTACATCGGCGATGAGACCCAGCTTCGGCTGGCGCTGGCGCAGAGCGATCTGACGCTCATCCGGGATCCGACCTCGTGGTTTCTGCGACTCGGCGACCGCGGCGGGGAAGAGGCAGCCCAAACGCCTCCCGTAAACGAGTGAGCCTGGCCAACTTCATATCTCTCGCGCGATTGCTCTCGGTGCCGGTCGTGGTGTGGCTGATTCTCGCCGACGAGCTGGTCCTTGCCTTCTGGCTGTTCGCCGCCGCCGGCGCCTCGGATGCGGTCGATGGCTTCGTCGCCAAGCGCTTCCACGGCCGCACGGTGGTCGGCAGCTATCTCGATCCCCTGGCCGACAAGGCGCTTCTAATGGGCGTTTATATTACCTTGGGCCATCAGGGCCATCTGGCGGTCTGGCTCGTCATTTTGGTCGTTTCGCGCGACGTGCTGATTATCGGCGGGGCGGTTTTGGCGCTGATGTTGACCAAGTCGTTCAAAGTGGCACCGTTGATGGTCAGCAAGTTCAACACGGTGGCGCAGGTCCTCCTGGCCGCGTTGGTGTTGGGCCGTCTCGCGCTCGGCTTCGACGACAGGGGCCTGTCTGATCTGCTGATCTATGGGGTGGCGGCGACCACGCTGTTGTCCGGCGGTGCCTACCTGGTGCAGTGGACGCAGCGGGCGGCCGGTATGGAAGACGCTCGTTGACACGCCGGCAACAGCTTTGGTTTTGGTTGACTGCCTTCGCCGTCGTGGTGGCCGCGCTGTATTTATGGCGCGACATCCTGCTGCCCTTCATCGCCGGTATGGCGGTCGCCTATTTTCTCGATCCCGCGGCGGACAGGCTGGAGAAGTGGGGCTGCTCCCGGGCCGTCGCCACCAGCATTATCACGGGAGCGTTCGTCGTGGTTGTGGTTGCGGTCCTGCTCCTCATTCTGCCGGTTCTGCACTCCCAGATCGTCCAGTTCGCCGAGCGCGTCCCGACCTACGCGGAGATGGTGCGCGAGAGCATCGGCCCTCTCCTGGGCACGCTCCGCGGGCGGGTCTCCCCAGAGGTCGTGGAGCGCTTGCGCGATGTCGCGAGCGGTTTCGTCGGCGGCGCCATCGGCTGGATCAGCCGTGTGCTCGGGAGCATCTGGGGCGGCGGCATGGCCCTTTTTCATCTCCTGTCGCTGATTGTCATCACGCCTGTGGTCGCGTTTTACCTACTGCGTGACTGGGACCGCATGATCGCAAAGATCGACAGCTGGCTGCCGAAGGCTCATGCGCAAGTGATTCGCGAGCAGGCGGCGCTGGTGGACCGCACGCTGGCCGGTTTCGCCCGCGGTCAGGCTCTGGTTTGCCTGATCCTGGGCGCTTATTACGGCATTGCACTCACGCTCATCGGCCTGGATTTCGGTTTGATCATCGGCCTTGGGGCCGGACTCATTTCCTTCATTCCCTTCGTCGGTTCGATCATCGGCTTCGCGGTCTCCCTCGGCCTTGCCTTCCTGCAATTCTCCGAGTGGCTGCCGGTCGCTTTGGTCGCCGCCGTGTTCATCGTCGGCCAGGTCGCGGAAGGCTATTTCCTAACGCCGAAGCTGGTCGGTGATCGGGTCGGGTTGCATCCGGTCTGGATTATCTTCGCTTTGTTGGCCGGTGGCGTGCTGCTTGGCTTCGTCGGCGTGCTGCTGGCGATTCCGGTGGCCGCCGTGGTCGGGGTGCTGGCCCGTTTCGGTCTCGACCGGTATCTCGCGAGCCGGCTCTACCAACGCCGGCCAGGCGCCAGCGGCACGGACGAAACCGGTCAGATCGGATGACCGCTGGTCAACTGACTCTCGATCTCGGCCACCGCCCCGCGTTGGGGATGGATGACTTCCTGGTCACGCCGTGCAACCGCGAGGCGGTCGCTTGGATTGATCGTTGGCCCGACTGGCCGGGTCCAGCGCTCGCCATCCACGGCCCGCCGGGCTGTGGCAAGACCCATCTTGCCCACGTCTTCAGGGCCCGCAGCGCGGCCAAGCTCATCGCGCCCGAGGCGCTCGGCCGGACCGAGCCCGACGGGCTGCTTGGCGAGGCCAGGGTTTGTATGCTGGACGACGCCGGCAGGGTTGCCGGCGGGAGCGTCAGGGAGCGGGCGCTTCTCCACCTCTACAATGTGGTGGCCGAGCGCCAGGGCCATTTGCTGCTGGCCGCGCGGAAGCCACCGGGACGCTGGCCGGTCGGGCTCCCGGACCTGCGTTCGCGGCTTGCGGCCATGCCCGCCGTGTCGGTCGGTGCCCCCGACGATGAGCTGATCGGGGCCTTGCTGGTCAAGCTGTTCGCCGACCGCCAACTGCGCGTCGGCCAGGATGTGGTGGCCTTCCTCCTGACCCGGATGGAGCGCTCGTTCGATGCCGCACGCCGGATGGTCGCGGCCATCGACGAGACGGCGCTAGCTGAGCGCCGCAACATCACCGTACCACTGGTCCGCGATGTGCTGCGCCACCAGGATCTGGATAGCTGAGCTGTATGGATTGCGGAGGGGAGGGCAGTCATGGACCTCGGAATCGGTGGAAAGTCGGCGCTGGTGCGCGCCGCCAGCAAGGGACTGGGCAAGGCCTGCGCCATGTCGCTCGCACGCGAGGGGGTGGCGGTCACCATCGTGGCCCGCACGCCCGAAACCCTGGGAGCGGCGGGCGAGGAGATCCACGTCCAGACCGGCTACATCACCGGTCAGAACCTCCTCATGGAGGGCGGCGCCTATCCGGGCACGTTTTAACCCACGCTCTTGTCAATCCGCGACACGGGCCTCGCCCTTCGACAGGCTCAGGGTGAGGCCCGACAGGCTCAGGATCGAACGCATGCTTGTCGATGTCCTCATGGCGAGCCTGTCGAAGGGCAAGGGCCGGGTCTAACGATTCAATTGTGTCTGCGCAGCTGAGTACTAGCCCAGGTCGGCGGGCACCACGAAGTGGGTGAGAGTGCCGTCGCCGGAGCCCAGCTCGAGCCACGGTTTATCGGGCAGGCTGAAGGCCGTTAGCGATCCCGAGGGGAGATCCGCACTAAGCCGGGCGAGCGCTTCTGGATCGCCGCCCCCGGCGAGCGTGCTCGCCAGGCGGTGGAGCGCCGGATTGTGGCCAATCAACAGGACCGTTGCCACCACCTCGCCAACCTCCTGGAGCCGGCTCAAGAGGTCCTTCTCGTCGGCCTTGGTTATGCCCTGTTCGATGCTGACCTCCGGCTCGCATTCGAGCCGGGCCGTTACCAGCGCCTGGGTCTCCGAGGCCCGGCGGGCCGCCGAGCACAGGATCAGGCCGGGCTTGAGGCCGTGCTGGCGCATGTATTCGCCCACGCGCTCGGCGTCGCGCCGCCCGGTGTCGTCGAGGGGCGGGTCCGATTCCACCTCGGGACGGCGGTCGTATTTGGCGTGGCGCAGCAGATACAGGGACTTCATGGCCCAACCTCACTAGCCTGCCGCGGCACGGTGCGCAAGGTCGTGCCGGCAAGACGATGGAGTGAACCCGATGGAGAAAAGCGGACAATGTTGTTCTATAGCATAGGGCCGCGCCCCGTTTAGGACCGTGCGCCGTGGGGTAGGTGGGCCGGCCGCCAAACCGGATGCGACCGTAGCCGGCCACGCACAGGCCGGCTGGATCGCGAACGGGCGGTACCCTGAGCGGGTCGACTTCCAGCCGATGTGAGGGGGCTTGACGGACGAATCTGTTGGCCTGACCATGGCGAGGCGGGCAAAATCGCGGCGCGAGGCCCGGCGATTGGGAACGGTTCCCTTGTCGCACCGCGGGAAGCGCGACGGCAGGGCCGGCCAAGGAAAGGAGCGCTAGAGATGCGGGAGATCGTCAGCGATGTGTTCATATGGTCCTGGTTCTCCGATCCCCACGGCTATAATTTCAATGGCTATCTGATCCGCCGGGCGGAAGGAAACCTGTGCATCGATCCGGTAGAGCCCGGTGACGACGATCTGGACGAGATCGCCCGCGCTGGCGTGGCGCGCATTTTGCTCACCAATCGCAACCACGGACGGGCAGCCAACCGGGTACGGGCGCTGACCGGCGCGCGGACGGCCATCCATCCCGATGACTCCGCCCATGCCCGCGATCAGGGTGCCGAGCTCGACGACGAATTGCACGTCGGAGAGAGGATCGGCTCACTGGTGGTCCTTGGTGTTCCCGGGAAATCGCCCGGTGAGGTTGCGTTTCACTGGCCGGAGCGAAGGGTGCTCATCGTCGGGGACGCGGTGATCGGGAACCCGCCGGGCCACTGCGGGCTTTTGCGCGAGCAGGTGATGGACGACCCCGCGCGCCTGAGGGCGAGCGTGCGGAGACTTCTGGATATTGACTTCGATACGCTCCTAGTGGGCGATGGGGAGCCGATCCTTGAAGGCGCCAAGGCGAGGCTTGAGGAGCTGGTCGAGACCTTTCCCGAGTGAGCGCGGCCTCGATGTGTCTCGCCCACGCCCCGGCGGCGAGGGAAGCCCCCGGCCGCGCGTTCGTGAACGTAACGGGCGGCGCCTATGGCGCTGGAAAAATCGCGCCGGAAGGGCAGCAGGTATCAGCGGGCGAGGTGGTCGAGGCAGCGGTAGTACATAAGCGCTCCGGCAAGAAACCAGGGGTTGCCATAGTAGAGCGGCCGGGTCTGGAACGGGAGGTCGTCGAAGGCGGTCGCACCCTCCGGAGAGCCCAGCACCCTGAGGGCGACCTTGTGCCCCAGATAGGTCGCCATCGGTACGCCCGTTCCGCAGTAGCCCATGGCGTAGTGGATGCCGTCCCGGACCCCGATATGGGGAAGGGTGTCGAAGGTGTAGGCGACGAAGCCCATCCATGAGTGGCTGATCTTGACGCCCTTGAGTTCCGGGAACAGCTGGGTCATCGCGTGATGCAGCCGCGGGGCGCTGACCCGCGGGTCGGTCTCGCTGAACGCAACACGGCCGCCGAAGACGATGCGGGTGCCATCGGGCGAGGGCCGGTAGTAGAAGACCACCCTGCGGGTGTCGGACACGACCCGGCGCCGGGGCATCAACCGATCCATCACCTCGGGCGCGAGCGGTTCCGTGGTGATGATGTAGCTGCCGATGGGAATGACACGTCGGCGAAGCTCCCGCGTCGCGTCGCCTGTGTAGCCGTTGGTGGCGACGATCACCTCGCGGGCCGTCATCGAGCCGCGCGGGGTGGTGAGCGCGAACCCTTTGCCCTCGCGCGCGACCGCCGTGACCGGCGTGTGCGCGGCGATCCGGGCGCCTGTCGATAGGACGCGGTCGATGAGGCCCTGGTGGTAGAGCGCCGGCTGGAGGCTGGCGTTGCGGTGTCGCACCTGCCCGCCGTAATAGGCGTCGGTACCGACCTCGTTGTGCTGGCTTGCGCGCGGCACCATGTCGGCGTCGAACCCGACCTCCCGACGCAGGACCTCAAGCTCGCGCGCCATGGCCTCGTAGCGACCGGGACGGTGAGCACCCATGAACTTGCCGCACCGGCGAAACTGACACTCGATCCGCTCGGCCTCAATGAGGTCAGCAACGTACTCGAACGCCGTTTGGGCTTCCTTGAACATGGCTACGGCGCGCGGCTTGCCGTATTTGGCGGTGAGTTCCTTGAGGCTTTTATGCAGCGTGGGCCCAAGCTGTCCTCCGTTGCGTGTGCTGCAGCCCCAGCCGGCGTCCTCGGCATCGAACACCATGACCTCGCGCCCGGCGCGCGCCAGGGTGAGCGCCGCCGAGAGGCCGGTGTAGCCCGACCCCATGATGGCGACATCCACGGCCTTGGGCAGATGCACCTCCGGCAGAGACGGACGCGGCGCTTCGTCCCACCAATAGGGCTGGAAACGGATGTCGGAGGCGAAGATCGGATGGGTCACGGATCGCCACACCTAGCGGGGTCGGGATGGTCGCGGAGCTTCGCGAGTCTAGATCAGCGCCCGGCTTGATGCCAACGAATAGCTCTCCTCGGACCTCGGCCGGCGCGATCGCCGTCTCCGTTCAACCCCTGGGTTCCGAGATCTCAGGAAGCCGTGGCGGGTTCGATCACGACGTCGATTCGCCGATGGGCCTCGCGCAACGCCGCCTCGACGGCCTCCGGCGTGTCGTGCCGGGCGAACAGGAAGCCGAGATATTTGTTTCCCTCCGGGAGCGGTGTCACTTTCTGGCCCATGGGCATCGTGATGATCACCTCGGTTGCCCCCGGCACCTCGAGCGCCTCCTTCACGCCCCGCACCTCTTCCAGGATACCCGCCCGCGGGATCGGCATCATCATGACGCCGGCGGGGCGCCTTTCCCGTTCCAGCGACTCGATCGGCAATCCCAGCGCATGGCGGAGGATCAGCTCCTCGAGCCGGATGCCGGTCCCGAATCGAAGCACCCGGGAACAAAGTCCGCCGATCGACCGGGCGGCGATCTCGATTGCCCAGGGCCCATGATCGTTGATCCTGAACTCCGCGTGAATCGGGCCGTCCTGAAGTCCGAGCGCGGCCACGGCCCGGCGGGTGGCCGCGGCGATGTCCTGCTGAACCGTTTTGGGCAGGCGGGACGGGGTCACGTAGATCGTCTCCTCGAAATAAGGACCTTCGAGCGGATCGGGCTTGTCAAACAGGGCCAGGACATTCAAGCGTCCCCGGTCCAGGAGCCCCTCCAGCGTGACCTCGGCTCCCGGAATATAGCCTTCGACGAGGATGTGATCGGCGAGCTCGCCGAGCGCGGCAACGTCAGGTTGTTTCAGGATCTTGACGATTCGGTGGAACGCCGTGACGAAAGCCGCCTCATCATCGGCCCGGATCACACCGCGGCTGGCCGACAGCGCGAGCGGCTTGAGAACACAGGGAAAGGTCACTTCACGGGCCGCACGGACGGGATCGTCTTGGACGGGGAGAAGGCTGAATTCCGGCGACGGCAGGCCGGCTTCGGCCAGGAGGGTTCTCAGGCGATGCTTATTTCTGGCGGCCTCGACCGAGGCCGGTAGATTATGGGGCAAACCCAGGGCGGCGGAGGCCTTGGCGGCCAGGACCGCCGTGTCGTCATCGACCGGTACGACGGCCTTAAGCGGGTGCGCGCGGGCATAATCGACGATCTCGGCGGCACCTTTGTCGAGATTTCTAAAATTGAGCGTGACCGTTCGGCCGTCGGAGTATTTTTCCAGGACCTGACGGCGGTTGGATCCGACGGCGACCTCGACGCCGAGGCGGTGCGCCGCCTCCAGGAAATCGGTTACACGGTACGACGTCGTCGGGATCAGCAACAGGAGACGTGTCATGGCGTCACGTCTGTTTCTCAAGGAACCCCGTGATCGCCGAGAGGGCCTGTATCATTATCGAGCCGCCAACGTTGCCGGCGGCTAAGCGGCCTTTGCTCCAGGGCGCTTCCGCAGGTGTTAGAAAGGGCTCATCCCGCCCTTGCCGGGCTGATAATAAGGATTTGCCCCACCGGCGTGGTCGGTCGTGTCCAGAACCGTTGTGATCTGCGGGGCCACCTGCTTGATTTCCTGCTCCACCCCCTGCTTTAGGGTGACATCTGCCATCCCGCATCCCTGGCAGCCGCCTTCGAGGCGGATGTAGGCGGTATCGCCCTGCACGTCGACCAGGGAGATGCGCCCGCCATGAGCAGCCACGGCCGGATTGACCCGTTCGTCGAGGAGCTCCTGGATTGCCTTGGCCTCCGGCGTGTCCAGGCCGGGTTTCTTATCGTCGAGGGCTCCCTCGCCGGAAGGCTTCTGCTCCATGAAGCGGACCTCGACGACCTCAGGCACATAGTGCTGAAGCATGTTCTCGATGCCTTTTTTCAAGGTGACGATCGAGTCAATAGCCGCCGAACCCTGCATCTCGAGCTTCACGATTCCGTCCTCGTAACCGCGGAAGACAATGTTGCCGCCGTCCGAGGCGATCGCAGGGCGGATTCGGGTTTCGATCAGCTCCTTGATCTGGGTGCCCAACTCGCTGTCCTCGGCGTCCTCGCCGGTTGCTCCACCTTCCTCCTCGTCGAGAAGGACGGGTTGGCCCGCAACAAAATGCTCCATGATGACGCCGAGGACGGCCGGTTTGAGCAGCTGCCATTCGCCATTATCGGCCTTGGTGACCAAGATGTAATCCGGACCGAGGGAAACCCCGGTGACCGACTCGATCTCGAACAGCCGTGCGGCCAAGGGCGAGCGCTTCGCCGACTCGGCGTCGCGGAAGTCAACGGTCCCCGACTTCAACACAGTGCGACCGGGCAAGAACTTGTAAGTCGCCGGGGTGTCCGTGGTCTCGCTCTGGATGAACATCGACTCTACTCCTAGGAAAGATCCAGGGTTGCTTGGGAAGTCGGGCCACAAGCCGTCACGCCCATCCTGCCGGCCGCCAGGGTGGGAATCTGCAAATTCGGTGCGGATATGGTGTCTGGCATGAGCCGGGCTCGGGCGCTAGACGTGAAATGACTCGCCGCACCCGCATCGCCCCTTTTCCAAGGGATTGCTGAAAACGAAGCCGGAGCGGAGCTTGTCTTCGACGTAGTCCACCTCGGTGCCGAAAAGGAACATCGTCGCCTTCGGATCAATGAAGATGGTCACCCCTTTGTCCTCGACGACTTCGTCATGGGGACCTTTTTCATCGGCGTATTCAATATTGTAGGAAAGGCCCGAGCATCCTTTGGTCTCAACGGTAAGGCGGAGGCCGGCCGAGGATTTGCCCCGCCGAGCGAATAGGAATTTGACGCGCTCGGCGGCGGCGTCAGTAATGGTAACGATTTTGGGAGCCGTCGACATAAGATCACTCCATACCCTTAATCCAGGCCAAGCTCAAGACGCGCGGCCTCGGACATCATACACTGATTCCAAGGCGGGTCCCAAACCAGCTCGACGTGAGCGTCCGCCACGCCGGAAACCGCACGCACCCTGTTTTCGACCTCGGCTGGCATGGACCCGGCGACCGGGCAGCTGGGCGCCGTCAAGGTCATTTCGATCCGCACGTTCCCTTCGGCATCGATGTCGATTTTATACACCAGCCCGAGCTCATAGATATTGACCGGGATTTCTGGATCGAAGATGGTGCGAATCGCGTCCATGACCTTCTCCTTCAGCCCTTCCATGCCAGGGGCCACGCCGCTTTCCGCGGCCTCGTCCGTTTGGGGCGAGGCCCGCTGCTGGGGCTCGATCCGCACTTTGCCTTCGGAATCATATTCCACTTTGTAGGTTTCGGTCTCTTCAGCCTTGTGCATGATGATCCCTCGCCATTTTCCAACCGCGCCGCGGCACGCGCTACTCGGTGGATATCATGTCTACGCGCCGGTCAAGCGCCCCCGTGAACGTATGCCAGGGCAGAGTCGCGCATTTAACCCGTATCGGAAATTCACGCACCCCAGCGAACACGGTTAGCTTGTCGAGCGCACCCGTGTCGTCGGCGTCCGCCGGCTCGGCCTCTGTGACTAGGCTGTGAAAGCGTTTGAAGAGCCCCCGCGCCTCGACTTCGGTCTTGCCCCGCACCGCCTCGGTCATCAGCGACGCCGAGGCCATCGAAATGGCGCAGCCACTGCCCTCAAACGCAATTTCCTTCACGACGCCATCCTGGACGTTCAGATAGACCGTCAGCCGATCGCCACACAGGGGATTGTCGCCGTGCGCCTGGCAATTGGCATTCGCTGGCCGGCCGTAGTTACGGGGGCTCTTACTGTGGTCGAGGATGACCTCCTGGTAGAGTTCGCGCAGGTCAAACATCAGCCGAAGATCTCCAAAACCTTGCGGATGCCCGTGACCAAGACATCGGCCTCTTCAGTCGTGTTGTAAAGACCGAAGGAGGCGCGCACCGTCGCCGGGGCGCCGAAACGCTCCATTACGGGCTGCGCACAATGATGCCCGGCGCGGACGGCGATCCCCTCTCGGTCGAGAATCGTCCCTACGTCGTGGGGGTGCACGTCGTTGATCGTGAACGACAGGATACTGACCTTGTGTTCCGCCGTCCCGATGAGGCGCAGGCTGTTGATCTCCTTAAGTCGCTCGGTGGCGTGAGCCAAGACCGCCTGCTCGTGGGCGGCAATCCGCTCGGTGCCCAAAGCTGTTACATAGTCGATCGCGGTGCCAAGGCCTATGGCCCCCGTGATGTGTGGCGTGCCGGCCTCGAACTTATAAGGGATGGCATTATACTCGGTCTTTTCGAAGGTGACCGAGATGATCATCTCCCCGCCGCCCTGATAAGGCGGCATGGCTTCGAGAAGCTCCGCCTTGCCATAGAGGACGCCGATGCCCGACGGCCCATAAAGCTTGTGGCCCGAAAAGACGTAGAAATCGCAGTCAAGCTCCTGGACATCCACTTTGAGATGCGGGACCGCCTGGCAACCGTCCACCAGGACGCGGATACCCCTGTCGTGGGCCAGTCGGATCACCTCTGGGAGCGGTGTGATCGTGCCCAGCGCGTTGGAGCAATGGGTGATGGCGACAAGCTTGGTCTTGGGACCGAGGAGCTTCTCATATTCCTCGAGCAACAACTCGCCGGCGTCATTGATCGGCGCGACGCGTAAGACCACCCCTTTCTGCTCGCGCAGCATTTGCCAGGGAACGATATTGGAGTGATGCTCCATCGTGGAAAGCACAATCTCGTCGCCTTCCCCGAAGAACGTCCGCCCGTAGCTCTGGGCGACCAGATTGATCGCCTCGGTGGCGCCGCGCACGAAGACGATCTCGCGGGCCTCGCGGGCGTTGAGGAACCGTTGAACCTTGGTTCGTGCGTCTTCAAAGGCCTGAGTCGTCCGCTGGCTCAGGTAATACACGCCGCGGTGAATGTTGGCGTACTCCGCCGCATAGCGATAGCGTATCGCCTCGATCACGACGCGCGGCTTCTGCGCGCTGGCAGCGCTGTCGAGAAAGACCAACGGCCGGTCGTAGATCTTTTGCTTGAGGATGGGGAAGTCCTCCCGCACCCGCCAGACGTCGAAGGCCGCTGTTTCGGGTCCGTTGCGAGAGGAACGGAGAACGTCGGCGGTCGCGCTCATGCCGCCCCCTTCCCATTCGCGACCGTCGGCAACCAGGACGAGACGAATTTCCGTAAGTTGGACCTGACGGCCTCGGTTTCGACGCCGTCGATCATCTCCGCGACGAAGGCTTCAATCAAAAGGCTGCGTGCACGCTCCTCCTCGAGACCGCGCGTGCGGAGGTAGAACAGAGCCTCGCTGTCAAGCTCGCCCGCGTTGGCGCCGTGGCTACATTTGACATCGTCCGCGTGGATCTCCAGCTCAGGCTTGGTGTCGATCCGGGCGCGCTCGGAGAGCAGCAGATTCTCGTTGAGCTGGTGGGCGTCGGTCTTCTGTGCGTCGGGGCACACGACGATTTTGCCGTGAAACACCGCGTGCGCCTCGCCGTCGATGACACCTTTGTAGACCTCCCTGCTGAGGCCGCCCGGCTTTGCATGTTCGATCCGGGTGCTGGTGTCCATGTGCTGCCGGTCTCGAGCCAGATAGACGCCGTTAAGGCGGCAGTCGACGCCGGTCCCGTTTAGCCTGGCCGCAATCTCGTTGCGCGACAGCCGGCCGCCCATCGACATCACGAAACTCGTGTAGGAGCTGCCGCTTTCGAGATCGGCCTGGGTGATCGCGATGTGAAACGCCTCGGCGCCTTCGCACTGGAGCTTGTAATGCCGTATCGCGGCGTTCCGACCAGCCTTCACCTGTGTGACCACATTGGTCCAGTAGCTTTCCGTCCCCACTCCGCCGTAGCTTTCGAAGATGGCGGCGGAGCTTCCCGGCTCGGCGAGGATGAGGTTGCGCGGGTGGTGCGCGGCCGGCCCTCCCTGCGTTGTTGCCAGGAAGATAAGGTGCACCGGCGCCTCAAGGGCCGCGCCCTGGGCAAGCTTAACGACGGCGCCGTCGGCCATAAAGGCGGTGTTGAGTGCGACCAACGCCTGGCCGTCGCTCTGGTCTTCCCCTCCAAAGTGTGGCTCAAGTAGCTCCGGCTCCGCCTCCAGCATGGCGGCCAGGCTGGTGATCGTCACGCCGGCCGGCAGGCTGCCGACATGGGACAGGTCGGGCCGGTGGCGACCATTCACGAAAACGAGGCGATGACAGGGCTGCTCCCCCAAAAGGAACCGCCGCAACCCTTCTTCGGCGCGGCCGTTTGCTTCCTGTGAAGCCGGGCCGAAGACCGTTTTCGTCAGGGGCGAAAGGCTGGTGTATTTCCATTCCTCGATCTTCAGAGTGGGGAAGCCGAGCGAGACGAAACGCTCGATCGCGCCCTGGCGCAGATCTTTCAGCCACGAGAGTCGGCGGCCAGGCAGCTTCGCCTTCACCTGCGCAAACTGGGCGAGGTAGGGCGCGCCAGGGGTTTGCTCGGTGGTCATCAGCGGAACGTCCCCATGTAGGGCTCTTTGGCCTCGTTCAAGCGGCCGCATTGGCATCGGCGGAGTCGAGCATGGCGTAGCCCTTGTCCTCGAGCTCCAACGCCAGCTCCTTGCCACCGGATCTCACGATACGTCCCTCCGCCAGCACGTGGACCTTATCGGGAATCACGTAGTTCAGCAGCCGCTGGTAGTGGGTGATGATAAGCATCGCGCGGTCGGGGTTGCGCAAGGTGTTGATGCCGTTCGCCACGATCTTCAGGGCATCGATATCGAGGCCCGAGTCGGTTTCGTCCAGCACCGCGAGCTTGGGCTCAAGGACCGCCATCTGAAACACTTCGCTGCGCTTCTTCTCGCCGCCCGAGAAGCCGACGTTCACCGCGCGTTGAATCAGCTTCTCGTCCATTCCCAGCAGCTTTAATTTCTCGCGCGCGAGCTTGAGGAACTCTATGGCATCGAGCTCGGATAGGCCGCGATACTTGCGCGTCACATTCAGGGCTGACTTCAGGAAGTTCATGCCGCTGACGCCCGGGATCTCGACCGGATACTGGAAGGCCAGGAAAATCCCCTCGCGGGCGCGCTCCTCAGGCTTCATCTCGGCCAGATTCCGTCCCTCGAAAAGCACCTCACCCTGGGTGATCTCGTAGCCCTCGCGCCCGGCGAGCACAAAGGCGAGGGTGCTTTTGCCCGAACCGTTGGGGCCCATGATCGCATGGACCTCGCCGGCCTTGATCGAAATATCGATGCCTTGGAGGATCTGCTGGCCGTCGACCCTCGCATGCAGGTTTTTAATCTCCAGCATTTATCCGTCTCTTGACACTAAGGGGCGAGTTCCTGCGGGCGGCGTGATCAGCCGACACTCCCTTCGAGGCTGATGCCTACGAGCTTCTGTGCCTCGACCGCGAACTCCATCGGCAGCTCCTGCAGCACCTGCTTGCAGAAGCCGTTGACGATCATCGTCACCGCATCCTCCGCCGACAGGCCTCGCTGCTTGCAGTAGAACAGCTGGTCATCGCTGATCTTGGACGTCGTCGCCTCATGCTCGACCTTAGCCGTGCGGTTTCTCACCTCGATGTAGGGCACGGTGTGGGCGCCGCATTTGTCGCCAAGCAGCAGGGAATCGCACTGGGTGTAGTTGCGCGCGTTCGTGGCTTTGGGCAACACCCGGACCAGGCCGCGATAGGTGTTTTGCCCGTGCCCCGCCGCGATACCTTTGGAGATGATGGTGCTGCGCGTGTTTTTGCCGATATGGATCATCTTGGTGCCGGTATCGGCTTGCTGGTAGTTATTGGTGATGGCGACCGAGGAGAACTCGCCCACCGAGTTGTCGCCCTGGAGGATGCAACTTGGATATTTCCAGGTGATCGCCGCACCGGTCTCGACCTGGGTCCAGGAGATTTTCGAATACTTCCCACGGCATGCCCCGCGCTTGGTTACGAAGTTGTAGATGCCGCCCTTGCCATTCTCGTCACCGGGGTACCAATTTTGGATGGTCGAATATTTGATCTCCGCATCGTCAAGGGTGATCAACTCCACTACCGCGGCGTGAAGCTGGTTCTCGTCTCGCATCGGCGCCGTGCAGCCTTCGAGGTAGCTCACATAGCTGCCTTTGTCGGCGATGATCAGAGTGCGCTCGAACTGTCCCGTATTCTCGGCGTTGATGCGGAAGTAGGTGGACAGCTCCATGGGGCAGCGAACGCCCGGCGGAATGTAGACGAACGAACCGTCGCTGAACGCCGCCGAGTTGAGCGTGGCGAAGAAGTTGTCCGCGTAGGGGACGACGGTACCCAGATACTCGCGAACCAGTTCGGGATGCTCCTGAACCGCCTCCGAGAAGGAGCAGAAGATGATCCCCATCTCGGCCAGCTTTTCCTTGTAGGTCGTCGCGACGGAAATGCTGTCGAAAATCGCATCGACCGCCACGCCGGCGAGCATTTCCTGTTCCTTCAGCGGGATGCCGAGCTTCTCGTAGGTGCGGAGCAGCGCGGGATCAATCTCGTCCAGGCTCTTCGGCCGCTCCTTGGTCTTTGGCGCCGCATAGTAGTAGGCGTTCTGGTAATCGATCTGCGGATAGGTGACCCGAGCCCAGGTAGGATCGCTCGCGGGCAGAAACCGCTCGACCCAGGTGCGGTAGGCTTTTAACCGCCATTCGAGCATCCACGCCGGTTCGTTCTTTTTCTCGGAGATGAAGCGAATCACGTCCTCATTAAGGCCGCGGGGCGCCCGTTCGACTTCGATATCGGTGACGAAGCCGTGCTTATACTCGTCGGTAACGGACTTGACGGTTTTAACGGTTTCAGCGGTCGCTGCCATGGGTTACTCCTTCAGCGCAGGTTTTTGAGACGCCCCGATCCACCACCTCACGCATACCCGCCTCATAGTGGCCTTGTCGTTCTTTCACGGTGTATGGACTGCATCGCCACGAAGGGGGGAAGCGGTGATATCATGTCGGCGAGCGAGAGCAGTTCGAGCGCTTGGTTAATGGCGCTGTTGATCTTCTGCCAATTGCCGCAAAGTGGGCAGAAATCCTCGTAATCGCAATCGCCGGGTGCGTCTTCGATACATTCGGTCACGGCAATCGGACCGTCCACGGAGGAGATGATGCCGGCTATCGTTATCTTCTCTGGCGCCCGGGCGAGCTTGTAGCCGCCTTTGATGCCGCGTCGAGAGGTGAGCAGCCCGGCGCGGGCCAGAGCCTTCAGGACCTTGCTCACGGTCGGCGCCGGCAACCTGGTTTCGGCCGCTATGTCGGGGGCGTTATGCAGGCGATCCGGGCTGTGTGCGATGTGGCTCATCAATACCACGGCATAATCCGCCAGTCGGGTCAATCGGATCATGGGATCTCGCTCCCGTTTTTATGGTTCAAGTGAATCTTGCCTCCGCCGGTCACCACCACTATCACGGCAAGTCCGCTTGCATTGCCGGCAAGGAGGGGCTTGCCACAGCAGCTCTGGGTAGGGAGGTGCAACGTCGCCATTGCGGCCTTATCGGCCTTTCCTGCTGATTTTATCTATCAGGACTGATTTGGTCCTCTTTCGTCTAATTAGAGTCTCAGGTCCGATTCGTCAAGGGGCAATCGATCCCAAGGAATCTGGCAGATGGAGAGGGGCGCAGCCGCTTGGCCGTGAGGCCCGGCAAGGGGGAAATGCGGGTTCTGTGGGTCCCCTGAAATAGCTACATCTTGAAAATATATCCTGCGCTGTAGGAGTGACCCTGGAGGCCCCCGGTGCCGGAGCGCTGTCGATATGGCGACCGTGGGGGTAATCGGCGACGCCATCGCTCACTCCTTTGCCGGGGAAGAAGCCTAGTGTGGGATCGATCCTGGGGGTCGAGAAGGACCGATCCACGAGCTGTTTGACTTGCTGCCTGGGGAAGAATTTGGCCGAGGCTTTCACCGACGATGCGGCTCTCCCTTGCGGTGCCGCAAACGGCGCCGTGGACGGGGACAAGCAACGCAGCGAACCGGATCCTAGGCCCGGGTCGAGGCGCGTGCCGGCCGGGGATCGGCAAGGGGCACCAGCGCGAGCCGCCTGCCCTCGACCATAAGTGCCAGCTTGCCATGCTTGAGCCCGAGGGCGTCGGCGCCGAACAGCTCGCGCCGCCAGCCCCGAAGCGCCGGCACTGGCGCGTTGTCGTCGGCAGCGATCAGTTCCAGATCCTCGACGCTCGCCACCAGCTTGCTCGCCACCTCATGGGCCTCGCACTTCATTTTGAGTAGCACCTTTAGCAGATCGACGACGGATCCCAGGCCTTGCGCCGACTCGACCTTGAGGGACGGCTTAGGGCGTTCGGACTCGGGTACCGCCAAGCCGCGGCGTACCGCCGCCAGAAGCTCCGCGCCCGCGCGCCCTTCGGCAAACCTACGCGGCAGCCCGCGGGTGCGGGCGAGTGCATCAACGGTTTTAGGCGCGTGGCGTGCGATCTCAAGGAGTATCTCGTCGCGCAGCACCCAGCCTCTCGGAACGTCGCGCCGCCGGGCTTCCGTCTCGCGCCAGGCCGCGACCTCGCGGAGCACGGCTAGGAACCGCGGTTTGCCGCTGCGCGTCTTGAGGCGTCGCCAGGCCTCGCGCGGATCGAGCCGATAGGTTGTCGGGTCGGTGAGCACCGCCATCTCGGCTTCAAGCCAGCTCTTCCGCCCGCTTCTGGCAAGGCGGCGGGCGAGCTCTTCATAGGCCGCGCGCATATGAGTAACATCGGCCAGCGCATAGTTAAGCTGGGTTTCCGTCAGCGGCCTGAGCGACCAGTCGGTGAAGCGCGCCAACTTGTCGATGTGCGCGTCCGTGAGCCGCGCCACCAACGTCTCGTAGGCCACGGAGTCGCCGAAGCCGCAGACCATGGCGGCGACCTGAGTGTCGAACAACGGCGCCGGGACGGCGCCTGTCAGGTGGTAGAAAATCTCGATGTCCTGGCGCGCGGCGTGGAACACCTTGAGGATCCGGCCGTCAGCCAGGAGCTCATAAAGCGGGCTGAGATCCAAACCCGGGGCCAGGGGATCTACGGCGGCGGCCTTTCGCGAGCCGGCGAGCTGGACCAGGCACAACTTGGCCCAGTAGGTCTTCTCGCGCATGAACTCGGTGTCGACGGTGACGTAAGACTCTCGCGCCAGGTCCCGGCAAAGCGCGGTCAGCCGATCGGTGTCGGTGATGAGCGTCATGGCCGCGGATATACACGGATTCGCGCCCGCACGAAAGCACCGGGGCCGGAGGGGGCAGAGCCCGGCCGGGAGGAGCGTCTCAAGCCGTCGCGGCACCACGCCTGTGGCTCCGGCGAATTCCGTGGCCTGCGCCGCGAGCGCCTCCGGCGCGAGGTCCGCCGAGTTGGACAGGATCGCCGCGAACGCCTCCTCGACTGCCTGCCGGTGCTCGGTGCGCGGATCGGGCGGCACAGGAATCAGCGGGGAATCGGGAACAGGAAGCCTGAGCCCGGACACTAGCGCTCCTTGCGCTCATCGACCAGCCGCGAAGCGTTGTCGACCGCAAGGGTCAAGGGTGACCTCCGCTCGGGGCACGCCGTTTTGAGGTGGTGCCGGGGGCAGTCCCATTCCTCACCACCGTCGGTCAGGATGTGATAGATCTCGGGCGCGTGCGCTCCGCAGCCGTAGCGCCGGATGCCGATCACCGTGGCGTCCTCGCCGGTTTCGCAGACCCACACGCGCTCGCCGAGCTTAAATCGCATCAGCGGTTTTCCCTGCCGGTCCGGCCACGGCCGGAAAGCCGGCGCTGGTCCGGATCGATCCTCGGATGATCGTCATCCTCACTCCGCTGCCTTGCGGTCGGTGGCTTGTGCAGCCAAGGTGGTGAGCCGCTCCTCCAGGGCACGGACCCGGTCGCGCTTGGCCGTCCACTCGCGGAGGTAGAAGCGCAAGTCCTCGCGAAGTTGGGCCCAATGCCTGAGCAGCGCGGCGGCTTCGACCGGATCGCGTGTTGCCCGGCGCCGGCGATGGACCAGCATCGCCTCCCGGGCATGTGGGCGGACGTGCGAGTCCCAAAACCGTTCCTTGTCCCAACATGCGCTCGCGAGATCGTGCTCAAGATTCTTGAGCTCTCCTCTGGCGGCGCGGATGGCGGCTTCCCGCTCCCAGGGCGGGATCGGGCCGTTGTAACGGCGCTCGAGGTCAATCAGTGCGCGGTAACGAGCGAGGCTCATGAGGGTAATATATTTAATATACGTACGAAGTCAAGCAAAAATAGTACACTATGACCGTAAAAAACACATGAGGTGTACGAAGATACCCCGAGGCACGACGGGCCCGGTCGAGGCCATCAGGCGCCTTTCCCCGTGACGGAGATCGCGGTGCGGGGCAATGCATCGCCCTGCGGCTTGTCTCGATGTCTCGGTGGGGAGCGCGATTCACGGACAACGGTGGGCCCCAGCAGGACCGATGATCGCGCCGGCGGGCGGACCACCGTCACAAGGCTCGAGCGGGATCGGAGATGGGCCTCGGCGGGTCTCTCCGCCAGCCTTGTGTGAACGCGGTTTGTGGATTGGAGACAGGGCCCGAGGGAAGCGTCGCCAGGGCGCCTAGCTTGGAGTTTTTGCGTCAACGCCCAACGCACAGGACTTGCAGCCGCTGCCATGGTCCGGGCGGGGCCTTAAAGGGTGGTCCGCTTCGCCGGCCAGATCACCGATGGTATCCGCGCCGCCCCCGGGACGCAGAGCCGAACACGGGCGCGTTTTCTCCGAAGCTCTTTGACGGGGCAGGATTGATCTTCGAACCGTATCCGGCGGGCATGACCTTCTTGCCTGGCGCGCAGGGCATCCGCCACAGTCCAGCTCGGGACGCGCCTCCGATCGGGGCTGGGCCCCGTCAAGCGCGGCAAGCCGCCCGCGTTAGATACGCCGGCCGAGCCAGATCACACGGCCGACGATGTCGAGCTTGTCGGGCTTGAGATCGGTGTAGGTGGAGTAGTCCTTGTTGTCGCTTCTGACGGTCAAGAGCAGGCTTTCCGGGTGGATCGAGATGCGTTTCACCTGGACCGAGTCGTCGTACCGGATAACGTAAATACCGTCCCTCTTCGGCATTCGCTGGGTGAAATCGACCAAAACGGTGTCGCCGTTGACGAGGGTCGGGAACATGCTGTCGCCGCGCACCGTGATGACGCCCAGGTCCTCGGGACGGGCACTCGTGACGGAGCGAAGCCAGTGTGGCCTGAACGCCAGACGGCCTGCGATGTGCTGGTCGTCGACGACGGTGCCATCACCCGCGGCGGCGGCGACGTCGTAGATCGGGACAAAAATCAGCTCCTCCTCAGGTGGCACTGGCTCGGTAGCTGGCACCACGCCGCGCAGCCGGTCGCGAACCTCGGCGACCTTCGGGATGATGATTTGCAGCATCTCTTTGGAATACGCAGCTGGACCGATAAGCTGGTCAGTGAGCTCTTTGGCGGTAGCGTCGAGGTTGCCGATCACGTACTCAACCGCGCCGCGCGAAAGGTCGCGTAACTCGTCGCTTGTCACTCCCCGCGCCTGAAGAATGGGCGTCACGGCTCGCAGGAGCTCGACCGGCAGGTTGTCTTTCTTGAACCGGTCTTCGTAATGCTGGTAGCGCGTCGCAGTCCAGTTGAGCTGCCTGGCCATCTCCCGCACCGAGATGCCCGCCTTCCGTCTTAGCCGCTTAAGTGCCCGCGCTGCTTCGGATACTTCCACCATGGGCCGACTCTGATCACAAAAAACCGCAGTCTCTATACGTTTATTACGTTGATTTTGATATGTCAATAGCGTACATATACAGCATGTCACGAGCCGGGTGCAAGATTCAACGGTTTAGGGTCGTCAAATGGAGCATCGGCGCATGACAGGGTCGCACCCTGCCGGTCGCGGTTTGCGTGGCGCCATTGAACCAATGATAAGGGATTGATGTCATGCTGCCGTTCGACTCTACCTATTCTGCTCGGCCTGCTGGGGCGTCCCGCGTGAGAGCTCAACGCAATTTAGATCGTCTTCTCGATCTGTACGACGAGACCCATCCTGCGGGTGGCGATGAAACCGCAAAATCCAAGGACGCGAAGGCTGAGGAGGCGTTCCTTATCGCAGACGATTTATTGACGGGCCTGGTTGGTTGGGCAGCTGCCCATGTTCTTGGAAAGATAGCCGCGGATCCAGATTTAGGGCGCCGTGAGCGGAGCGAACAATTCGACGATCATCAGTTTGAGCAACTTGGGGCGCAACCCAATGAATTTTCGGCAGAAATTAAACGGAATGCGATTGTGTATGTCTTACAGTTCACCGCATCTTGGTGGCTTGTGAGCGAGCTGAGGCATTCCTTGAATGCGCTGAACGTTGGTGAAGTGCAGAAGCTGTTGGCGCCATCTAAGTCCGGGCGACACCGCAGGGCATACACCTTGGCGCTGCTCCGAATGCAAGCCGTTGAAAAAGTATATCGTCTTTGGGGAATGGGGCTGAAAAAGCACGTCGCCGAAGAGCGGATAAGCGATGCATTGGGGGTGAGTATTGAAGCGCTGCGCAAGTGGGAGAAGAGTTGGTTGCCGGAGCTCCTAGGGCGCAGTGAGGTGTCCTGGCGCAAAGATTGGGCCAAGGATTTTGGCCAACGAGCCGCAAAGATTTCGTCAATTTCCTACGCTGTCGATATCGAGATCGAGGAATCAGAGAAACTAGCTTCGAAGTACCACGCGGCATTGCGCATCGCAGGTTGAAAGCAACAGGTAAAAATCTCAGGCTAATTTGTACCAGAAGCGCAGTACAAGCTTGTCGTCTGGAAGTACTAGAATAACGGGAAGTATCCTAATTCAATAAATCCCGCGAATTTCTACGCAGGCCGGCGCATAACCGGGCTCTCGGGAGACCGTCAGCGGAGCCAGGAACATGACGCCGGATAAAGCGACTCGAACCGTCCCGGGACTCTCCCGGAGAACCAATACCTCCCGATCCCTGTTCCACAAGGCCGTCCATGAAGGTTCGGAGGCCGCGCCTTGTACAAGGCTGGGCCCGAACAACCGGGCTACCTCGGCAAATGTCGGACGCTTGGGCTCGCCGCGGAGAATTCTGGCTCTCGGAACATCTCGCGACGAGGTTCCGCGTGACGTACGTGGAGCCTCCTTCACGGTCTTCGCCCCATTTCGACGAGGGCAATTCCCGATCGGCGCAGGCGATCCTCAGTTCGGCGAGAGGCCCGGAATGTTTAGCGATATGCACTGGGTGAGGAGGGAGGATGAACCGCGCCCGCCTGATGCCGGACATAGACGGGAAGGGGGTGGGTGATGGCGCAGTCGCCGACGCGCCAGCCCGTCCTCCGCAGCAGCGGCGCCGCTGCTGCGGAGGGTGGAAGCCGCTCCCGCCTTCGCGAAGCGCGCTATGGCGGGCGAAGCAAGGTTGGCGACGGCGCGTGGACCTCCCAGGCCGTCAAGGCGCGGTTCAGGGAAGCCGCCCAAACCTTGCGGCGGCTCCATAACCTGACCAACCGGGACGTGCCGATGGTGAGAGACACCTATTGGCCGGCCATCGTGCGCCCGTACGTGGAGGGCTACGGTTGGGACGCGCCCCGGTCTTCGCTCGGGGCGCCGGCTCCCGGCGCCATCGACCGGCTGGACGAGACCATCGGCTGGGCGAGCGATTGGCTCGAGGATTACGAGCGACATCTCGTGTGGGAGCGTGCCTTCAGCGTGCGCTGGAAGGTGCTCGAGGCGAAGCTCGGCTGCGACCGCACGACGGCGTGGCGACACTACGTTTTTGCCCTGGTCAAGGTCGCCGCTCAGCTCAATGCCCGGGACGGCCAGGCGGCGGGAAACCCGCGCCGGCGGGATTGTCACCGGTGAGAGGTCTGCCCCGCCGTGCCGGGTTGGAGTCAATGGGCATGTGTTTCGGTGCGTGGGGCGGGGTAGCTCGCCCATCCCGCTCGCGGGGGCTTTTATTCAACAGTTTTTGACGGTCTTATGCTCGCACGGGTGCATCAGATGGCCCGCAGGCCGGCTGTCTGCGCCGGACGCCGGCCGCCGATCGCGGCCGCAAAATGTTGCAACAAAAAACTTCGCAACATGTGCGACAAAATAGGCTATGCTTCGCGCCAAGATCGGGGGCGTTTGTCCCTGAGGACCCGCGAGCCGGGAGGCGCCGCGGGTTTTTATATGTCTGAACCGGGTGATTAGCCATGACGACGACACTTCCCAAAGACGGCGATGGCGAGGCGATACAGGCGCTGAGGCCGTCGGGCGCGGCGCACGCGATTTCGGTCACCGCCGCGAGCGCGCGCAACGGCGCGGCATTCTCAAGCTCCACGCGAGTGGTGGCGCTTTACGCGACCGGCGCGGTGTACCTCAAGTTCGGGGAGGGAAGCGTGACCGCAAGCTCTTCCGACCATTACTTCCCGTCTGGCGTCTACCATGTGTTCTCGCTGGGCGGGAAGGTGACCCGCACGACGCACATCGCGGCCTTGCGCGTCTCGACCGACTCCACGCTCTATATCTCGGAGCTCGAATAGATACCTGCCATTGGCTGGTTGAGGGCGCTTGCCCAGGACTGGCGACGCTTGCCCTTTCAGGTGGGCGCGCCGGTCCTGTGGCTTGCCGCCGGGCAGTCGCTCGTTCTTGAGTGGCTCCGAGGTGAGCCCGTGGGATGATCTTTCGGGGATTGTATACTTGGCATAGCGCCCGGCGTCGCTGATAGTATGGGCGGCGTGGCGGGCTGGCGCGTCTGCACAAGGCGGTCTTCAAGTTTGAATTAATTTTGTATTGAAAAAATAAGCGATCCGCATATATTATCTTGACATCCTAGCCCCGCTCGCTCGTTTTTGATCCAAGCATGCGCTTATGCGCATCACGAGCGGGCGGGTTACTTTTTAGGGTCATTATGTTGCGGCCACGCTTCGCCATCATGCTGGATGGCGGCTTCGTTACGAAGGTTCTGTCGGCGCGATTGCAACGATATCCGAAAGCCGAGGATATCATTGCAGAGTGCGATCGTGTTTCTCATCACCCGACGCTTGCCGAATATGAGTTGCTACGTATTTACTACTATGACGCTCCGCCAGCCGGAGCCAAGCTGACAAATCCCATTGACGGCAGCCGAATAAACCTCAAAGAGACGGATCGTTATAAGGAAGCGACGGAGCTTCACACACACCTTGCGACCGCCCCAAACTTTGCCTTGAGGATGGGTGACACTATGGTGCGCGGCTGGCAGATTGGAGAAAAATCTTTCAAGAAAATGTCTCGTCGGCCGCGTGCGCTTGCGGCGGGTGATCTGATCCCTAATATCAAACAAAAAGGCGTCGATCTGCGAATCGGTCTTGATATGGCGCGGCTCGCATTGCGGGAAAGCGTACGCGCAGTTGTAGTCATGACCGGCGACAGCGACCTGATCCCGGCCTTCAAGTTTGCGCGGCGCGAAGGTATGCGCGTCTATCTGGATCATTTAGGCCGCAACGTTCGGCCTGGTTTACGAATACATGCCGATATTGTTTTTGAAGATGCAGTAGAGCATGGCTAACCTCAAACAAGCGGACCCAACAAAGAACGCTAAATTCCAGAAGGTGGTCCAGCACTTTCTGAAAACGCCGCCGAAGCCCAGGAAGTCCAAAAAGCAAAAGCCGCCCCCAAAGGGTGGCTAAGCTATATATTGCCGCAGGCCCTAAATAATGCCCCCATGGTTAGATCCCATGCTTCTGGTTAGAAGATGTATCTCACGCCAACACTGACCCTGTGGCTGTCATATTCTGCTGAGAATGGATCCCCAGCTACATCGGTAAAGTCAGGATCAGCCGTCGCAAAGAAGCGGTAATCCAACGAGAGGGTCCACGCCGGCGTGATTTCATATCCGACGCCTCCGCCCACCTGCCAAGCAAATACGGTGTCGTCATCGTCCGCAACGGGAATGCCAAGAATCTCAGCGTCATTCAACGACACTATGGCAAGACCTATACCGCCGCCAGCATACGGCTTCCAGGGTTCGCCGATGTCGAGATCGTAAAACGCATTCGCCATGAAACCGGTTGCAGTAACATTACCGTCCATGGGTGCTGCACCCGTGACAGTCACGCCCAAAACGGTTCCATCGACGGAGATTTCATCAAGATTATTCTTGGCGAAATTCACCTCGGCCTCCACACGGACGCCAATATCGAAACCATAGCCAACTGACCCAGCGACACTGAAACCAGGATCAAATTCGACTTCTGTATTTAACGCAGCAAGGATGCCCGTCGGATCATCGAGCGCAGCGTCCGAAAGAAAACTGCCACCTGCTTGTCCACTAAAGTACCAGCCTTCCGCAGCGTTAGCGACCGACGCCGCAGGCGTAACGCCCGCTATAAGCGCCGCCGCGATGGCCGCACCGCAACAGCGTGTCATTTGCCTCAAAACACAGATTTTCATGATGCCCTCCGTGCAATGTCCGGAGCTGTGTAACGCATAGGTTACACTAGCTTGCACGACTTCTAGCGGAAATCCTGCTTGTTTGCAAGCATGGACTTTCGCAAGGTTGTCGGCCAGAATGTACGACGTGCCCGTCTGGCTAAGGGTTGGACACAGGAGAACCTAGCCGATGCTTCGGGCTTGCACCGAGTTTATATCAATGGTGTGGAACGAGGACGAAGAAACATCACGATCTTGGCGGTCAAGCGGATCGCAGGAGCATTAGAACTTCCGCCAGCCGAGTTGCTAATTGTTGGGTGCGCCAAGCGACAATAGTGCAAGAGATCACCCAGGCGCTCGGGCCGGCCAACGACTCTCCGCTGTTCCCATCCAGCGCGTTTTTCGAGCGGGACGGAGTTGGATCAACAGCAACGCAGCTTGCCCCTATCGATCGGGAGCTCCTCAGGTTCCTATACACCCATCTCAAGCCCGGCGACGACGCCGAGGCCGTACGCCGGGCGTTTGAGCAACACTGGGGCCAGTAAGGCCGTAGTCCTGGGGACGCGCGCGCCTACCAAGGGCCTAAGACCCTATCCAGGAAGGCTGAATCGATCAGGGTTGGCCACCGCCTAGGTCGAGGAGACGCGCCGGGCGTTCAATCCGCGGGATTTAGTCCGAACCTAGAGAATCAACAGCTTTCTGGAAGTTGCCGTGTCTCCTACCGCACAGCCTCACTGTGAGGGCTA
>JACZXZ010000044.1 GCA_022571365.1 Pseudomonadota bacterium | reverse complement strand
CCGCGTGGTAGTGGAGCAGGCGGACAAGGCGTTTGACGGCTCGGACATTGTGATCCGATTCATCACGCGCATAGGAGACGCCCACAAGGACAGCTGGGCGCGGGTCATTACCACAACCGAGGACATCACCGAGCGCAGGCGGGCGGAGGAGGCGCTGCGCGAGAGCGAGGCGCGCCACCGCGAGCTGTTCGAGCAATCGCCGATCGGGATCTGGGAGGAGGACTACTCCGCCGTCAAGCCCATCATCGACCGCTTGCGCAAGAAAGGGGTGCGCGACTTCCGGCGGTACTTCCGCGAGCACCCGAAAGCGTTTCGCCAAATGGCCCAGGCCACCGAGGTTATCGATGTCAACCAAGCCCTCCTCGACATCTACCGGGCGCCCGATAAAGAGGCCTTCCTGCAATGGGACATAAGTCCCGCCAAAATCGATTCATGGATGAGCTTTTACGAACAAGAGTTGGCCGCCTTGGCGGAGGGGGAGGACCGTGTCGTCCTGGAGCACGCGGATAAGGCGTTCGACGGCTCGGACATCGTGCTCCGAATCATCATGCACGTTGGGGCCGCCTACAAAGACAGCTGGAAGCGGATCGTTATCACAACCGAGGACATCACCGAGCGCAAGCGGGCCGAGGAGAAGATTGCCGAGAAAACGGCTCAACTTGAGGTGATCCTGGAAAACGTGGACCAAGGGATCGGCTTATTCGACGCTAATCTGAACGCCTTGGTCATCAACCGGCGCCAGGGAGAATTGCTGGGGTTGCCGCTGAAGCTCTTACGCCCCGGGACCCCTCTTGAGGACTTGGTCCGCTATAACGCCGAGCGCGGCGAATACGGTCCGGGCGCGGTCGAGGAGCTGGTGCGCGAGAGAATGGAGCGGGCGAAACGAGCCAAGCCCCATCGCTACGAGCGCATACGGCCCGATGGCACCGTGGTGGAAATTCGCGGCAACCCCGTGCCGGGAGGCGGCTTCGTTACCACCTACACCGATATCACCGAGCGCAGGCGGGCCGAGGAGGCGATGCGCGAGAGCGAGGTGCGCCACCGCGAGCTGTTCGAACTCTCGCCGATCGGGATCTGGGAAGAGGACTATTCCGGCGCCAAGCGCATCGTGGATCGGTTGCGTGGACAAGGGGTCCGCGACTTCCGGCGCTATTTCCGCGAGCACCCGAAAGTGCTTCGCCAGGCGGTGGATACCATTAAGGTCGTCGATATAAACCAAGCCCTCCTCGACCTCTACCGGGCGCCTGATAAAGAGGCCTTCGTGCAATGGGACGTAAGTCCCGCCAGAACCGATTCATGGATGAGCTTTTACGAGCAAGAGCTGGCCGCCCTGGCGGCGGGGAAGGGCCGCGTCGTCGTGGTGGAGCACCCGGATCAGGCGCTCGACGGCTCGCGCATCGTGATCCGAGTCATCACGAGCATCGGGGCCGCCTACAAGGACAGTTGGGCGCGGGTCGTCTCCACAACCGAGGACATCACCGAGCGCAGGCGGGCCGAGGAGGAACTGCGCCAGAGCGAGGCGCGCTACCGCGAGCTGTTCGAGCAGTCGCCGATCGGAATCTGGGAGGAGGACTATTCCGCCGTCAAGCCCATGATCGACCGCTTGCGCAAGGAAGGAGTCCGAGACTTTCGGCGCTATTTCCGCGAGCACCCGAAAGCGCTGCGCCAAATGGAGGCCATCAAGGAGATCGTCAATGTAAACCAAGCCCTCCTCGACATCTATCGGGCGCCCAATCAAGAGGCCTTCCTGCAGGCTGTTACAAACCCTTCCAGAATGGAGAAATGGAGCGACTTTTACGAGAATGAGCTGGCCGCCTTGGCGGAGGGGGAAAGCCGCTTCACACTGGAGTACGCGGATAAGGCGCTCGACGGCTCGGACATCGTGACCCGAACCGTCACCCACATCGGGGAGGCCTACAAGGACAGCTGGGCGCGAGTCGTTTCCACCATCGAGGACGTCACCGAGCGCAGGCGGGCCGAGGAGGCGCTGCGCGAGAGCGAGGCGAGTTACCGCGAGCTGTTCGAGCAATCACCGGTCTCCATCTGGGAGGAGGACTGGTCGGCGGTAAAGAAAATGCTCGACGGGCTTGCCAGGCGGGGGGTCAGGGACTGGCGCGGGTATTTCCGCCGGCACCCGGATCAGGTGCGGAAGGCAAACGATCTGATCCCCGTCGTGGAGGTGAGCCAGGCGACCCTCGACATCTACCGCTCGCCGAGCAAGGAAGCGATCATCGAGACCACCCATGCGGACAAGATGAGCCCCGGGGAGCTCGAGGCTTTCCGCGAGCATCTCACCGCCTTTGCCGAGGGGAAGACGCGCTTTGACTTCGAGGTCAAGGAACCGGCTTTGGACGGTTCCGAGGTTGTCACGTACAAGCATGCCGTCATTCCGCCCAAATATCACGGTGACTGGGCAAGAGTGATCTACGCGATTACGGACATCACCGAGCAGAAGCGGGCCGAGGAGGCGCGGCGCGAGGCCGAGCGGCGTCTGGCCGACATTGCCGCCAACATGCCGGGCAGCATCTTTCGCCGCGTGCTGCATCCCGACGGAAAAATATCGTTTCCGTACACAACCATTGAGACCATCCATGGCTTCGATCCGAAGGCGATAATGGAGGACCCAAACGTCTTCATAGACGCCATCCATCCCGACGACCGCGGCAAGTGGCATGAGGCGATCAAAGCGTCGGCGAAGAAACTCGAGCGCTTCGATCTCGAGATGCGGCTCATCATCCCATCGGGCGAGACGAGATGGGTGCGGTCTGTGGCCCAGCCCCATCGCTTGGCCAACGGTGACGTGGTTTGGGACGGGGTGATGGTCGACATCACCGAGCGCAAGCGGGCCGAGGCGGCCCTGCGCGAGAGCGAGGCGCGTTACCGCGAGCTGTTCGAGCAATCGCCGATCGGGATCGTCGAGGAAGACTACTCCGGCGCCAAGCGCATGATCGACCGGTTGCGCGAGAAAGGGGTGCGGGATTTCCGGCGCTATTTCCGCGAGCATCCGAGGGTGCTTCGCCAACTGGTCGAGGCCACCGAAAATATCGATGTCAACCAAGCCCTCCTCGACATCTACCGGGCGCCTGATAAAGAGACCTTCGTGCAATGGGACGAAAATCCCGCCAGAACCGATCCATGGATGGGCTTTTACGAGCAAGAGTTGGCCGCCCTGGCGGCGGGGGAGAGCCGCGTCGTCGTGGAGCACGCGGATAAGGCGTTCGACGGCTCGGACATCGTGATCCGACTCGTCACCCACATCGGGGAGGCCTACAAGGACAGCTGGGCGCGCGTGGTTTCCACAGAAGAGGACATCACCGAGCGCAGGCGGGCCGAGGAGGCGGTGCGCGAGGGCGAGGCGCGCTATCGTGACCTGTTCCAGCAATCGCCGATCGGGGTCTTGGAAGAGGACTACTCCGGCGCCAAGCGCATCATCGACCGCTTGCGCAGGAAAGGGGTGCGCGACTTCCGGCGCTATTTCCGCGAGCACCCGGAGGTGATTCACCAGATAGCCAAAGCCATCAAGGTCATCGATGTCAATCCGGCCCTCATCGACATCTATAGGGCATCCGATAAAGAGGCCTACCTTCGGGCGGTTGCAGAACCCGCTAGAATCACTCAATGGATGAGCTTTTACGAACAAGAGTTGGCCACCCTGGCGGAGGGCGAAACCCGCTTCGCACTGGAGTATGCCGATAAGACGTTCGATGGCTCGGACATCGTGATCCGAGTCATCACCCACATCGGGGAGGCCTACAAGGACAGCTGGGCGCGAGTCGTCTCCACAGAAGAGGACATCACCGAGCGCAAGCGGGCCGAGGAGACTCTGCGCCGGAGTGAGGTTTTCAATCGCGCCGTGTTGGACAATGTGGCGGATGCGATCATTACGATCGGCGAAGATGACAAAATTCTGAGTTTCAGTGGACCCGCCGAGCGCATTTTCGGCTACTCGGCGGGGGAGGCGATCGGAAAAAACATCTCCCTGTTGACGCCAAGACCGAAACAGAAACAGCAGAGAGCGCGCGCGTGGATCCGCGCTTATTTGCCCGCGGAAGGGAGTAAGCCGACCAGCAGCGAGCCGCGGCGCATCACGGCCTGCCGCAAGAATGGGGTAGTCTTTCCAATGGAGCTATCGGTCAGGCAGACCGTCAGCGAGGGAAAACCCCTGTACATAGCCGTGGCACGCGACATCACCGAGCGCGAAGCCATGCAGGCGCAGCTCATTCAGGCGGAAAAGCTTTCGACCCTCGGCGGAATGGCGGCCGGCATAGCCCATGAGCTCAACCAGCCGCTCAATATCATCCGGATGGCGGCGGACAGCTCCCTGATGCTGATCGAGGACGGCGATGCCGATCTCGACTATCAGAAGGAACAGCTGGCGTTGATCGGCGGCCAGACCCAGCGCATGGCCGGTATCATAGACCACATGCGCATTTTCAGCCGCAAGGATGACATGGCCGCCGAGCCTTTCGACGCGGCAGCCAGTGTCCGGAACGCACTGGGCCTTGTCCACGAGGCGATACATCTTGCCGATATCCGAGTCGCGGCGAAGGTGCCGGAGCACTGCCGCCACGTGCTCGGCCACGCCGTTCAGCTGGAGCAAGTCATGGTCAGCCTGTTGGCCAATGCCACGGACGCGATCCTCGCGCACCCGGTCCCCGCCAGGGACAGGTTGCGGGGGAAACAGCGGGGCAGGATCACGGTGAATTTGGTCGACGATAAGACCTCGCACTGGATTTGGATCATCATATCGGACACCGGCGGCGGCATCCCGGATGATGTCATCGGCCACATCTTCGAGCCGTTTTACACCACCAAGGAACTGGGCAAGGGCACCGGCCTCGGCCTCTCGGTCGCTTACGGCATCGTCACCGCCATGGGCGGCAGGATCGATGTCTGGAACACGGCCAAGGGGGCGCGGTTCCAGATCGCCTTGCCCGTGGCCGGCGACGGGCCGCGGAGAGCCAGCGTCCCCCCCCCGCCCCCCTGGGGATCAAGGTTAGACGGGCTAAGGTAGAATCCTGAGCGATGGTCACCGAAAAAGGCGTCCACGTCCTCGTGGTGGAGGACGAACCGCTCGCGGCCGGGCAAATGGCCCGCTACCTTGCGGCCAAAGGATATCGGGCCAGCACGGTCGGCGACGGCCTCGCGGGGCTCCGGGTTCATCGCAAGGATCCCGCGGACATTGTTGTCACCGATCTTCGTATGCCCCATCTCGACGGCTACGAGTTCATCAGGGAGTTGCGCCGCGATAACCCCGATCTTCCGATCATCGTGGTGACCGGGCATATGCGTATGGAAGGCGGCGAGGAGGAGCGAACCGGCGCCGCTGTTGTCCTGAAAAAGCCGATCAACCTGCGCGAACTCGCTCAAACGGTGGAGAGAATGGTGAAGAAGACCAGACCATGAGGGTTCCGGGCCGGGTCCCTCTCGGCGATTGTGCGCTCAGGATAATTGTGCGCTCGGGATAATCCAGCCCTGACTTTCGGCAATCCGCGTCCCACCCCTATCTTTCCCACCTTGCGCTATCTTTCCCACCTTGCGCGTCCCCCCTTGCGCGCGTGGGCCGGCTTTGGGTTAGCAAAGCCGCGCGCCATCCGTGATTCGGGGGAGGGCCGAGTCCATCGAAATTGCTTGTGAAGATTCTCCTCTCCCCGGTGGGGCGGGAATCGACGGCGCATGCCCCCGCCGTCGATGGGAGGGGGTGAGGCCCGGCTTTAAAGGGTTTTATGCGACGCTGCCGTCGTTCCGCCAGAGCACGCGCGTCGCCCACTTTGTTGGGCTCCGTCTCTACGCGAGCGAAGCTGAAACTCGATTAAGCGCCCTTGAGTGGCGCTAGGGAGAGCGCCTTCCTTATGAACTTAACCAGGAACCGGAGCGGCACCGGCTTGTCGACAACCGCAAAAACCTCCACGCGGGCTCGATTGGCCCTGAAGACGGCGTCCGGATAGCCAGAGATCAGGATGATCTTCGGCTTGGGATCGAGGCGAGAGGCCAGGCGCGCGGCCTCGATCCCGTCCAGGCCCGGCATCTTCACGTCCATCACCACCACCACCGGCCGCAGGCGCTTCATCGCCTGGACCGCCGCAAAGCCGCTGGTCTCGACCACCACGGGAATGTCGTGTTTTTGCAGGAAGGAGGCTATCTGGTCGGCTTGAAGCGGATCGTCGTCGACGACGAGCACGACGCCTTTTTCTCCCGACTGGCTGGAAATCTTCATCTCATCCTCGGATCCATTAGGCCAGCAAACAAGTTTTGTAAGTCATTGTATTGAAATAAGAATTGACAGCAGAAATCTTGCCCATTTCCCTTTTTGGGGAAATTGAGGAAAGGAATTTCTCGAAACGTCCATATGGATCGTCCGACGTTTTGGCGGGTGTCCTCCATCCCGCATATATGGCCCTCTCCTTCTTATATTGGGCTAAAACTTTTTGCCATTTGCTCAACACGGATGCCTCCGGGAGCCTGATCGCGAAGGTGCCAGGGAGTCCTGCCCACGGGAGTCCTGCCCACGCGAGGGTGCGGGTGTGATTTCCGGGCTCGGCCAAAAGCGATCCCGGAAAAAGCAGGACGGCGACAAAGACAATGGGGATTGATGTCTGCGGCCATCGCCGCCCACGCGCCCATCTTCGGGCGAGGGCTCGGGGACTTTGGAGCAGACGGCCGGGGCGGAGCCACGGCCCGTACCGTTTGCCGGCAGCGGTTTGGCGCTCACGACTTTCCTGAATGGTGACGCCGCGAAAGGCCATGCCCTATATTTCTTTCCTCAAGAATTTCTTGATGTAAGAGTAGGAACATGCTTTGAGAAAATAACAATTGATCTGTAGTATTATATTTATTATTATTATGTATAAGTTTATTGGACTTACCTATACTGTCGTATATGTATACAATAGTATAGGTAGACCTTGAAAATTCCGCAGAAGGCAAAATTTTCCTATACATGCGTATAGTTGTAGTATAGTTGTCTGCGAAAATTGGGCTGCTTCGCCCGTTGATCTGGTTTTAGATGTCGGTGAAAGGGGATGTCGGTGAAAGGAGTGGATTTGGGCCACAACGATGATCGGAAGTCGGGCAAGGAAGGCAAGGAAATGCATGTGCTCCTGGCGGATGACCATGAGTTGGTCCGCAACGGCCTGAAGTTTTATCTGGAGCGTTTGGCCTCGAAGGTGACGGTGATCGAGGCCGCGACCTTCGAGGAAGCGCTGGTAAACTCCTCCCAGGCCCCGCAACTCGACCTCATCATCCTTGATCTGAAAATGCCGGGAATGAATGGATTCGCCGGGCTCGAGTTGATGCGGGAGCGATTTCCTAAAGTGCCTGCGGTGATCCTCTCGGGCTCCGTGCGCCGAGGCGATGTCCTCACGGCGCTGGCCGCCGGCGCTGCCGGTTATATTCCTAAGACATTGAGCGGCAAAGCCATGTTCAATGCCTTGCAATTGATATTGTCCGGGGAAACCTATGTGCCGTCGATCATGCTGCCGGACAGGGACTCTCCGGCGGGCCAACCGGATGCCGACAAGGGCGCGCCGGCGACCGGGGACAACCCGCTGAGTAAGCTCACCCCGCGCGAGCGCGATGCCCTTGCCCTCCTGACTCAAGGCTATTCCAACAAAGAGATCGCAAGGCGTCTGGAGATCGAGGAAATCACCGTGAAGGTCCATCTGAGCGGCGTGTATCGAAAGCTCCACGCGACCAACCGGACCCAGGCCGTCAGGATCGCCATGCAACTCGGTTGGGCGGTTTGAGATCTGTGTGGCGGGCCCACCCTTGAGAAGTGCTTAAGAGCCGCTTCGCCTTCCCCTCCCGCCTCGTGCCGAGCCGCCGGGCACCGTCGGCGCCCTCGGGCCCGAGCGGGCCTGTCCGCCGCACTGCTGAGGCAGGCGGCCAGCCAATCACCTCGCCGGGCATCCCGCGTTCCCATAATTAAGAAACGACACCCCCGGTCCCGCGTCCCCGGCCCGGCCTGCGGCCAGCCAAGGCCCGGTCCGCTTCAGACGACGCCCTGACCGGTATGCCCCTGGACCCGGCCTCTCAAAGCCGGGTCGAGAGCCAGATGGCGAGGCGCGAGCCGGCCCTGATCGCGGCCGTCAGCAGCTCGTAGCCCGGGGCCTGCGCCGCGCCGTGCGCGAGGCCGGCCTCGCGGTGGGCGAGCTCATCGGCGTGGAACGCCTCGATGGTCTGCTTGAGTGCCGCCTCGTCCTCGCCGAGCTGTTCGGCTTGACTTTTATAGTGTTCGTCGATGACGTCCTCGACGGCCACGGTGCAGGCCATGGCCGCGCGCTCGCCCATGAGCGCGGTGGCGGCGCCCAGGGCGAAGCCGGCGACATGCCAGAGCGGCGACAACAGGGTCGGGCGGACCCGCCGCTCGACGATCAGGCGCTCGAAGGACTCAAGATGGTGCTGCTCCTGCTCGGCCATGTGCCGGATGACCTCGGCGCTCTTGGACGCGCCCAGCACGGCGAGCTGCCCCTGGTAAATGCGCACGGCGCCGAGCTCGCCGGCGTGATCGACGCGGATCATGCGGGCAATCAGCTCCTCGCGCGGGGGATCGCCCGGAAGACTCGCTTCGCCGGTCACCTTCGGGCGTTTGCTCGGGCGGGCCACCCCGGTCATGCCTGCCTGTATCCTCTCGCCGCTGTCTTCCGACCGCGCATCGCCCGCGCCGCCCACAGACTCAAGGAAGCGAGCGCCAGCGAGGCGAGGAGATTGTAACCCGCGAGGGAGACGCCGAACAGCGACCAGGCGACCTCGTCGCAGCGCGGCCGGAGCGCGCTCGCCACCATGGCCTTGAGTTCGACGACCGTCGTGGCCGCGCCCCCGGTTCCGGCGGCGCAGGCCGCGGTGCCGGCCCACCAGTGCTGCTCGACCCCGAGGTGAAACGAGGCGAGCCCGGCGCTGGCCAGGAATGCCGCGCCGCACAAGCCGAGGAGCCGGGGCTGCGCCCGGCTCCCGCGCGCGAGCACCAGCGCGAGCGCGGAAAGGACGATGGCCACGCCATAGGGATAGCGCTGATAGACGCAAAGTAGACAGGGATCGGCCCCGCCGAGAAACTGGATGGCGAAGGCCGCGCCGAGGATGGCGGCACTTGCGCCAAGGATCAGGGCGGGGACGGAAAGGGCGCGAGTCATGGTCTGGATCATACCGCCCCGCCCGGCCGTTGGGGAGTCGGCTTCGAGTGTTGGCGCGGGGAGCTGGGCGGCCTCGGCCGCGGCTTCGGGCGCCCACATGCCGTTCGCTTGTCGGCCGCTCCGCGCCGGCCGCGGCTTAACGCTTAAAGGACGTATCCGACCAGGACGAAGCCGCCCAAGAGCAGCAGGAAGAAGACGGTGGCGACGAGGCCCATCCGGCGCTCGATGAAGGCCTTTAAAGGCGGGCCGAAATACCACAACAGCCCGGCCTCGGCGAAGAACCGGGCTCCCCTCGACAACAGCGAGGCGAGGACAAACGTGGTCATATCGAGCCCGGTGACGCCGCTCGCGATGGTCACGACTTTATATGGGAAAGGGGTGAGTCCGGCGCCGGTGACGATCCACCAGCCCCACGCGTTGTAGCTGGCCTGGAACCGGGCGAACTGTTCGCCATGGCCGTAGAGGTCGATAAGCGGCCGGCCCAGGCTCTCGAACAGGAAATAGCCGATGAAGTAGCCGGCCAGCCCGCCCAGGACCGAGCCCGCGGTGCACACGGCGGCGATCCGCCAGGCGCGACGCCGCCGCGCCAGCACCATCGGCACCAGCAGCACGTCGGGGGGGATGGGAAAGACCGAGCTTTCAATGAAGGAAACGAGGGCGAGCACCCAGAGCGCATGGCGATGGGCTGCAAGACCCATGGTCCGGTGGTAAAGCCGTTCGAGCATCCGAAGACATCCCCCTCTGGCCGCGCCCGCCCTTTACCGGGCTCGCCCGTAGTTTAGCAAGCATTCCGGGAGGCGGGGACGCGGTCGGGATTTGGCCTGTGATCCAGGGAGCCGCGTGACCGGGAGGGCCGCCCGTACCTCCACCGGGCCCGCCCGGAGTGGGAGGCCGCGGGCGGGCTTGTCGGAACGTGTGGCCGGCTGGCCTGTTGACGCCCCCGGGCGCTCGGCTATGATCCGGTTCACCCCTTAGCCCCTGTGGCGGAATTGGTAGACGCGGCAGACTCAAAATCTGTTGTCCTTCGGGACGTGCTGGTTCGAGTCCGGCCAGGGGCACCAATCATTTCAAAGGGTTATTCGGCGCGCGGCTCCCTCGGCCGAGGGAGTCTACACCCTGAAGGCCGGAATCGGGCAGCCCGAGGCGCCCAAGGCCGGGAAGGAGGCCAAGAGCCGTGCATGAAGAACGTGTGATCTCCCCGCGGGACGGCTGCACCCTGTTCCCGGACCACCCTGACTGGATAAAGTGCTGCAACGAGCACGACGACGACTATTGGAACGCCTGCCTGCACGAGGGCCATGGCACCGGCGAAACCCGCAGCAGCATTGACCGGGAATTTCGCGAGTGCATCCGGGCCGGCGGGCATCCCAAGGTCGCCTGGATAGCCTGGATAGGCGTGCGGGCCTTCGGCTGGATGATCTGGTATCGTTACCGCCGGTGCAGGAAGCGCGGGGATAAGCGGCTACCTCGCAGATCGAGGCACGGATGAAGTACACGTACGTAGCAGATTCCCGCCCAACCCGGTCCAGGGCCGGTTCATCGAGAGCCGTGTCCGGGCGGACTTCTTCTCCAGCCACCTGGGGGAGGGCAAGCGCGCCGGCATAGTCCGGGCGGCCTTGAGTTTAAGGATGAAGTGGATCTGGCTACCCGGCGTTACCCGGCGCGCGGCGCCTCCCGAAGCCCTCAGATAAGGTCGACGGGGATCTTTAGGTAGGACACCCCGTTCGCCTCCGGGGCCGGCAGCCGACCGGCCCGCATATTGACTTGGACCGCGGCGAACAGGAGCGGCGGCGTCGCCAGCAGTTTGTCGCGTTCGGTCCGGAGCTTGACAAACGCATCCTCCGTCACGCCGTCGTGGACGTGGACGTTATGGGCGCGCTGTTCAGCGACGGTGGTTTCCCACTTGTGCTCCGCCCGCCCGGGCCCAAGGTAGTCGTGACACAGGAAGAGCCGGGTCTCGGGCGGGAGCGCGAGGATCCGCCGGATCGAGTGGTACAGCTCCCGCGCGTCGCCGCCCGGAAAGTCGGCCCGGGCGGTGCCGTAGTCGGACATGAAGAGGGTGTCGCCAATGAAAGCGGTGTCTCCGATCACGTAGGTCACGTCGGCCAAAGTGTGCCCCGGAGTGTAAAGGACTTCACCCGCAAGCGCGCCGATCGTGAACCGCTCCCCCTCCTTGAAAAGGTGGTCGAACGCCGAGCCATCGTCCTTGAACTCGTCGCCGAGGTTTAAGGTGCCCTTCCATGTCTTCTGGACGTTGACGATGTGTTCGCCGATGCCGATGCGCCCGCCGAGCCGCTCGTTTATGTAGGGTGCCGCCGATAGGCGGTCGGCGTGGACATGGGTCTCGAGGATCCATTCGACCCTGAAGCCGTTCCGCTTGACAAAGCCGACGACCTTATCGGCCGCCGCCGTGCTCGTCCGCGCCGCCCCATGGTCGAAGTCGAGCACGGGGTCGATGATCGCACAACGGGCGCCTTCCGGCTCCGCCACGACGTAAGTGATCGACTCGCTCGGTGCGTGGAAGAAACCGGTAACTTTAGGGTTCATTGTCGCACCTCCCCGCCCGCTCCACAGCCCCTGGCATCAACATCGGCATTCGACATCGCCGCCCCGGCGAGCCCGCCGGGAGTAGGCCGGTCGCAAGGTGGTTGAACCCTGTTTCGAGAGTCGGGGATCGCCGCTCTTGAAACAGATTCTAGTGAGATTCTAGTGAACGGAATCGTTCTCGACGCTTTGCGCCAACATGCGCAGGCGAAAACGGTCTTTGATATAAAGCGTCTTGCGACGGCGTTCGACCACGCCGTCGCGGGCGAGGTGGCCGATGGCGCGAGCCACCGTATCCTGCGTGGTGCCGGCCCAGATTGCGATTTCCCTGTGGTTGGGCATGTCCCGGATGCCCCAGGTGCCGTCCGGTTTGACGGATGGTTCGGCGAGACGCAGCAGCTCGGCATACACCCGCTGCATCGCGGTCAAGGTGCTGAGGTCGCGCACCCGGACATCCATCGTGCGGACGGTATTGATCAGGTGCTTGGTGATCCTTAGAGATACCTGCGGATACTTGTGCAGCGTGTCGATGAAGGTCTTGTGGTCGAGCGAGGCGAGCACTGTTTCCGTCATGGCGTACACGTCCGCCGAGTGGGGCTTCCCATCGATCGCCGCCATCTCTCCGAAATAATCGCCCGCCGAAAAATTGGCGAGTGCAATCTCACGCTCGGAGCCTGCGTAGATGGCGGCGCGGACCGAGCCGGCAACGATGAAGTAAACGTCGAGAGAGTTGGAAGCGCGGCTCAGGATTTGCGCGTTCTTGGCATACCGACGCCACCGACACCTGGATTCGATATCCCTGAGGACATCCGGGTTCAGATCCTGAAAGAGCCCACTACCGCTGAGGGACTTCTCGCTGTCGGTCAGATTCCCCCCCTTTTCGTGGCTCGGCTGGGCTTCAGTCATTCGGGGGTCAACGTCGTAAGCCATTGGTGACTCTGGAGCATCTAAGCGTGGAAAGGAGCAAGTTGGCCGCGACGAACCGGAGAGAAACAATGGACGCGAGGCGAGTGGTCCGTGCTGCCGCTCCGGTTTTCCGCTTCACGTTTGGCCAATCCCGGCCGGTCTCCCTCGGCGCTTAGCGCAAAATCGTGCGGCACGGTTCTGTGCTCTCCGACGAACCTGCTGAAGCAGGAAACGCAATCATGGTCATACCTTGGTTCTTGGCAGACCTTCGGGATCCAGCTCAGTCCGGCCCGGCCCTGCGGCCTCCAGGCCCCCACCGCCAATCAGTATCTTGTGGCGTCGGCACCCTAGACCACAAATCCTAGAACCAAACAACCTTCGTTGCAACGACATTTTGCGGACGGAGGGGTAATATCCACAAGATGTAGTAAGATCTGTCGCGACCGCTCGACTGACGCCTCGCGCTTTTCCGTCGCAACCGATCCGTTGAGTCTGTGATGTTTATCCTTTTCCTTTGAGGTACGGAAAAATAGATAATTTGAGCCGACATTTCCCAGATGACACCTCCCGGTCGCCGGCGGGAGCAATAAGCTTAAGGTCCGCCTCCGGATTCGAAATCTCGCGGCACTTCCGGTTCTGGCTACCAGCGGACATCCGACGCGAGCCTGCTGAACGTCCGCTTATGACCCGAAGCGGACGAACCCGTCGTTCAGGTCAGCTTCAGCCTGATGCCGGACAAGGGCACGCTTAACAAGCAAGAATGTACCGATAACCAGGTGTCCGTTCTAATTGATTCTGTCCACCGTAGAAATCCTTGGATTCCTGATTAACAGTGGTTGGCGCGGGTTACACGACGCGTACGACCGACTGCCGCAAGGACCGATCTAACGCTAAGGCGGCCGGAGTTTTTAGAAGGCACAGATCGCGGCCGATCGGGCGAGCTCGAACTTCATCGTCTCGCCGGCCGCAAGGTTGTGCACGGCACCGGCGTAACCGATGGGAACTGGCCCTTCCTGGTGTTGAGCCGCGATGATCCTGAGGGCGTCCCGCGTCACCGAGATCACGACCTCATGGCCGCGGAAGCGGACCGGGAATTCGAGCCGCGCGATCGCCTTCGGCAGCTGCGGGTCGAGCCAGAGGACGCCGTCGCGCATCTCCATCCCGGTGTAGCAGCGCTGCAGAAGATCCACGGTGCCGGCCATGACTCCCATGTGAATGCCCTCGCGCGTGGCGCCGCCCTGGATGTCCACGTAGTCGCTCTCCAACGCCTCCATGTACCAGGTCCAGGCCCGCTCCGGCTGGTGGCGGGCGAGAATCCAGGCGTGCACCAAGCGGCTCAGCGTCGAGCCGTGCGACGTCCTCGCCTCGTAGTAGTCGATGTTGGCGAGAATCTGTTCCGGCGTCAGCCCATACCCCAAGTTCTCGAAAAGTGCGATGACTTTCGCCTGCGGGAGCAGATAGAACAGCATCACCGTGTCCGCCTGTTTGGCGAGCTTGTAGCGGTCGCCGGAATCGTCCTCGGCCTCGAGGATGCGGTCCATGCGGTGGATGTCGCCGTATTTCGCGCGGTAGGCGTCCCAGTCCAGTTCTTCCAGGTCCTCGTAGCCGTCGAACTGGCTGATGATGCCGTCGCCGTGGAAGGGCACGTACATGCGCCGCTCGATGTCGCGCCAGCGCTTCAACTCTTCCTCCGAGACCTCGAGGTTCTCCCAGAGCTCCCGCTTGCGGGTGCCGGAAAGGAGGTCCAAGGCCTTGAGCGCCGCCCGCATCACCCAGGCGACCATGACGTTCGTATAGGCGTTATTGTCGATGCCGCCCTCCGCCTCCTCGGCGGTGCCAGGGTAGTCCGTGTGAAACTCATCCGGCCCCATGACGCTTTTGATCTCGTAGCGGGCGCGGCTCTCGTCGTAGGTGGCGACGCTGGCCCAGTAGCGGGTGATTTCGAGCAGCATCTCGGCACCGTAGTCCGAAAGGAAGTCGATGTCGTCGGTGACCTCGAAGTACTCCCAGATGTTGTAGGCGATGGCCACGTTGACGTGGCGTTGGCGGTGGCTCTTGTCCGGCACCCAGCGCCCCGACTTCGGGTTCAGGTGCACGACCTGGGTCTCCTCGCGGCCGTCGCTGCCGCTCTGCCACGGATACATGGCACCGCGGCAGCCTTCGGCGCGGGCCAAAGCGCGGGCCTCGTCCAGGCGCCGGTAGCGGTACATGAGTAGCGCTCGGGTGATCTCGGGCATGTGGTAGGTGTAAAATGGGAAGACGTAGACCTCGTCCCAGAACACGTGACCCCGGTAGGCCTCGCCGGTCCAGCCGCGGGCCGGCAGCCCGACGTCGAGATCGGCGGTGTTAGGCGACGCCGTCTGCAGCGCATGGAGCGTATGCAGGCGCACCAGCATCGCCAAGTGCTCGGTCTTTTCCGGGTCCGAGGCCTCGATCTCGGTGCCGAAGCGGCGCCAGAGCTGCGCCCAAGCTCGCCTGTGGCTCGCCAAAAGCGCGTCGAAGCGTCCGGCGCGAGCGGCCGTCTTCTCGGCGTCGGTGGCGCACTCGGCAACGGTCCCATCGCGCAAGGTGTAGAGGGCGACCACCTTCTCGACCGAGAGAGTCGCCCCCTCGCCGAGTTCCAGCTTGAGGGTCGTGCCGATGTAGCCTGCCTCCTCGGCGATCTCGGCGGCGGCGCCCGGGACAGGGACGCCGTCGACATAGAGTTCCGTCCGCGCCGCCTCGGCGATGTGGATGTGAGACTGCACGGTGCGTGCCTCGAGGACGATGACGCCGCCCCCGCCCTCGCACGTGAGGACCGGCTCCAGATGCTGCTGGTTGAGCTGGGCGTAGCGCTTGACGCCGTTGTTGATGAGCCGCCCGTCGAGGGCGGAACGCACCTCCACCGTGCCCGACCAGTCCTCCGCCGTGAGGTTTCGCTCCAGGGCGGCGAGATGGGGCTTCGCCATGTGCACCAAGCGGCGGTCGACCAGCCGACTCGTGCGGCCGTCGGCGTCCTTAAAACTGAGGTCGCGGTGGAGCACGCCTTCCTTCAGGTTGAACTCCTGGCGGAAATGCAGGATCTCCACGTCCGTAAGCCGGAACCAGAGGCCGCCGTCGATACGGAAGGTTAACGGCAGCCAGTTGGGGACGTTGACCAAGTCCTCGTTGACGATCACCCGCCCGGACATTTCGGTGCCCAGGTGGTTGTAGCCGCCGGCCAGATAAGTACCGGGGTAGTGTACACCGTCGTCGGCCGACTCCGGTGCCGCTCCGCGGGTGGCGAAATAGCCGTTGCCCGTCGTGCACAGGGTCTCGCGCAGCATCTCGTTTTTCGGATCGAAGCCCTCGTAAACAAGGGACCAGCCCGTCATCTTCCTTCACACCTCAAGCCCAGTCGACCAAGCGGTCGAAGAACTGTTCCACCTCGTCGACGCTTTCGAGCGCGTAGCGGGCCGCCGTCGGCCGGTTATCGTCCTTGACCACGATGCCCAAGCCGGTGGCGGCGAGGGCCCGGAAAGCGTCCTCGTCGGTGATGTCGTCGCCGACAAAGACAGGCAGAACCTTTTCCGGATCCAGCTTCAGTGTCTCCACAAGGTGCAGGACCGCCTTGCCTTTGTGCCACTTGATGTCCGGCTGCACTTCCCAGACCTTCTTGCCGTGCCCCTTCCTGAGCCCCCGGTGCTCGGCGATCGTGCGGTCGACCAAGGCGTCCATGCGCGCCACCTCGTCGTCGCTTTCGACCAAGCGGTAGTGGACGGCGATGGAGAACTTCTTGCGCTCGATCAGCGCCCCCTCGATCTCTTCGGTGCCCGTGCGTAGCTTGCCTTCGACCTCGGCCAGGACGGGCAGGAACTCAGCGCCCTGGTGGGCCTCGATCTTGGTCCCGTCGGGGCGCTCGATATCGAAGCCATGGCTGCCGGCATAAGTGAGGCCGTCCATCTGCACGAGGCCCTTCACGTCGTTGAGGTCGCGGCCGCTGACGACGGCGACGAACCATTTACCGGCCACCGCCTTTAGCTTATTGCGCATCGCCGGCGCCATCACGGCGAGTTCGGGCCGCGCCACGATCGGGGTCATGGTGCCGTCGTAGTCAAGGAAGAAGGCGAGCTTTCGCTTGCCCGCGGTGGCCAGTATGTCGGCAATGGACTCCAGCGCCGAGGGTAGCTCGTCGGTCATCCTCTCCGGCGCCGGCGGCCCCTCGACCTCGATCTCGGTGAGCCTGTCGACGACTACGGTGGCCCCGTTCTCCATGAGCGCCTCGGTGTTGCCATCGTGGACGACGCCGATGACTGCCCCGAAGCCGCCGTTGCGCCCGGCCTGGACCCCGGAGATGGCGTCCTCGACGATGGCCGCGCGCGCGGGCGCAACCCGGAGCCGGCGGGCCGCCTCGAGGAAGGCGTCGGCCTCCGGCTTGCCCTTGAGGTTGAGGCGTGCCGCTTCGAGCCCGTCGACGGTGATCGAAAACAGATCACTCATGCCGATGGACTCCATGATTGTCGCGCAGTTTCGGCTCGAGGTGACGAGCGCCGTCTTGATGCCCTGGGCGCGGACCCGGTAGATGAACTCGATGGCGCCGGGAATGATGTCGGCTCCCTTTTCCCCGAGTCGCCGGTTGAAGAGCGTGTTCTTGCAGTTGCCGACGCCGCAGACCGTCTCTTCCTCGGGGCCGTCCTCGGGCGTCCCCTCCGGGAGATCGATGCCGCGCGATTCGAGGAAGCTGCGCACTCCCTTGTAGCGCGGCTTGCCGTCCACGTATTCCTTGTAGTCGCGATCGATGTTGAATGGTGGCTCCGGCGGCGTGCCCAGACGCTCGGTGCGCGCCTCGAGGTAGGTGTCGAAGGTCCGCTTCCACGCCCAGGCGTGAACTTTGGCCGTGTCCGTGATCACCCCGTCGAGGTCGAAGATAACAGCGTCGCAGGTTTCCCTGGAAAGAACGCTTGCGCCATCGTGGTCAAGCATAGCCTCCTCGTCTCATCCCATCTTTGATCCACAAAATCAAGGCGTCCAGCGACCACGCGCACCCGGATATTGGGGCGCCTTCGACGGTACCGTATTGATTCAACATCGCAGATAACGTCCAAGACGGCGGTCATTTTACACTCTCGTCACGTTCATAGTTGGCCCTTAGCAGTCCACTTTGTTCTGAACCCCTACAATCCGCTCCCACACCTGCATCGCAATGTGCCCGAGACCGACCGCCCTCGAGGAGCGGCGTGAGTCTGCTGATGGCTATTACCGGTCATTCAGAGAGTAGCGCCGGAAGGTCTGCTCTACCCCACCTGCGGACGCCGGGACGTAAAATCGGCGCTGATGTCGGCTTGCAGGGGGTCAGCGGACGCTGCACGCTTAAGCCAATAACGTCTGCTGGTGCCTCTGAACCGAGATGAGCCGAGCAGAGGTCCACGTCGACTAAGTCGGTATCGAGTGACAAACTGAGGCACTCAGTCCTATGATGGCTTGAATTAACTCTATGGTGAGCGAAATGCATCGTTCCATTGCTGCGCTTCTGGTTGGCCTGAGTCTGTTCGTGACGGCGTGCGGCAGCCGCCCTGCCGACCGCGCGGTGTCCGGCGCGGGAATCGGCGCCATCGCTGGTACGATCATCGGTGCCGTTACGGGACTTTCTTTGCTCCAAGGCGCGTTGATCGGTGCCGCCGCCGGCGGGGTGACCGGAGCGCTCACGAGCGAGGACGTCATCAATTTGGGCGATCCCATTTGGGCATCGGACACGCAGGAGGCGAATGGCTCTGCGGTCAGCCAAATTCAGGCTGGCCTGACGGAGCTAGGCTACAATCCCGGCTCGATCGATGGGATCAAGGGCTCGCAAACCGAATCGGCGATTCGGGCCTATCAACGTGACCACAAGCTTCTAGTCGACGGACGCCCGACATTTGAACTTGCTCAGCACATCGATGAACAGCTGAAGGCCGCCAGCGGATAGTGAGATCGCGGCACTTCCGGTTCTGGCTATGAGCTGACATTGCGCCGCGACCCGGCCAACGTCCGCTTATGGCTACTAGCGGACATCCGACGCGAGCCTGCTGAACGTCCGCTCATGACCCAAACCAGACATTCGAGGCGACATCGCCGCATGTCGCCTAATGACCCTCTTCTCCACTGCACATAACGAAACGGCGATACCGCAGGACCGCTGCTCTTCCTCATCACCTGCCTTGGGGAGGCATCGGGTAGCCCGGCGCAGGCGCATCCGTATTTTCTGCTCATCCTCCACTCCCTCTCGAAGGCTTAGAACAAGCCGGACTCTTTCAACTGTGATCTTAGTGGTGATTTCCCCGGCCGACGCCGGCGCGACGAACGCGATGCCCACAAGCAGAGCACCAATCGAGGCGTAGGTCGCCTTTTTAAGCCGCTCCATGTTTGCCTCCCCATCGAAATCTGGCAGTTCGCCCCACCCAGTTTGTCACGGTGGGCTTGCTCTCCGAAGAACGGTGTTAGACCCCGCGAGTATTGGTGGACATCGAAGGTATGAATGTCATTTAGCCCTTTGGCGCAGCCGGAGGGCCTCATCCATAACGTGGAAAATGTAATTTTGCTCCACAACGCCATCGAACAGGTAGGCACCGGATCCTCGGGCGTAGATGGCCACGTCTTCGCCCGAATGGCTCCCGCTGTTGCGCGGCACCAGGGCCTCCTGCATATAGTCGATGCGGGTTGTATCGACATCCGTCAAGTCGGGACGCCCTTCCCCGCGATAGCCGGGACCATTGATGAAGGTCAGCGTCGTGAACGGCAAGCCGTTCAGGTCCTTGGCGAACTCGCCCCTAGGGCGCCCGTGCTCGTCATTCTCGATCACCTTGCCGAGGATCGGGTTGCCGCGGGTCGGATAACCGGAAATGGTCAGCGCTTGAGCGTGGTCGGCAGTCACGATGATGAGGGTGTCGTTGGGATCGGTCTTTTCCATCGCCACCCGGACGGCGTTGGAAAACTCGATGGTTTCGTAAAGGATACGATAGGCATTGCCTACATGGTTGCCATGGTCGATGCGGCTGCCCTCGACCATCAAGAAATAGCCCCTGTCATTCTTAGAAAGGATTTCGATTGCTTTGCCGGTCATCTGACCGAGCGAGGGTTCGCCGCCTGGATCCTTGGCGCGGTCGACCTCATACTGCATGTGGGACCAGTTAAAGAGGCCGAGCAGATGGTCAACCGCGTTCGGATCACC
>JACZXZ010000092.1 GCA_022571365.1 Pseudomonadota bacterium | reverse complement strand
CGTGATCAATGCCGGAAGTGGCGGATGCCGGTGAACACCATGGCGAGGCCGGCCTCGTCGGCGGCGGCGATGACCTCTTCGTCCCGCTTGGATCCACCCGGCTGAATCACCGCCTTGGCCCCCGCCTCGGCCGCGGCGATGAGCCCGTCGGCGAACGGGAAGAAGGCGTCGGAGGCGACCACCGATCCGGCGGTCCGGGGCGTGCCCTCGCCCGCGTTCTCCGCCGCCTCCTTCGCCTTCCAGACGGCGATCCGGACCGCGTCGACGCGGCTCATCTGCCCCGCTCCGATGCCGACGGTGGCCCCGCCCCTGGCGAAGACGACGGCGTTCGACTTGACGTGCTTCACGACCGTGAAGGCAAAGACCAGGTCCGTCATCTCGGCGTCGGTGGGCGTCCTCTTGGTGACGACCTTGAGATCTCCGGCCTCAAGCCGGGCGGCATCCGGGGTCTGCAGCAGAAAGCCGCCGGCAAGCGAGCGTAGGGAGACCTCCGCCGCGTCCGGACCGGGCATGGCGCCGGTCACCAGCAGGCGCAGGTCCTCCTTGGCCGCAAGCGCCGCGCGGGCCGGCCCATCGGCGTCGGGGGCGATGACCACCTCCACGAACCGCTTGGCGATGGCCGCCGCCACCGCCTCATCCAGCGGCCGGTTCAAGGCGATGACCCCGCCATAGGCGCTCAACGGGTCGCAGGCGAGCGCCTTCTCATAGGCCTCGGCGGGCGTCGCGGCCTGAGCCACCCCGCACGGGTTGGCGTGCTTGATGATGGCGACGGCGGGCCGGTCGAACTCGGCGACAAGCTCAAACGCCGCGTCGGTGTCACTCAGGTTGTTGAAACTGAGCGCCTTGCCCTGGAGCTGGGTCGCGGTGGCGACCCCGGGATGCGCCGCGCCGGTCGCGTAGAACGCCGCCTCCTGGTGCGGGTTCTCGCCATAGCGCAAACGTTGCCGCCGCGCGCCGGCGACGACGATCCGGGGCGGAAAGGTCTCGCCCTGGCGCCTGGCAAACCAAGCGCCGACGGCGGCGTCATAGGCCGCCGTGCGGGCGAAGGCCGCCGCCGCCAGGCGCCGGCGGAGCGCCAGGGTGGTGGCCCCGCCGTTGGCCGAGATCTCGGCCATCACCGCGGCATAGTCCGCCGGATCGGTGACCACGGTGACGAAGTCGTGGTTCTTGGCGGCGGCCCGGATGAGCGCCGGGCCTCCGATATCGATGTTCTCGAGGCACGCGGCAAGGGGCGCGCCCGCCGCCACCGTCGCCTCGAACGGGTAAAGGTTGATCACCACGAGCTCGATCGGCTGGATGCCGTGCTCGGCCATGGCGGCCACATCTTCGGCCCTGTCGCGCCGGGCCAGAATGGCGCCGTGAATCAGCGGATGCAGGGTCTTGACCCGGCCCTCCATGAGCTCGGGGAATCCCGTGTAGGCGGCGACCTCCCTGACGCCGACGCCGGCCTCGGAAAGCGCCTTCGCCGAGCCGCCGGTGGACAGGATATCGACCTTCCGGGCCTCGAGGAACTTCCCCAGCTCGGCGAGACCGGTCTTGTCCGAGACGGAGATCAAGGCGCGGCTGATCGGGGTCAGGCCGAGATTCGCCATCCTTCAACTTTTCCGACAACTTTTCCGGGGCAAGCGAAATCGGAGATCGGGACCACCATACCGCAACGGCCGGCCGGACAGCGCCTGGAGTCGAGCGCTAGCCGGAAGCCACGGCGGCCCGCGGCGTGGTCTCGCCAGCCGGGTTGTACTCGGGCACCAGACGGCGCAAGAGCGCCAGAGTCTCATCGGTGCGCCCCGCGCCGCTGGCTTCGGCCAGCTCGTCGATGGCGCGCGCGAGCGCCGCGTAATCGCCGCTCCGGGGCGGGGCCAACAGGATGCCCTCGCATTCGGTGGGCATCGGCGGCTCGGCAGGGTGGAACAGCTCCTCGACCATCTTCTCGCCGGGGCGAAGCCCAGTGTATTCGATCTTTATGTCCACATCGGGCCTGAGCCCGGCGAGTAGGATCATATGTTTCGCCAGGCTCTGGATTCTGACCGGCTCGCCCATGTCGAGGACGAATATCCGGCCGCCCCGGTCCACCCCCCGACAGCCGAGGGCGGAGGCCTGCAGGACCAGCTGAACTGCTTCCCGCGTGGTCATGAAGTAGCGCATGACGTCTGGATGGGTGACGGTGAGCGGCCCGCCGGCGGCGAGCTGGCGCTGGAACAAGGGCACCACCGATCCGGTGGACCCCAGCACGTTGCCGAAGCGCACCGTGACATAGCGGGTCCCGCCGGCGCCGGCGCTCTCGACGACATCCAGGGCCTGGCAATAGCTTTCGGCAACCCGTTTGGCCGCGCCCATGACGCTCGTGGGGTTGACCGCCTTGTCGGTGGAGATCAACACCATGGCCTCGACCTTGGCGGCGCGGCAGGCGTCGGCGACGTGGCGGGTGCCGACGACGTTGGTGAGCACGCCTTCATTGGGGTTGGCCTCGACCATGGGCACTTGTTTCAAGGCCGCGGCGTGGAACACCAGATCGGGCCTCTCCGCGGCCATGACCTCATCCAGACGGGCCCGGTGGCGCACGTCGCACAGCACGATGGTGCGCGAGAGGCCGGGATGGCGCTTCTCGAGCTCGCGCTCGATCGCATAAAGGTTGAACTCGGAATTCTCCAGGAGGCTGATGTGGGCCGGCTCGAAATCGGAGATCTGCCGCACCAGCTCGCCGCCGATGGTGCCGCCGGCGCCGGTCACCATGATGCGTCGGGAGGCGATCATGGCCTTCATGCTGGCCCGGTCCAGGGCCATCTGGGGCCGGCGCAGCAGATCTTCGATGTTGAGGGGCTTGAACTCGAGCCCTTCCTTGATGCCGCTCTTGAAATCGGTGAGCCTGGGCAGCCGGCAAAGGGTGAGCCCGTGTTCCTCGGCCACCTCCAGGAGGGAGCGGATGGAGGCGCCGTCGAGGTCGTCCTTGGTGATGATGAGCCGCTCGGGACGCTGCCCACGCCTGGTCAAATCCTTGATCGCGGCCGGTATGGTCTCGAGGTCGGCCAGCACGTCGACGCCGTGGATCTTGCGGCCGACGCGGGTTCCCTTCTCGTCCACGATCCCGACCACGCGGTAATGGGCGGTCGGCCTGTGGGCCATGGCCCGGAGGAACAGCTCGGCCCCGTCGCCGGCGCCCACCAGCAGCACCGGGACCCGCCTCAGGCCATCTCGTTCGAGGGTCAGGCTGAACCGGCGATCCTTGAACAGCCGGTACAGGATGCGCGGCCCGCCCAAAAGGGCCACGAGCACGAACCAGTTGATGACCAGGATCGAACGCGGCAAGTCCTCGAGCCGGGTCAACAGGAACATCAGCGGCAGGAATATCAGGACCGCGAGGGTCGCCGACTTGGCAATCGCGATCATGTCGTTGAGCGAGGCATAGCGCCAAACGCCGCGGTAGAGCCGCATCCACAAGAACGCGCCCGCCGCCGCCAAGGTGAACAGGGCCGTCCCCTGAAGCATGAATTCGGCGGAATACCCGAACAGGTCGTCGCCGAGCCTCAAGTAAAGGGCGGCGACGAACGAGGTCGCCGCCATGACGAGGTCATGGATGAATGCGATGTGCGCGCGCCTGACGCGGCCTATAACTGTCATCGAACGGTCCTGTCAGGTCTCAAACGCGCCCCGCCCGTCTCGAACGCGGGCGACCATATCACAACCCTCCCGCCCGCGACAGCGCCGGCGCCTCCATCCGTCGCTGGCATTGGGCTTTCGAAACGCGGGGCGGATTCGCAGTGGCCGCCTTCCCACCAGGATATCAAGGCCCTGAAATGGTCCAGCCACGGTGAAAAACAGGCCTACCCCCAGCCCCGCGCCAGCTTGAGCCTGAGACCCTCCGCGAAAGGCCGGGGCGTGACCCCGAGGCGCCGGCGCATGTCCGTGATGTCGAAGCGCTTGTCCTCACCGGCGCGCCTCAGCTCGGCGGCCTCAAAGGGCAGACGCACGCCCAGCGCCGCCGCGCAGCGAACGATCCCGGCCGCCGCCGCGGTGGGTATCGGCACGACCACCGCCCGCCGGCCCAGGGCCTGGGCGCAGGTCCGGACCATGTCGGCATAGGTGATCGGCTCGGGCCCGGCGACGACGATGGGCGGGCCCGGCGCCTCGTCCCTGGTCAAGGCGCCGAAGACGGCGGCCACCATATCGTCGACGAACACGGGCTGGACCAGGTGCCGGCCGCCGTCCGGCAGCGGCACCGATAGCGGCAGCCCCTTGGGCCAGCGGCGGATCAAGCGCAAGATGCGGCCCACATTCCGGTCGTCGGCAGCGCCGTAGATCATCGACGGATGCAGCATGACACCCGGCCGGCCGGAGGAGGCAAACGCGGCCTCGCCCGCGCGCACCGCCTGCGCGCCCGAGTCGGGGATGTTCGAGAACTTGCGCACCGAGCCGATGAGCACGGCCCGCTCGCAGCGGGGTGGCAAGGCGGCGAGCACCGCTCGGGTGAAGCGCGCAGGGGCCAGGCTGACGACCCGCTCGGCGCCGTCCAGCGCGGCCTTGACCGCGGCCGGCCGCTCGAGGTCGGCGACCGCTCGCCGGGCCCGCCGGTCAAGCGCGGCGAGGCGCTCGGCGCTGAGCCCGACGGCGGTGACGTCAAAACCCTCTTCGCACAGCCGCGCCACCAGATGCCGTCCGGTCTTGCCGGAGGCTCCGAGGACGGCGACTTTCATAGCTCGGCCGATGGCGCCTGGGGCCGGATCACGGCGCCGAGGCGGCCGCCGGCCGCGCGGGCACGAGACCCAGAAGATCGAGCTGGCGCGCCACCACCTTGGCCTCGTCGTAGAGCTCGAGCGCCCGGACCCGACCGGCGCGCCCGAGCCGGCGGCGCAGGGCGGCGTCCCCGACCAGCCGGCTCAAGGCCTCGGCCAGAACCTCACTGTCCCCGACCGGCACCAACAGTCCGGTCTCACCCGGCACCACCTCCTCTCGGGAGCCGCGGATATCGGTGGCGACCACCGGAAGGCCCGTCATCATCGCCTCGATGATCGAACGGGGCATGCCCTCGCGGTGAGAGGGAAGGGTAAAGATGTCGGCGGCGCGAAGCAGCTCGGGGACATCCCGGCGATAGCCGAGAAACCGGATCTTCTTGGCCAGCTCCGGGTGCTCTTCGAGCCCGGCGACGGCCGCCTCGACCGCCGACCGGCGGTCGCTTTCGAGCCGTTCGCCAACCACCCACAGCACCGCGTCGACCCGGCCCATCGCCCCGAACAGCCCGAGGTAGCCTTTCTCGGCGACCAGCCGGCCGATCAT
>JACZXZ010000043.1 GCA_022571365.1 Pseudomonadota bacterium | reverse complement strand
AATCCCTGCTAACATTAACATGGAAAGGGGATAATAAATCATCGGCTTGTCGTAGACTGGCAAAATTTGTTTACTCACCGCAATGGTTAAGGGGTATAGCCGAGTTCCTGACCCACCCGCAAGAATGATTCCTCTCATTTGGTACTCCAAATCGCCAGGATCCTACTCACAATACCGGGTCTGAATAGCACATCCAATACGGGAAAAAGATAGTGCCCAAAATCTTTATTCTTTGATTTGGAATTTTCACCCATCAAACCCATTTGGACCTAGGTCCAGGACTGAAAAACTCCGAAATTCTTCTTCTCTTCCTTGAATTCCCTACCCTATTATCTGCCCTGCTCCCTTGAAAGGGAGGGGGAAATGGAATCGTGAGACTGCTCCACCCATGCCTCCGGCGCCACCCGGGCGCTAGGCTTCCACCCCCTCAACGAACGCCTCAAAGGCCGTGCGGATGGTCTTCCGCACCCGGCGGAAGACCGCCAGCCGCTCCTCCTCCGTGCCCACGGCCCAGTAGGGATCGGTGAAGGGCAGGTGGTGGCGATGGCGCACCTCACCGGTAAAGACCGGGCAGACCTCCCGGGCATCATCGCAGACAGTAATGACGTGATCGAAGGGCCGGTCCGCCAGCGGCGCCACCGGCTGAGGCCGCTGGCCGGAGATATCCAGCCCTACCTCGGCCATGACCCGCACCGCCAGGGGATGGACCTGGTCAAGCGGGAAGGTGCGGGCGGAGGTCACCTCCCAATCGGGCTGCAGCCGACGGAGGGTGGCCGCCGCCATCTGTGAGCGACAGGAATTGCCGGTGCAGAGTACAAGGATGCGCATGGGAAGGCAAGTTTCGAATTAAAAGTTAAATGTTCAAAGTTTCAAGTTCACGCTTCATGATTCACGTTTCAGTGATCAGCCTTCAGCGTTCAGCCCTCGGCTGCCCCTCCAGCATCCAATATCCAACATCCAACATCCGGCCAACTCGTAACTAGAAACTCCCCTCCCCGCCCCCTAACTTCCCCCCCATGTCCAAGGGCGTCACACCGCGCAGTCAGGATTACGCCCGCTGGTACACCGACGTGGTCCGGAAGGCCCAGAGCTGGCCGACTACGGCCCCGTGAAGGGCACCATGCTCATCCGGCCCTACGGCTACGCTATCTGGGAGGCGTTGCGCGCGGCCTTCGACATGCGGCCCTGCCCAACCCCTAATTGAGGACCGGCGGCGATGGCTCTGCAGTGTGGCCTCATTGGTCTGCCCAACGCCGGCAAGTCCACCCTGTTTAATGCCTTGACGTCCTCGCAGGTACCGGCGGAGAGCTATCCTTTCTGCACGGTGGACCCCAACGTGGGGGTGGTGCCTGTCCCTGACGCGCGGCTGGCAGCCCTGGAAGCCGTCTACGCACCCGCCAAAGTCACCCCCGCAACCGTGGAATTTGTGGACATCGCCGGACTGGTGCGCGGGGCCAGTCGGGGGGAGGGGCTGGGCAACCAGTTTCTGGCCCACATCCGGCAGGTGGACGTCGTGATTCACGTGGTGCGCTGCTTCGACGACCCGGAGGTAAGCCATGTTGAAGGCAGCGTGGATCCGCAGCGGGACGTGGGGATTGTGGAGACCGAGCTACTGCTCAAGGACCTGGAGTCGGTGGAGAAGCGCCTGCCGGCCACTCGGAAGTTGGCCGCTACGGGGGATGCCACCGCCCGGAAAGAGTTGCCGGTGCTGGAGAAAGTCCACGCCGCTCTGAACGCCGGAGAGACGGTTCGCAGCCAGAGCTTGACCGCGGCCGAGCAGGCGGCGATTGCGCCGCTGTTGCTGTTGACACGGAAGCCAGCGCTGGTGGTGGCCAACGTGGATGAGGCGGCGATCCAGCGCCGTGATCGTGGGCCGGAGGTGCAGGCGCTCTTTGACGAGGCTGCCCGGGCCGGGGACCGCGCCATCCGCTTGTCTGCGCAGCTGGAACAGGAGCTGGCCCAGCTGGAAGTGTCGGAGCGGACGCCCTTTATAGTGGAGTACGGGCTGCCGGAGGCGGGCCTTGACAAGCTTGTGCGGGCGGCCTATGAATTGCTTGAGTACCAGACCTTTTTCACGGGTAACCCCAATGAGCTGCGGGCCTGGATGATCCCCCGGGGCCTCAGCGCCCACGCCGCCGCCGGGCTGGTACACAGCGACTTCCAGCGCGGGTTCATTCAGGCGGAGGTGTTGCCCCACGATGAGCTGGTGCGCCTGGGAGCGGAGCGGGCCGTGCGGGAGGCGGGCCGGGCGCGGCAGGAAGGGCGCGACTACGTGGTGCGGGATGGGGATGTGATCGTGTTCAAGTTCAATGTGTAAGCTTGCCCCAGGTGGTGGGGCCGGCAGACCGATGCTCCTGCACCCATACAACCGTTAGGCGTCCATGTACATTTTCATGTATCTCATTTATGTGCTGTCCGGCGTATCGCTGGTCGGCCTGACGTTGGTGGGGGTGGGGGGCTTCCTGGGGCCGCGGGGCTTTTTCGGCATGAGCCACCCTAGCCTGGCCCTGCTGGTGAGCATTATCTTTCTGGCGGTCGAGGTACTGGTGATGTTCTTCTTCGTGGGCACGGGGGTGAGCGTCAAGGAGTACGTGCGTGACGAAGGGGCCGACCCCGTCTTCCACCGCCGCTCCATTGCTCTGAAGCGGGTGCTTTACCCCCCCACGCTGGCGGTAACGCTGGCGGTGATGGTCACCTTCATCCTCGGCGGCGCAGTGGACCGCCGATCGCTGTCGCACTGGTGGCATCTGGCGGCCTGGCTGCTTTCCATGGGGCTGTTTTTGCGGGCGCTGAAAGTGCAGCACAACTGCCTGAAGGAGAACACGGCCATCATTCTGGAGATGGTGGGGCTGGCTGGGCAGCAGGGCAGCGCTCCCCGCTCCGACGGGAGCGTGAGCGACAGCGCTCTATATCTCTGCGAAGCCGGGGCGCCGTCCTCTCCCCCGTCGGCGTCTGCGACTAAAGGAGAGCTTTCGACGACAGGCGCGGCCCCGGCGGCCACGCTTGCAGCCGGGCGCCGGCTTCAGTGTTCCTCGACTCGACCGCACCGTCCCGAGCGTCACGCACCGGCGCCCGGCCGACACCGTTCGTGCCCGGCCAAGGGCCCCGGCCGCGCCGCCGCTGCCCCCGCCTTGCTGCGGGAACAGCCGACCGCGGTCGTTTGCGGCGGCTAGGATAAACGGAGCGTCCATTGACGACAATCAGTTATTCCCCCGCCTATTCCCCCGCTTATTCCCCCGCCGCGGCTATTCCCCCGCCGGTCGACCCGGGAAAGTCCCGGGAAAGTCCCGGTATGCTCCGGGCCGAGGGGTGCGAATTTTCGTTGCTATGGCGATTCAACTAGGGGTACATTTAGGGGTTATGAAGGGAATATCCCGCAATATGTGCCAATTATACAGGATTTTGTGCCTGGCGGGGCTGGTTTTCGCCGCGGCCGCGATGCCGTTTCAAGCGGCTGCGGCCCAGCCTGTGGCCACCGGCGTGCGCATCGGCGTTCATCCATCGGCGACTCGGTTCGTGATCGATCTGAGCGCCGCCGTCGAATACCGGATCTTCACCCTTTCCGATCCTTACCGCGTGGTCATAGATCTGCCCGAGATTTCCTGGCGCCTGCCGCCCGGCGCGCCGGCGTCGGGTGTCGGCCTGATCGCGGCCTACCGTTACGGCCTGTTCAAACCCGGGACCTCGCGCGTGGTGCTGGACGTCAAAGGTCCGGTGGCGGTCGCATCGGCCTTTGTGCTGCCGCCCGCTGAGGGCCGGCAATACCGCTTGGTCCTCGATCTCAAGGCGGTAAGCCGGGATGAGTTCGAGCGTCTCGCGCGGGCGGGGCTGCCGCCGCCGCCGTCCGTGGCGGACCGGCCCGAGCCCGAGCCGCCGGCCGCGGCGCGGCGCCTGGACGACAGGCGAGTGGTGGTGATCGATCCCGGCCATGGCGGTGTCGACCCGGGTGCCGTCGGCGCCAGCGGCATCCCCGAGAAGGACATCACGCTTGCCATAGCCCGGGATCTCAAGAAGGAGATGGAGGCGACGGGCCGCTACAAGGTCGTGTTGACCCGTGACCGTGACATCTTCGTCCGGCTGCGCAAGCGGATCGCCATTGCCCGGGCCGCGGGGGCGGAGCTGTTCATCTCGCTCCACGCCGACTCGATTGGCAACCCCGCGGTCCGCGGCGCGTCGGTCTACACCCTGTCGGAAAAGGCTTCGGATAAGGAAGCGGCGTTGTTGGCGAAGAAGGAGAACAAGGTCGACATCATCGCCGGCATAGATCTTTCGAACGAGCTGTCCGAGGTCACCGGCATCCTGATCGACCTGGCCCAGCGCGAGACCATGAACGATTCGGTATTGTTCGCCAGCATGCTGGTCGTCGATCTGCTCCGGGAGATCAATCTCCTGCAGAAGTCCCACCGTTTCGCGGGTTTCGCCGTGCTCAAAGCGCCGGATGTACCATCGGTCTTGTTCGAGCTGGGCTATCTCTCCAATCGGAAGGAGGAGCAGCAGCTCCGCTCGCCGCACCATCGCGCCAAGATCATCGCGGCCGTCCTGCGCGCCGCCGACAGATACTTCGCCGAGACGGACAGGTTAAGACGGTCATAACTTGGCCATATTTTCCGGTTACCCGCTGTTGATCGCTTATATTTGAAGAATCGCGCCCGGCCCGCGTGGTGGCGTCGGCCGTGGCGGGATGGGTTTCACGCGAGAACGGCATGCGGAAGGCGATCGTTCACGGCTTGGTCTTCGTGATGGCTCTGGCGGCGCTCGGCATCGCCGGCATAGTCTATGTGCTGTGGACGTTCGGTCGCGACCTGCCGGACTACCGCCAGCTCGCCACCTACGAGCCGCCCACAGTCACCCGCGTGCATGCCGGCGACGGCCGTCTGCTCGCCGAGTACGCGGCCGAAAAGCGCGTCTTCGTGCCGATCGAGGCCATCCCGAAGCGCGTTATCAAGGCCTTTCTCGGCGCCGAGGATAAGAACTTTTACAGCCATCCGGGCGTGGATTTCCTGGGTGTCGTCCGCGCCACGATTCAAAATCTGGTCAACCTGACCGCAGGCCGCCGCCTGGTCGGCGCCTCGACCATCACCCAGCAGGTGGCGAAGAACTTCCTGTTGACCGGCGAGTTGTCATTGGAGCGCAAGATAAAGGAGGCGATCCTGGCCTTCCGGATGGAGCACGCGCTGACCAAGAACCGCATCCTCGAGCTTTACTTGAATGAAATTTATCTGGGCCTGGGTTCCTATGGGGTGGCGGCGGCGGCGCTCAACTACTTCAATAAGTCGCTGGACGAACTGACCATTGCCGAAGCCGCCTATCTGGCGGCCCTGCCCAAGGCGCCGAACAGATACCATCCGATCCGCGGTCACGCCGCGGCCGTCGAGCGCCGCGACTGGGTGATTACGCGGATGCTCGCCGAGGGATTTGTGACCGCCGACGAGGCGGCCGAGGCGCGGGCCGCGCCGCTCATCATGCACACCCGGGACGAGACCGAATTCGTCAACGCGGACTTCTTCGCCGAGGAGGTCCGGCGCGAGCTGCTGGCGCGCTATGGCGAGGACGGGGTCTATGGCGGCGGGCTGTCGGTCCGTACGACCCTCGATCCGCGGCTCCAGGAGATCGCCGATCAGGTCCTGCGACGGGGCCTGATCCGTTACGACCGCCGCCACGGCTGGCGCGGCCCGATCGCGCGCCTGGAGATCGGTTTCGACTGGCCGGCCCAGCTCGCCTCGGTGCCGCCGCCGGATCTGGGGGGGTGGCGGCTGGCCGTCGTGCTGGTCCTCGACTCCGCGAAGGCCGAGATCGGCTTTGCCGACGGCCGCCGCGGGTATGTCCCGTTCGCCGAGCTGGCCTGGGCGCGGCCGTGGCGCGAGGGCCAGGAGGTGGGCCCGCCGGTGGGCCGTCCGGGCGACGTTCTCAAGCTCGGCGATGTGGTCGCGGTCGAGCCTGTCCAGGCGGCGGAGGACGGCGCCGTCTACGCGCCGGACGCCTACGGCTTGCGCCAAATCCCGGAGGTCAACGGGGCGCTGGTTGCGCTCGATCCCCATACCGGCCGCGTGCTTGCCATGGTGGGCGGTTACAGCTTCCAGGTGAGCCAGTTCAACCGGGCGACCCAGGCGCTGCGTCAGCCCGGCTCGGCGTTCAAGCCGTTTGTGTACCTGGCCGCCCTCGACAACGGCTTTACGCCGTCGAGTCTGGTGTTGGATGGGCCCTTCGTCATCGACCAGGGACCGGGCCTGGGCAAGTGGAAGCCGACCAATTACACCCGCAAGTTCTATGGTCCGAACCCGATGCGCGTCGGTCTCGAGAAGTCGCGCAACCTGATGACGGTGCGCATCGCCCAGTACATCGGTATCGACAAGGTCGCGGACTACGCCGAGCGCTTCGGCGTCGTCGATGAGCTGCCCCGGCGGCTGTCCATGGCCCTGGGCGCCGCCGAGACCACGTTGGTCAGGCTGACCACGGCCTATGCCATGTTGGTCAACGGTGGCAAGCGGATCACCCCGACCTTGATCGACCGCATCCAGGACCGCCACGGGCGCACCATCTTCCGCCACGACGACCGGCCGTGCGAGAGCTGCCGGGTGGCGGTGTGGGACAACCAGTCCGCGCCGAGCATCCCCGATTTGCGGGAGCGGCTCGTCGACCCGGCTACCGCCTATCAGGTCGTCTCCCTGCTTCAAGGCGTGATCGAGCGCGGCACCGGCTGGAAGGTCCGGGCGGTGGGCAAGCCGATCGCGGGCAAGACCGGCACCACCAACGACAATATGGACACTTGGTTCATCGGCTTTTCGCCGGACCTTGCTGTCGGCGTGTTCGTCGGCTTCGACGCCCCGCGCAGCTTGGGCGGCCGGGAGACGGGCGCCAGCGTCGCCTCGCCGATCTTCCGCGATTTCATGGTCGAGGCGCTTGCGGGCGAGCCGGCCATCCCGTTTCGAATTCCCCCGGGCATCCGGCTGGTGCGGGTCAACGCCGAAACCGGACTGTTGGCTCAGCCCGGCGATACCAATATCATCCTTGAAGCCTTCAGGCCGGGCACCGAGCCGACGGCGCCGGGACCGGTGATCGACGGCAGCGGCGTGATCGCCGTCGGCGCCGCGCCCGCCACCGGCACCGGCGGGCTGTATTAGGGCGGTTCCGCCTGGGGCTTTTCTGGGTAGCGATTGCTGAATCCGGGAGAGGATCTATGCGCGCCGAGCTGGAAGCCGTGGTCGAGGAAATCAAGCGGTCCTTGGGACTGCTGAGGAGGTCTCTTTGACCTGGATCGCGCCCGCGAACGCCTGGACGAGCTGAACGCCCGCGCCCAGGACCCGGCGTTGTGGCGGGACTCCAGGGCGGCGCAGAAGGTAATGCGCGCGCGGACCCATCTGGAGAGGACGGTCACCGCGTATGAAGCGCTGGAGCGGGAGCTTGAGGACAATGTCGAGCTCTTGAAACTCGGCGAGGCCGAGGGCGACAAGGCGGTTGTCGCCGAGACCGAGACCGCGCTCGTGGAGCTCAAGGCCCGCGCCACCAAGCTCGAGCTCGAAAGCCTGCTATCCGGCGAGGCGGACGCCAACGACTGCTTCCTCGAGGTCCACGCCGGCGCCGGCGGCACCGAATCCCAGGACTGGGCCGAAATGCTGATGCGCATGTATGTGCGCTGGGCCGAGAGCCACGGGGATGAGGTCGAGTGGCTCGAGGAAAGCCCGGGGGAGGAGGCCGGCTTGAAATCGGCGACGATCAAGATCGTCGGCCCTAACGCCTATGGCTGGCTCAAGACCGAATCGGGCGTCCACCGCCTGGTGCGGATCTCCCCCTTCGACGCCGCGTCCAGGCGCCACACCAGTTTCGCCTCGATCTGGGTCTATCCGGTGGTCGAGGACGATATCCAGGTCGAGATCAACGAGAAGGACCTGCGCGTCGATACCTACCGCTCCTCGGGCGCCGGCGGCCAGCACGTCAACAAGACCGACAGCGCCGTGCGCCTCACCCACCTGCCGACGGGCATCGTCGTGCAGTGCCAGAACGACCGCTCCCAGCACCGCAACCGCGCCGCCGCGATGGCCATGCTCAAGGCCCGGCTCTACGAATTCGAGCTCAGGAAGCGGGAGACGGAAGCCCAGGCGGTCCGCGAGGCGAAGCCCGAGATCGGCTGGGGTCATCAGATCCGCTCTTACGTGCTGCACCCCTATCAAATGGTGAAGGACGTGCGCACCGGGGTCGAGAAAAGCGCGGTCCAGGCGGTGCTCGACGGCGAGATAGACGGCTTCCTCAAGGCCGCGCTCGCCGCCCGCATCGAGAGCGGCCCAAGCCGAGGCGGAAAGGCCGCGGATTAAGCTCGCTCCCGTCCACCCAGGCCGCCCGCGATAGTGTCTCAGTTTGACGAAGGTCCGCTTATGGCCATAAGCGGACACCCAAGCATTCTATGCCAATGCCGGCGTCAGTCCCGCCGCGATCCACCTTCGAAGGGCTCAACGAACGAAGATCAGGATGACCGCGAGGACGTAGGCCACCACTGTCGGGTAGAAGGTGGTGCCGAAGCCGAAAGCACGGCTGGAGGCTCCGCTCACATAGCCGAACCAAAAGGCGGCCCGTCCGATACAAAAGAGCGCCACGAGGAGCGGGATCACGGCCATTTCCCTTCCCTCCAGCAGGCTCGCCAGCGCCAGGTGAGCGCCGACAGCCAGCAGGGCTTGCTCCTGCGTGTTCTGCAGGAGGCTGAGCGGCACCTTGACGACTTTGCTCGGCTTGGTCAGACCGCCGCCCTGAATGTCCTCAGGGGAGAAGAAGCGGATATTGGCCACGCGCCCGACGGCCGCCACGAGCCAGAGAAAGACGAAGATGTCCGCCTTGAGCGCAAAGACGAGCCGTGCGGCCGGCCCTTCGAAGGGGCCCAGCTCGAAAGGAAACCAAAGGTAGCCCACAGCCAGGAAGACGGCGCTGAATACGGCCGCGAAACCGGCCCCACGGGCCACGCCCTTCTGCTCGCTGTCTAGCTTTATGGACCTTGCCGTCTTTCGAAAGCGATTCTGCTTTCAACTACAAGGAGTCTCATAACACCTCTGCGTTTGTGGGCTACATTTATAATGAAATTTCCCGGATAGTCCCAAGCGGTTCCGCTAAGGGTCAGAAGCGGACGTTCTTGAGACCCACCCACCACCGACAATTTGAAACTGAGACACTACCCCACCAGCGGCGTCCTTCCCCTGGGGGGCCGCGCGGCGCGGCCGGTCTAAAGCGCCCGGGTCGCCTGCAGGACCTCCTCGACATGGCCGGGCACCGTGACCTTGCGCCAGACGCGGCGCACCACGCCGGCCCCGTCGATGAGGAACGTGGCGCGCTCGATGCCCATGTATTTGCGCCCGTACATGCTTTTTTCGACCCACACGCCATAGTCCTCGCAGACCTTTCCGTCGGCGTCGCAGGCGAGGCGAAAATTGAGGCCGTGCTTGGCCTTGAACCTGTCGTGGCTGGCGACGGTGTCCTTCGAGATCCCGATAATCTCGGCCTCGAGGGCCGAGAAGTCGGGCATGGTGTCGCGAAAGCCGGAGGCTTCCTTGGTGCATCCCGGGGTGTCGTCCTTCGGGTAGAAGTACAGCACCACCTTTCTTCCACTGAGCCCGGAGAGCGTCACGGTGCCGCCGCCATCGGTCGGCATGGTGAAGTCGGGGGCGGTGTCGCCGGGGTTAACGGTCATGGGCGTTGTCTCCTTTCGAGCTTCTCGCGGTGGGCCGCCGCCGGCGTCTCGACCACTGCGGCGAAATGTTCGTGGCTCCGTTCGGCGGTGGTCACGATTTTCGCCTTGAGCCCGGCAAAGTCAACTTCGCCGGCGGCCTTGGCCAGCACGGCGCGCAGGCCCTCGGGCGCGGCCTCCTCGGCGAACGCGCCCGCCACCGTGAGCCGCAGCATGGCCTGGACGCGCCGCCACAGGCGCGTGGCCGCGATGAGATCGGCGGCGACGGCGGCGTCCAGGAGACCCGCCGCGGCGATCCGTTCGAGGGCCTCGGTCGTGTTGGTGCTCAAGACCTCCGGATGGTCGTGGGCGTGGCGCAGCTCCAGATATTGGGCGACGAACTCGACATCGACGAAGCCGCCGCGCAGGTGCTTGACATCCCAGATCGATTGCGGGCGGTGCTCGCGTTCCATGCGCGCCCGCATGTCGGCCACGTCGACGAGCAGTCGCGCGGGATCGCGGGGCGCGGTCAGAATCTGGCGGATGGCCTCGCCGGCCCGGGCGGCGAGCTCGGGCGGACCGGCGATCACCCGGGCCCGGGTCAGCGCCATATGCTCCCAGGTCCAGGCGGACTCGCGTTGATAGCGCAGGAATCCTTCGAGGCTGGAGGCAATCGGGCCGGCGCCGCCCGCGGGCCTGAGCCGCATGTCCACTTCGTAAAGCCGGCCCTCGCCGGTCAACGAAGTTATGGCGTTTAACAGGCGCTGGCTCAGCCGCGCGAAATATTGCCCGGCCGGCAGCGGCTTGGCGCCGGACGAAGCGGCGTCCGGGGCGTCGTAGACGAAGATCAGGTCGATATCCGAGGACGGCGTCATCTCCCGGCCGCCGAGTTTGCCAAGGGCGATCACCGCCAAGCCGCCATCGGCGATGCGCCCATGCCGGCGCGCGAATTCCGTCTCGACGATCGGCAGCAGGGCGGCGACCACGGTGTCCGTGATGTCGGAGAGCGCCGCCCCCGCGGCCTCCGCGTCGATGACGTTGCGCAGCATCTGCACGCCGACCTGGAACTTGCGCTCGTGGGTCCAGCGCCGGGTGATGTCGAGCACGTCCCAAAAGTCGCGCGCCTGTTCCAATGCTTGCTCGAGCGCCGCGGCCAGGACCGGGGAATCGGGCGGCGGATCGAAAAATCCGGACTCCAGGACGGCGTCGAGGGCCGCGGGATCGCGGCTTAAATGCTCGGCGAGACGCGGCGCGCCGCCCATGATCTCGGCCACCAGGTCGACCAGGCCGGGGTTGGCGTAGAACAGGGACAGCAGCTGCACGCCGGCCGGGAGTCCCGAGAGGAAGTCGTCGAACTTCCTGAACGCGACGTCGGGGTTGGCGGTCTTGGACAGCGCCGACAACAGCCCCGGTATCAACTCGGTCAAGATCTCCCGGGCCCGGGTGCTGCGGGTGGCGCGGTAGCGGCCGTGATGCCAGCCCCGCACGATGGTCGACACCATCTGCGCGTCCTCGAAACCCAGCTTCCTCAAGGTATTTAAGGTCTCGGGATCGTGCTCGACGCCGGTGAACACCAGATTGCCGGGAGCGGCGAGGGGCGGCGCTCCCTCGAACAGCTCGGCGTAATGGCCCTCGATCCGCCGCAGGCAGGCGACCAGCTCCCGTTCAAAGTCTTCCGCCTCGTCGTAACCGAGAAAGGCGGCGAACCGTTTGAAACCCTCGTCGTCGGACGGCAGGGTGTGGGTCTGCTTGTCGTCGACCATCTGCAGGCGGTGTTCGACGGTGCGCAGGAACCGGTAGTCCGCGATGAGCTGGTCGGCCACCTCGGGCCGTACGCGGCCGGCCGCGGCCAGGGCGCGCATCGCCTCGCAGGTGCCGGCGACGCGCAGGCTCGGATCGCGCCCGCCCCAGATGAGCTGTTGGGTCTGGACGAACAGCTCGATGGCGCGGATGCCGCCGGGGCCCAGTTTTATGTTGTGGCCGGCCCCGGCGATCTCGCGGCCGCCGCGATGGGCGTCGATTTGGCGCTTGATCGAATGGATGTCCTGGATCGCCGCGAAGTCCAGGTGCTTGCGCCACAGAAAGGGCTTCAGGCGGTCGAGGAAGTCCGCCCCGGCGGCCGCGTCGCCGGCCACCGGCCGGGCCTTGATCATCGCCGCGCGCTCCCAGTTTTGGCCGGTGGTCTCATAATAGGTCTCGGCGGCCAGTACCGAGAGGGCGAGCGGGGTCAATCCGGGATCGGGACGCAGCCGCAAATCGGTGCGAAAGACGTAGCCCTCCGCGGTGCGCTCCTCCATCGTGCGGATCAGGTCGCGGGTGAGACGGACGAAGCATTGCTGCAGGCCGTCGGCATTGGCGGTCTCGATCCGTTCCTCGTCGTAGAGCACGACCAGATCGATGTCGCTGGAGTAGTTGAGTTCGTGCCCGCCGAGCTTGCCCATGCCGAGGACGATGAAGCCCGAGCCGTCCCCGGGCCGCGCCGGGTCGGGTAGGGTCAGGGCGCCCTGGGCCGCGGCCTCGCGCAGGAGGTGGGCGACAACGACGCCGAGCGCGGCCTCGGCGAAGGCGGTAAGGGCGCCGGTGACACGCTCGAGCGGCCAGACTCCGGTGATGTCGGCGAGGGCGGTGATCAGCGCCGTCCGGCGTTTGGCGATGCGCAGCCTTTTCATGGCTCGCTCGGACGTGGTTGGCCGTGCGGCCAAGCGCTTCAGCCCGGCGAGCAGTCGGGCAAGGGTTGCCTCGGGGCCCCGTCTCATCAGGGTCCGCGCGAAGCCGATGTCGCGCAGGAGACATTGGCTGAGGTAGGGGCTGTTGCCAAAAACCGCTTCGAGCAGGCGCCGGCCGGCCTCATCCTCGGCCAGCGTTGTAGCGAAGGCGGCGAGCTCGCTGTCGCCGGTCTCGGCCGTCGCCTCCCTCCAGCGTTCCAGGCCGATCGCGGCGCGTTCGGCGTTTCCTACCTTGGGAAATCGCGTTGGGTCGGATAGAAAGAACAACGGCATTCCCCGGCGGCGCGGTTTGCCGCACACTGCGGGAAGGGCCTCCATGGGTCAAGGCTTGGCCGCCATGGGTCAAGGCTTGGAGAGGATGGCAAATTAGGTGATCCGCCGGACGGTCGGACTGGTTCTGGAATATTGCGCCGCGATCGTCGCCGGAATGATCGTTATCGCGGCGCTGGCCGCCTGGCGGCTGTCGAGCGGGCCGATCGCGCTCGACTTCCTGACGCCCTATATCGAGGAGGCGTTGAGCGCCGAGGACGGCTCGATCGCCGTGGAACTCGATCAAACGGTGCTGACCTGGGCCGGCTGGGACCGCAACCTGGACCTTCGTGCCCGTGGGGTGCGCGCCGTCAGGTCGGACGGCACGGTCGTCGCGACCGTGCCCGAGCTGTCCGTGAATCTAAGCTTCAGGGCCCTCGCCAGGGGAATGGTGGCGCCTACGAGCCTGGATGCTATCGGCCTCAGGGTTCGGCTGGTGCGCACGGTGGAGGGCGGGATCGAGTTCGGCCTGGGCGACGAGGCCGGCGTCTCGGACGAGCTCATGCTGGCCCTGCTCGCCGATTTGTTGGTGCCGCCCGGTCCCGACCGGCCCATGGGATATCTGTTGCGGGTCAGCGTTCTCGACGCCGATTTGGCGATCTATGACCGGCGGTCCGGCCTCTCCTGGCGGGTGCCTGAGGCCGATATCATCCTCGAGCGGAATGTCTTGGGCATCCGGGGCAATGTCGCCTTCGACATCGATGTGGGCGGCCGGCGGGCTCACTTCGACGCCTCGGGGCTCTATGAATCGGTTACCGGGACCATTGATCTGGACGTGGCCTTTAGCGGTCTCGAGCCGGCGGTGTTCGCCCCGGTCGCCCCGGCGCTGGCGCCGCTCGCGGCGCTGACGCTGCCGCTCGAGGGCACGGTGATGGTCAGCACCGACATCGCCGGCCGGCTCGACGAGGCGCGTTTCGAGCTGATCGGCGGTCCCGGCCGCATCGCGCTCCCCGACTTCTTCCCCGAGGGTCTTGAGGTGGAGCTGATTCAGGGGCGGGGCCGGCTGAGCGAGAATATGACCCGGCTGGTCGTGGACAACTTGCTGGTTGATCTCGGCGGGCCGACGGTGATGGCCGCCGGCGAGGCCTCCGTCATCGAGGAGGAGATCTCCATCACTGCGGACTTGGCCGTCAGCGACCTGCCGGTGGACGATCTCGAACGGTATTGGCCGGCGGGTGTCGGCGCCGGCGCGCGCCGCTGGATCGCCAGCCATCTGAGCGGCGGCATGGTGCGCGAGGCACGGGCCACGCTCGAGGCCCATGGCGCCGGTGACGGCACTGACGGCCTCCGGGTCGAGTCCATCAGCGGCGCGATCCTGTTTGACGGGATGACGGTCGACTATCTGCCTGGCCTGCCGAAAGCGCACGACGTGGCTGGCACGGCCTCCTTCGACGACGGGCGCATCGAGGCCACGGCAAAGGCCACCATGGGCAAGGGGCTCGTGGTCGAGGCCAGCACCATCACCCTCACCGGACTCGATGGCGCGGATCCCCGGGCTGCCTTCGATCTGGTGATCCGGGGGTCGCTGGAAGACGCGCTCGAAGTCGTCAGCCACCCACCCCTTGATTTCGTCGGCAAACTCGGCCTCGACCCGGCGCAGTTCAGCGGCAGGGTCGCCGTCCGGCTGAAGCTGGCCCTGCCGCTGAACGACGATTTGGACCTCGATCAGATCGAGTTGGCGGTGGCGGCGAACCTGCGCGCGGTGGCTTGGCGGAAGGCGTTTTACGGTCTGGACGTCACCGACGGCGATCTGACCCTCAAGGTCGAGGAGATGGCCATGGCCGTCGAGGGCCGGATCAGCCTTGCGGGCGCGCCCGTGGACTTCGCCTGGACCGAGAATTTCACGCAGGGCGCCGCGTTTCGAAGGCGCCTTGCGCTCAAGGGCCGGCTCGGCGGCGCGGTGCGTCAAGCCTTGGGCTTCGAGGGTGAACCCTATCTCGAAGGCCCGGTTTTCGCGGATTTGGTATTGACCGATCATGGTGACGGGACGAGCGAACTCGCCGCTGTCCTCGACCTCGGCGAGGCGGTCTTGAACCTGCCCGAGCTCGGCTGGCAGAAGCCTTCCGGGGTTGCGGGCTCGGCGCGGTTCCGGTTGGCCCTGGTCGGCCGGCGGCCTGCCGCCCTCACGGAGTTGGCCGTGGATGCCGGCGACCTTACGGTGCGCGGCCGGGCCACCTTCGGAGCCGATGGCGCGAAGCTCGAGGAGGCTGAGATCACCCACCTCGCCTACGGGGCGACGGAGGTCGAGGCGATGGTGGCGGCCCGGCCCGAGGGCGGCTTTGAGATTCGCTTGAAAGGTCCGAGCCTCGATATCAGCCACTTCCTCGAGGAAGAGGAGGAAGAGGAGGGGGAGGAGGAGATGATGCCGATCACGGTCTCCGCCGATGTCGAGCGCCTTTGGGTCGGCCCCGAACGGTACATCGCCAAGGTGACGGGCACCGTCAGCCACGACGGCGAGGCGTGGCGGTCCATCGTCTTTCAAGGCGAGCTGGGCGACGGCAAGAAGATCGACTTCCAATTTGTTCCCGAAGGCCAGGGGCGCAAGCTGTCGATCACCTCCGACGATGCCGGGGCGGTCCTGCGCGTCTTTGACCTCACCGGCAACCTGGTCGGCGGCAGGCTCGAAGTCGTCGGGGTGAAGGAGGGCGCCGGCGCCGGGCAGCCGCTTAAGGGCACCGCCGTGATCGAGGACTACCAGCTGATCGAGGCCTCTGTCCTGGTGCGGTTTTTGACTCTGGCCTCGCTGACCGGGATCCTCGACACCCTGCGCGGAAAGGGGATCAGCTTCGACCGCTTCGAGGCGCCGTTCACGCTCGCCGACGACGTGATTGAGGTCGCGGACGCCAGCACCAAAGGCTCGGAGCTGGGGCTCACCTTCGAGGGCACCATCGATCTTGAAGGCGACACGGCCGACATTCGGGGCACCATCGTGCCGGCCTATACGATCAACAGTTTGTTGGGCAGGATCCCGCTCTTGGGCGATATTCTGATCGGCGAGGAGGGCGGCGGGTTGTTCGCGGCGACCTACACGGTAACCGGCTCCCTGGACGACCCGCGTATAATGGTCAATCCGCTGGCCGTGCTGACGCCGGGCTTCCTGCGCAAAGTGTTCGACATTTTCGAAGTGGACAAGGGCGCTTCCGGGGACGTGAAAACCGATACTGGGGAAGAGTAGCCGGCAAGCCCCGGTTTCAAACCGCGCGAATCAGCGCGTGGCGCTTCCTGCCGGCGGACAGCTTGATGACGCCGTCGGCGGTGAGATCGGCCAGGGTGACGAGGTGCGTCTCGCCGGTGAAGGGGACGCCGTTGATACGTCCCCCGCCGCCCTTGATGAGGCGCCGGGCCGCGCTGTTGCTGGCGCTGAGGCCGGCGCGGCGGAGCAGCTCGAAAGCCGGAATGCCAGCCTCCAGCTCGGCGCGCGGCACCTCCATGGTGGGAAGCTTGGCGCCGACGCCGCCTTCCTCGAAGGTGCGGCGCGCCGTCTCGGCGACCGCCGCGGCCGCGGCCTCGCCGTGAAGCAGTTTGGTTACCTCGTCCGCCAGCAGCTTTTTCGCCTCGTTGATCTCGGTTCCCTCGAGGGCCTCGAGCCGTTCGATCTCGGCGCTCGGCAGATCGGTGAACAGGCGCAGGAAGCGGCCCACGTCGGCGTCCTCGGTATTGCGCCAATATTGCCAGTAATCGTAAGCGGGAAGCTTCTCTTCGTTGAGCCAGATCGTGCCTTCGACCGTCTTGCCCATCTTGGCGCCGGCCGCGGTGGTAATCAGCGGCGAGGTCAGCCCAAAGAGCGTGCGCCCCTCGATCCTCCGGGCCAGATCGGCGCCGTTGACGATGTTGCCCCATTGGTCCGAGCCCCCCATCTGCAGGACGCAGTCGTGACGCCGAAGGAGCTCGAGGAAGTCATAGGCCTGGAGCACCACGTAGCTGAATTCGAGGAAGCTGAGCGGCTGTTCGCGCTCCAGCCTGAGCCGGACGCTGTCGTGGGCAAGCATGCGGCCCACCGAGAAGTGGCGGCCGTATTCGCGCAGGAACGGAATGTATTCGAGGCGGTCGAGCCATTCGGCGTTGTTGACCATGATGGCGTCGCCCGCGCCGTCGCCGAAGGTCACGAATCTCTCGAACACCTTCTTGATGCCCGCTATGTTGCGGGCGATCTCTTCCTCGCTCAGGAGCTTGCGGACCTCGTCCTTGCCCGAGGGATCCCCGACCTTGGTCGTGCCGCCCCCGATCAGCACGATGGGCTTGTGCCCGGTGTGCTGCAGCAGGCGCAACAGCATGATCGGCACCAGGCTGCCCACATGCAGGCTGTCCGCCGTGCAGTCGAAGCCGATATAGGCGGAGACGGCCTGCGTCGCCATGAGGGCGTCGAGACCTTCAAGGTCGGTGCACTGGTGCAGGAAGCCGCGCTCCTCAACGGCGCGCAGGAATTCGGAGCGAAGCGTCGTCATCGCCAGCCGGTTCTCGCGCCGGTCCCGGCGCAGGACCCCGGCAAATCGGACTGGGCTATCTAAGGAGCGTGCTTGCCGAGGGTGGGCTCATTTAGCACAATCACCCGAATCGCACAACGCCACCCGCTGGGGTAAGGACGTGACGTGGCTCGACCCCTGACTGCCCTGGGCCTGATGAGCGGCACCTCGCTCGATGGCATCGACGCGGCGCTGATCCGCACCGACGGCGAGACGGTCGCCGACACCGGCCCGGCCATTACGGTCCCCTATGAGGCATCCCTGCGCAACCGGCTCCGCGGCGTTCTGGGCGGCCGGGGGCCGGTCGCGGCGGTGGCGCGCGAGCTGACCGTCGCCCACGCCCGGGCTGTCGAGGCGTTCCTTGAACAGGCGAAGCTCCCGCCTTCCCGGGTCGACGTCATCGGTTTTCACGGCCACACGATCCTGCACCGGCCGCGCGCGGGCCGCACCTGGCAGATCGGCGACGGTGATCTGCTCGCCCGGTTGACCGGCATCGATGTGATCGACGATTTCCGCAGCTCGGATGTTGCCGCGGGCGGCGAGGGCGCGCCGCTGGCGCCGCTTTATCACGCGGCTTTGAGCCGCGGCTTCGAGGGGCCGCTCGCGGTGCTGAATGTCGGCGGCGTCGCCAATGTGACCTGGATCGGCGCGCGCGGGGAGCTTGTGGCCTTCGATACCGGTCCGGGCAATGCGCTCATCGACGACTGGGTAAGCGCGCGGGCCGGCCGCGCCTATGATGAGGACGGCGCGCTGGCGCGTGCCGGACGTGTCGATCAGGACGTTCTTGCCGTCCTGTTGGGCGACCCTTATTTCGACCGGCCTCCGCCGAAATCCCTCGATCGGGACGATTTCGATTTGGCGCCCCTTGCCGGGCTGTCGCCGGCCGCCGGCGCCGCGACGCTCACCGTTTTCACCGCCGCCGCCGTGGCCCGCGCCGAGCGATATTTTCCGGCGCCGGTCAGGCGTTGGCTCGTCACCGGCGGCGGCCGATGCAACCCGGCGCTGATGGCGGCGCTGGACGAGGCGCTCGGGGGGCAAGTGGCGCCGGCGGAGGCGGTGGGCTGGGACGGCGGCGCGCTGGAGGCCCAGGCCTTCGCTTATCTTGCCGTGCGCGCGTTGAAACGCCTGCCGCTCACCCTGCCGGCCACGACCGGCGTCAGCCGGCCGATGACCGGCGGCCGGCTGCACAAGCCGCCGGCCCGGCCGCCCGGCTCGGCTTGAACCCAGCTTCCCTCGCCTATTTGGCGGCCGTTTTCCCTCCGAGGGCGCTTGAGAGATAGTCGTCGACGTGGCCGATCAGGACGTCCGCCTTGTCTTGGAAGAAATGGTTGGCGCCCTTGATCACCCGATAGTCGATGGTGATCAGGCGCTGGTTCGACAATTTCTCCACCAGCCCAGCCACCGACTTCTCGGGCACGAGCTCGTCCGTGCTGCCCTGCACGATCAGCCCGGAGGCCGGGCACGGGGCGAGGAAGGCGAAGTCGTACAGGCCGACCGGTGGCGCCACCGAGATGAACCCGCTGATCTCCGGGCGGCGCATAAGCAGCTGCATGCCGATCCATGCGCCGAAGGAAAACCCGGCGATCCAGCAGCCGGACGCGTTGGGATTGTGGGCCTGGGTCCAGTCGAGGGCGGCGGCGGCATCGCCGAGCTCGTCCTCGCTCCGGTTGAACGTGCCCTGCGATCGTCCCACCCCGCGAAAGTTGAAACGCAAGGTTGAAAATCCCCGGTGGACAAAGATCTGATACAGCGAGTACACGATCTTGTTGTTCATCGTGCCCCCGTGCTCGGGGTGGGGGTGAAGCAGAAGCGCGATGGGCGCGTTGGGCTCTTTACCCGGGTGATAACGGCCTTCCAGACGACCTTCCGGGCCGTTTATGATGACCTCGGGCATATGCGGAACCTGATCCTCGATTTTCTTGGCAATGGGTTGGGCGGATAACCCTGGCCGTTCGGCTCGCTCAACAGAGCCGGCGCTTCCCGTATACTCGTTGGCAAATCTTGATTAGGTTAGGAGGACAAATTATATGGCTCTCGATTCGACGGTCGGTTCACAAGAAGGGGCCGAGAGGGTATCGGGTCGGGTCAGCCGGTAATATCGTGATGGTGCTCATGAACCTCAAGGGCTTGCGCGCTGAAATCGACTCGATGATGGCCCGCGACCCGGCGGCGCGCACGCGGCTCGAGTTCGTGCTGCTGTATCCGGGATTCCATGCCCTGATGTCGCACCGCCTCGCCCATGCCGCCTGGCGGCGCAGGTGGCGTATTCTGGGCCGGTTCATCTCCCAGTTGAGCCGCTGGCTGACGGGAATCGAGATCCACCCCGGCGCCAAGATCGGCCGGCGGTTTTTCATCGACCACGGCATGGGCGTGGTGATCGGCGAGACCGCCGAAATCGGTGATGACGTGACCCTCTACCACGGCGTCACGCTCGGCGGCATCGCTCCGTCCGTCGATTCGGGCTCGCAGGTCGATCAGAAGCGCCATCCGACCCTCAAGGACGGCGTGATCATCGGCTCCGGGGCCCAGGTTCTCGGCCCGATTACCGTGGGCGAAGGCGCCCGCGTCGGCGCCAACGCCGTGGTGGTCGCCGAGGTGCCGGCCGGAATGACGGTGGTCGGCATCCCGGCCCGCATCATCACCCGCGACAAGAGCGAGGAAAAGAAATTCGTCGCCTACGGCACGCCGTCGGGCGATGCGCCGGATCCGGTCGCGCGTGCCATCGATGGGTTGCGCGGGCAGGTGGCGGAGCTCATGGGGCGAATCGAGGAGCTGGAGGCCCGGTTGCGGGACAAATCCGCCGGGGACGACGCCTCGGCGACGCCCCCCCGTGATAAAGCGCGGCCCACGGCTGCTTCCGGCGGCAAGGGCTGAGGGGAATCGATTCGCGCTCCGATCCGTTTGTATCCGATCCGTTTATATCCGATCCGTTTATCAAGGGAGAGGGTAGGTGAGGCTCACCACGAAAGGGCGATACGCCATGATGGCGGT
>JACZXZ010000042.1 GCA_022571365.1 Pseudomonadota bacterium | reverse complement strand
CCCGGGCTCGACCAGCTCGTAGGGCGGCAGGGTCGCCACCGCCACCGACTCGTCGGCCCGGTTGAGCCGGTCGAGCCGGCCGGCGTCGATGACGGCGAGGCCCCGCGCCTGCGCGAACAGGTTGACGCGGCCGGTGAACGCCCCACTCAGGCGCAGGTTCTCCCCGCCCGCCGCCCGGGCCACCGCGGCGGCGGCCTGGTCCTCGCCCACGTCGCCCGACTCGAGCCGGGCCACGACGACGCGCTCCAGGCCCGCCGCCTCGATCGCCCGCGCATCCTCGGCGGACAGCACCCGGCCCTTCTTGAACACCCGGCCTTTCTTGCCGCCGGCGCCGGGCAGGGTCAGGCTGTGCGCCAGGATCCCGCCCTCCGCCTCGGCCAGGGGCACCTCGCCGAACTTCACGCCGCCGCCCTCTTCTGATGCAGCACCTGGGTGACCTGGGCCATGATCGAGATCGCGATCTCGGCCGGGGAGGCGGCGCCGAGGGGGAGTCCCACCGGGCCGTGAATGCGGGCGAAATCGGTCTCGCCGAAGCCGAGCTCGGCCAGGCGTTCGAGCCGCGCGGCGTGGGTCTTCTTGCTGCCCAGAGAGCCGATGTAGAAGGCCTCGGACCGGAGCGCGACCGCCAGCGCCGGGTCGTCCAGCTTGGGATCGTGGGTGAGGGTGACGACGGCGGTGCGGCGGTCGGGGGCGATCCGCTCAAGCGCCTCGTCGGGCCACTCGACTGTGACCGTGAAGTCGGGGAATCGGGCGTCGGTGGCGAAGGCACGGCGCGGGTCGACCATGGTCACCTCATAGCCGGCCAGCGCCGCCATCGGCGCCAGAAGCTGGGCGATATGGACGGCGCCGACGATGACCATGCGAAGCGGCGGGTTGAAAACAAGGATGAAGACGGCCCCGTTCGCGGTCTCGGCCGTGAAGCTGCGGTCGTCGACGAGCGCCTTGTGCGCGGTGCCAAGGACGTCCTCGGCGAGTTCCAGCTCGCCTTCCGTGCCGTCGGCGTAGACCAGGCACTGCCGGCCGGATGAGAGCTCCGTCGCCAGCGCGACCGGGCGCTTGGCGGCGTGGTCGGCGATGAGCGCGTCGAGGACCGCCCGCTTCATTCCAGCCGCTCGAGGTAGACCTGCATCTTGCCGCCGCAGGCGAGCCCGACCTCCCAGGCCAGCTCGTTGGTGACCCCGAAGTCGAGGAGCCGCGGCCTGCCGTCCCGGATGACCTCGAGCGCCTCGGTGACCACGGCGCCCTCGATGCAGCCGCCGGACACCGAGCCGGCCATCGCGCCCGACTCGTCCACGGCGAGCTGGCTTCCCACCGGCCGGGGCGAAGAGCCCCAGGTGGAGACCACGGTGGCGATGGCCACGCCCTTGCCAGCCGCGCGCCAGTCGGCCGCCCGCTTCAAGACATCGTCGGGATCCTGCATCAGCGCATCGTCTCCAGCCAACGGGTGACGCCTTCCTCGCGCCGCGGGCCGGGCCGCCCCGGCGCCTCGGTCAGCCCGGCGAGGCTTTCCAAGTTGTGGACCGGATGGAAGTCGTCGACATGGGGCAGAATCGCCTTCATCCCCAGTGATTTGGGTTCCAAGCCCTCGAGGCCGTAGTGTTGTCTCCAGTGTTATCTCCCATGCAGATTCGGTCAAGGCGGCATTCAAGTTGCAGTTTCGGGCTCAGCCGCCGAAGACGAGCAACAGGATGGCCACGATGGCCAGCACGCCCGGGATCCAGAGCAAGGGGCTCAGGCCCGGTTCGGGCGCGGCCGCCGCCGGAGCTTCGGCGACAACCTCCGCCGGGCCGACCACCTGGGTGAATTTGCCGAAGAACTCGTCGGCCATCTTGCGCGCCGTGCCGTCGATGAGGCGCGCGCCGATTTGCGCGAGTTTCCCGCCGACCGTCGCGTGGATCGTGTAGCGCAGCACCGTGGCGCCGCCATCGTCTTCGAGCCTCACTTGCGCAGCGCCCTTGGCGAAGCCGGCGTCACCGCCCTGTCCCTCGCCGCTGATCTTGTAGCTTGCGGGCGGGTCGAGGTCGGAAAGGGTGAGCTTGCCTGTGAAGCGCGCCTTCACCGGCCCGACCTCGGCCATCACCCTGGCCGTGAAATCGGTGTCGGACAGCTTCACGATCTCTTCGCAGCCGGGGATGCACTGGGCGAGGATCTCGGGATCGTTGAGCGCCTCCCAGACCTTCTCCCGGGGCGCGGCGATGCGGTATTCGCCGGTCATGTCCATGGGCCTGCCTCCTCCGCCGCTCTGACCGCGTCCCGTCCAGAGCCTAGCGCCGGTCCGCGGCGCGGACAAGCCGGGGGGCGCAGCTGCCAGCCGGGGGCGCGGCGAAGAGCCCGGGTCACTCCCCTTGCTCGAGCTGTTTGAGCTGTTCCGAGAACTTTTCGCAGGGGTCCCCGACGTCGACGCGGGGGGTGAACCAGACGAAGTCGAAGGGCAGCGACTCGACGCCGAAAATCTCGGCGTACTCACGCGGGTCGGTCATGGCCTCGCTGACCTCGATCAGGGCGACCGTGCGGACCAGTCGGCCCGGGGCCAGCCGCTTGAGATGCCAGGGAACGCCGTGGTCGGTACGGGCATGGCCGGCGCCGGTGATGAGGACGCCGCCGTCCGCCGCCGTCGCCGCCTCGACCAGGCTGAGCGCTATGTGGGCGTCGCGCGCCCGTTGAGCCAGGACCATCGGCTCGATCATGTGCTCCGGCAACTGGCCGCAGTGGCTGTCGCGAAGCACCGTCGCCATCACCGCCCTTGCCGCCGGATCGAGCGGCCGATCGAGGCCCAGGCGCGCGATGAGGCCGGCCTCCAGCCCGGCGGTCCCCTGCCGCCGGAGGGTTCGCGCCACGTCCTTCGGGAGGTCGGCGGCGGCGACCGGCAACCCGGCGTCGAGCGCGGCCTGGACCATTGGCGCGTACATCTCCCAATCGGGCCAGCCGCGCTCCGCCCACCCCACCGCGGCACCCAGGCCCGCGGCGTCCCGGGGGTTGGCGCCGAGATATTCGGCGATCGCCGGGGCCTGGTCGGTGGCGAACATCTCGAAGACCACGGCCGGCCGCCGGCCGCGGCCGATGAGCGCCTCGATGAGCAGGCTTTGGAGCCTATGGTGGTCCGGGTTGTCGTGCTTCTCGCCGAGCAGCCCGAACGTCGCTTCTTCGAGCGCCGCCGCGACCGTGTCGCGATCGACGAAGCGGCCGTCGGACGGCCGCCAGATGCGGCCGGCCAGGGGATGATCGGTGCCGAAGGCCGAGAGCCAGGCCATGTCCGAGTCCGTCGCCGATGCCGACCGGGCGGCCTGGTCCGCGGCCGGTGCTGATAATATCAACAGCAGCAACAGGGCCAGCGCCGTGGCCATCCGCGCCCTGGTGCGTATCATCGCTGAACCGCGAGGCTGGGGCGGCGGGACGGGGGACCGCCGGACCAGCGCTTCGTGCCGGCCGTTCACGCCGGCCGGCATGACGGGCAGCTCGAGGGCCATGCCATCCTCCCGGCTTGCTTCCCTTGCGTTTTGGACCGGTTCATCGCCCGCTTGGGCTCCGGGCGGCGCCAACCTGGGAAACATCCCGCTCCGCCTCCGGCGCGAAAACCGTTGCCGCCGGCCCGCTCCCATATAACCTTAGGATAAGGGCCGGGGCTTGACCAGCCCTCGCCCAAGGGCCGTTGACCCCGCCTGTCGGCCGGCCCCGGGGACGGATTAGAACTTGGCTGCCTCCGGGCCATCGGGCATACTGCGCACCGCTTTTGGGGGGCGGAAAGCGGCCGGGGCGGGCTTGGCGCCCGCCTTAATCTTCGCGTCGCCCGAACCGCGGACGAACGCCAGGGGCCATGAGGAAAACCCGCCCGATTCTCGTTTTCGGCCTGGCCGTCGCCTTCGCCGTCCCGGCGGCGGCGGCCGAGGGTCCGGGCGCGGCGCCCCGTCTGGACGGCGCGGCGCTGGACTTGCTCTGGGTCGTGCCGTTCCTCGGCATTCTGCTGTCGATTGCCGTATTCCCGCTGATCGCGCCCCATTTCTGGCATCGCCATTTCGGCAAGGTCTCGGCGTTCTGGGCGCTCGCCTTCGCGGTCCCGTCTCTCCTGGTCTACGGCGTCCAGGTGTCCCTGTACGAGATTCTGCACACCCTGCTTCTCGACTACATCCCGTTCATAATCCTGCTGTTGTCGTTGTTCACGGTGGCGGGCGGGGTGCGGCTCAAGGGCTCTCTCCGCGGCACGCCGCTCGTCAACACGGCCATGCTGTTCACCGGCACGGTGCTCGCCAGCTGGATGGGGACGACCGGGGCCGCCATGCTGCTCATCCGTCCTGTGATCCGGGCCAACAGCTGGCGCAAGAACAACGTTCACGTGATCATTTTCTTCATCTTCCTGGTCGCCAATATCGGCGGTTCGCTGACGCCGCTCGGCGATCCGCCGTTGTTCCTGGGCTTTCTCCAAGGCGTCGATTTCTTTTGGCCGACGACGCGAATGTTTCTGCCCATGTGCCTGGTCGCGGGCATTTTGCTCACTCTGTTCTATGTGCTCGACAGCTACCTGTTCCGAGGCGAGGGCAAGCCGCCCGAGGAGGGCGGGGAGGAGAGGCTCGGCATCGAGGGCGGAATCAACATCCTGCTCTTGGCCGGCATCGCCGGCGCGGTGTTGATGAGCGGCGTGTGGAAACCGGGAATCGGGTTCGAGGTTCACCACGTCCGTATCGAGCTTCAGAACATCGTCCGGGACGTGCTGCTCGTGGTCCTGACGTTCGTCTCGTGGCGGATGACCAGCCTGGAGAGCCGTCAGGCCAACGCCTTCACTTGGTTCCCGATCATCGAGGTGGGAAAGTTGTTCGGCGGAATCTTCCTGACCATCATCCCGGTGCTGGCCATCCTCAGGGCGGGGACCGACGGCGCCCTCGGCGGCGTGGTCTCGGCGGTCTCCTCGGAGGGTCAGCCGGTCAACGTCCTCTATTTCTGGCTGACCGGCGCTTTCTCGAGCTTCCTCGACAACGCCCCGACCTATCTGTTGTTCTTCAACATCGCGGGGGGCGACGCCGACCAGCTCATGGGGCCGCTGGGCAACACCCTGTTGGCGATTTCCGCCGGCGCCGTGTTCTTCGGGGCCAATACCTATATCGGCAATGCCCCGAACTTCATGGTCAGGTCCATCGCCCAGGAGCGCGGCATCAAGATGCCGAGCTTTTTCGGCTTTATGGGCTGGTCCTGCCTCATTCTGCTGCCGCTGTATGCCCTGGTGAGCTTGATCTGGTTCGCTTGAACCGGCCGAGCCCCCGCCATCCGCGGCGCGGCTCAGTGGGACATGAGCACCGGCGTGGTCATGTGGGTCATGACGTGACGGGTCGCCCCGCCCAGGATGAGCTCGCGCAGGCGGGAGTGGCCGTAGGCCCCCATCACCAGGAGATCGGCGCCGAACGCTCGCCCGTGGGCGAGAATGGCCTTGCCGATTTGACCTTCGCCGTCGGACTCGCTGTGAACCTCGGCCTTGACTCGGTGACGGGCGAGAAAGCCCGCGACCTCTGCGGCCGGTACCGAGACCCCGCCCTTGTCGCCGACGGTCAGGATTTCGACCTTTTCCGCCTCTTTCAGGAAAGGCAGGGCGCCGCGGATGGCGCGCACCGCTCCCGACGTGCTTTTCCAGGCGATCACCACGCGCCGGCCGAGGCGCCCGACCTCGCCCGCGTGGGGAATCACCAGGACCGGGCAGCCCGCGACCAAGGTCAGGTGGTCGGGAAACTGGAGCATCAACCGGTCCTCCAGATGCTCCGGATCGGTCTGGCTGACGATCGCCAGATCGGCGCAATGGGCGTGGCGGCCGAGCAAGTCCAGATGGTCGCCCTCCTCCACCAGCCAGGTCCCGGAAACCCGGTCGCGCTTGCACCGCTCCCGGAACTCCGTCTCCAGCGACACCGCCTTTTCGCGGGCGATTTCGGTGGCCTCGGAGATCTGGACGAGGGACGCCCCGCGGCCCGTAATCTCGGCCGGCGTGCCCACCGGCGTGGCGATGAACAGCGCCATGACGTGCGCCTGGTAACGGCGGGCCAGGTCCATGGCGACCTCCAGGCGGGTCTTGTGGCGCTCGTCATCGGCGAGATGCACGAGAATCGTCTTGATCGTCATGGACGTATCTCCAGCTCGGCCGGGCCGCCCTCGGCCGCCGCGCGCATGGCTGTTGCGGGGGAGGCGCGCTCCTCCGCCGGTCTATCGCAACAGGCGGCCCATTGCAACCAAGCCCCGTGGGCGGGCCGCCGGCTCTGGTCGAGCGCGACCGCCGACCTCAAGGGCGGCAAGATCGGCTTCTCCGTCGGCGGGCACGACCAGTACCTGGAATCATGCGTCCACGTGTCGGAGCTTGAGCCGGCGTGGAGGCTTGCGATTCCTCCGTTGCGAAGCCTGACCGGCCCAACCCCTTGCGGACAGGAGGTGCTAGGGCAGAAGGACCGCGCGCCCAACTAGCTCGCCGGCCCGCAGCAGCTCGAGGGCGTCGTTGATCTGGTCCAGCGGGAATGTACGGGCCACCACGGGCTGGATGGCTCCCTCCGACGCCAGCCGGACAACCTCCTGCAGCTCAGTGAGCGTATTGCCGACCGACGCGGTCACCACCTGCTCACCGATCACCAGGTTGATTGGACTGACCACGAAATCGTCGGTGCTGTAGCCAATAAACACCAGCCGACCCCGCTTCCCCAGCATCGCCGCGGCGGAATCCATGGTCTCGCGCACGCCGACGAGTTCGAACACGGCGTCTGCCCCGGCGCCGTCGGTAGCCATTCGCACCGCTTCGACGGGATCCTGCTCCGCGGCGTTGATGGTGTGGTCGGCGCCCAAGGCCGCGGCGCGCTCGAGCTTGGCCGCGGTCCTCGAGACGGCAATGACCTGGGCTCCCATCCGCTTTGCCATCTGCACCATCGCCAGACCGACGCCGCCGACCCCGTAGACCACGACGGTTTCACCTAGGCGGACGCCAGCGATCTCGCGCAGCGCGTGTAGCGCGGTCGTGGCGCCGCATGCCAGCGTGGCGCCGGCTTCGAACGACACCCTCTCGGGCAAGGGGACCAGGCTGTCGGCCGCAACCACGACGTACTCCGCGAAGCCCCCATCGGTGAGGAAGCCGAGCTGACCTCGCAGGTTGGCGCACAGATTTTCCCAGCCACGCCGGCAGCACCGGCACCGCCCGCAGGGTGCGTAGTAGTAGGCGACGACGCGCTCGCCTACCTGGAGTCCCGGAGCTTGATCGCTCAGTGCCTCAACGACGCCAGCCACCTCATGACCTAGCACCAGAGGCGACTTGCCGGGGGGTAGCAGCCCATCCAGGAAGTGCAGCTCCGTGTGACAGACGCCCGCGGCCCGAACCCGCACAAGCGCCTCACCCGGGCCTGGCTCCGGCCTCGGCACCTCTTCGACCCGGAGAGACTTGCTGCCTTCGTAAAAGCGCGCGGCGCGCATAAGGGGCATGGTGAGAAGTCCTCCTCCGGCAGGTAGTCTAGCCGACGCCGCTCGGCCCGAGGAGGCAGGTCCAACGGCCGCCGGCGAGCTCGACGTTCAGGTCTTCGAACAACGGGCGCCCGCGGTAGAACAGGCGGGCCGCGTGCATGGTTACGGAAAGGGGGGCGGCGGGGGTATCCATGAACTCACTCGTCCCTACGCCGGTACGAACCGGATCAGGTTCCAGGGGTCGTCTCTGGCTCGAGACCTCTCAGCCGAATCGCCGGCTCCCCCCAGTGATTGTCTCGAATATGGACTTGCCGGCCGGGTTTGACAAGCGACATGATGCCCGGCGCCCGCGCCGTTGACGGAGGGCGAGAGATGCCTTACCTCGTGGGCCATGCCCTTCCGGCCGCCTTTCATCGGCTCCGGGATTTACCGGTGCGCGGCAACAGCTATACGTCTTCCTTGGCGGTGAGGCCCATGGCGACGAAACTCAGGGGCCGGCCGGTCATCCCCTTGGCTCTCGCGGTCCTGTTCCTGGCCGCTTCTTGCGGCGGGACGCCGGCGCGGGCGGCCGGGCACGTTGCCATGGAGACCTCCGAGCTCACCATCGAGGGCGCGGCCGGCCGCCATCGCTTCCAGGTCGAGCTGGCGACCACGCCGGAGCAGCGGATGCAGGGCCTTATGTTCCGCGAAGCGCTGGCCCCCGATGCCGGCATGCTGTTCGTCTACGCTGGGGAGCGACCGGTCGGGATGTGGATGAAGAACACGTTGATCCCGCTCGACATGCTGTTCATCGACGGCGCGGGCCGGATCGTCAACATCGCCGAGCGCACGGTGCCGGGGTCTCTCGAAACCATCCCCTCGGCCGGGCCGGTCAAGGGCGTGCTCGAGCTCAACGGGGGGACCGCGGCGCGCCTGGGCATCATGCCGGGCGACCGGGTCGTGCATCCGATGTTTCAGGCCGGTCCGTGAATCCGGGGCGCATTCCGAAACCGGGGCCCGGGCGCCGCCGCCTCGCGCCTCAGCCGGCCGAGCCGCCGGAGTCTGACGAATAGTGATTGACGGAATCGCCCAAATCCCTTGCTGAGCGCGGCCTGTCCGCCGGGTTTTCGGTGAAGGTACATCACCGAAAGCCGCGCTGGACTTGGGCGGTCCGCGGACTGCGACTCAACTAGGATTGGGTTTAGCTTCGCCGTCCTGGATTCTCCATCGAATCACGCAACCTTCCTCCCTTCTCGTTCAGCCCTTCTTGCGGGCCAGGGTGAGCCCGTCGCCGATCGGCACCAGGCTCAGGCTCACGCGCCCGTCGGTGCGCAGTTTCGCGTTGAAGGCGCGGATCGCTTCTGTGTCCGCGTCCTGCCTGGACGGATCGACGACGGAGCCCGACCACAGCACGTTGTCCACGGTGACCAACCCGCCCGGCCTGAGCAAGGTCAGCGTTCGCTCGTAATATTCCTCGTAGGCCTCCTTGTCGGCGTCGATGAAGGCGAAGTCGAAGCTGCCGGCCTCGCCGCCGTCGATCAGGGCGTCCAGCGTCTCCAACGCCGGGCCCAGGCGCAGGTCGATCTTATCGGCGACGCCGGCGTCCTCCCAGTGGCGGCGGGCGACGGCGGTCCATTCCTCGCTGATGTCGCAGGTGATCAGGCGGCCCTCGGGCGGCAGCGCGAGCGCGACGGCAAGCGCGCTGTAGCCGGTGAAGGTGCCGATCTCCAGGGCCCTGCGCGCGCCCATGAGCTCGACCAGCAGAGCCATGAACTGGGCCTGCTCCGGGGCGATCTGCATTCGGGCCCATTCCATCCGCGCCGTTTCGGCCCGCAACCGGCGCATGGACTCGGGCTCGCGCAGGGACATCTCGAGCAGGTAGCGGTAGATTTCGTCGGTAAGCGCAAGGGTGCGGGTCGACACCGGCAATTCCTCCGAATGAAGTGCGGCTTAGTAAAGCGCGGCTTCAAGAGCCTCGGGACGGCCCCGAGGCGCTATCTTGCCCGATGGCGCGGCGGAGCGGAAGGCCGGCGGGGGGCGAGTGCGGCCTTGAAGCGGCCACCGAGTGTGACGTAGGAAGGCGCAAATTTTCCCGTTTGTTCCCGAATTTTCCCATTTCGCTGTTTTGGCGGCCTTGCCAAATCCCCTCGATATTCTTAGTTTCTGCTCCGACGGGGCGTAGCGCAGCCTGGTAGCGCACCTGCTTTGGGAGCAGGAGGCCCCCGGTTCAAATCCGGGCGCCCCGACCAGTCGAAACCCGCAGGACCCGGAGGTTTTTTGCATGCCGGCGCGGATCTACCAACCGGCCAAGACGGCCATGCAGTCGGGACGCGCGGGCACCCGCAAATGGGTGCTGGAGTTCGAGCCTCAGGCGCCCAAGGAGCTCGACCCTCTGATGGGTTGGACCAGCTCGGCCGATACCGGCCAGCAGGTGAGATTGCACTTCGGCACGAAGGAAGAAGCCATCGCCTACGCCGAACGGCAAGGCTTCGACTACACGGTCCAGGCACCCAGGGTCCGCAAGGCGCGCCCGAAGAATTATGTCGACAACTTCCGCTGGGACCGCGTCGACTGAGCGCCGCCGGGCGGGCCCGGGAAGCGGCGCGATCGGCGGGGAACAGCGCCCCCGCCGACCGGGAGTTTTACGGCAAAGATTACGCCAAAAATTACGCCAAAGATAAGAGCGGGGTTTACGGTAAAAGACAAGGACTCCGGGTCCTCCGGGTCCTCCGGCCGCGCCAAAACCGCCGTCCGTCCCCATCCCATCCCACTCCCGGCAGGCTTATGAAATATCCGGGTTAATGCGGTGAGATCGCGCTGCGAAGGCTCGAACCATGGGCCCGTGGCCGGTTGCGGGAGACCCGTTTCGAGGGACGGATTCGAGGGGCCGGCTGGCCCATGGCTTGCCGCCGAATGAAATCGAGCCGAGGGCGCCGGATATTAGAAAGCTGAAAGGACTACGGCGCCCGCGACCACGAGCGCGATGCCGCTCCATTGGAACATCGTCATAGACTCCCTGAGAATGAAGCGCGCGAGCAACACGGTGATGACGCTGAAGGTCGAAGCGACGACAACCGTGAATACGCCGTCGGGGAGCTGGATTCCGGTAGTGAGAGCGATATACGCGCCTATATCAAGCAGCCCTATCACTGCAATTACGGGCCACCAAGAGAGCGGGAAGGATTCGAATGTAAATTTGCGGTTAGCCAGAAGGTATATGACGATCGCGGCGACGCCGATCCAGCGCCCTATGACGACGGCCTGCAGTCCGCCCATCTGTTGCGCCGCGTATTTCAGACCGACAAATGACAGCGCAAACACGAAAGCTACGAGGACACAGGAACCGATCGTCAGCCTCAATGAGTCCCGCGAGTATTGCGGATTCTCGGCAAAGGATTCGCTGGCGCGAGCAACGCACACAACGCCGACGAAAATACTTCCTGCCGCCGCCCATTGAAGCGGTGTTGGCCGTCCGCCAGCGATGATCTCGAAGAGGAGATTGAACGCGGGCCAGCTGGCGCAGACGGGGGCGACGACGCTTACCGGTCCGCGTGCCAGCGCCCAGTAGAGAATCAAAGTTGCTGCAGCTATCCCTAGACCGCTCGCCGCAGCCGACAGTCCGCTCCAGAAGCTGATGATCCAATTCAGTTCTAGGGCGCTGACCAGAAGAGTCAATGCAATGGCGCTAACGACGAGCATACCAAGGAGAGATCTGGGCGCACCGACAGCGCGGCTCGCGTAGCGGGCGAGGAAGTCAGCGATTCCCCATCCCAGGGCGGCGAGTGCTCCCCATAACGGGGCGTTGAGGTCGTACATGGGAGGAATGTCAGTTCGTGCGGGCTTATTGAGTCAACAAATTTATTGAAAGACTAGGGACTCCGGGTTCTCCGGCGCCTCGCCCGCCCGCATCAGCCGCTTGGGTTTCGCCGGCAATGTGGTACCGTAGGACCGGCAAGATCCAATCCGCGCGCGCCCTTAGCTCAGCTGGATAGAGCAACGGCCTTCTAAGCCGTAGGTCGGAGGTTCGAGTCCTCCAGGGCGCGCCAATTTTCAAACTTTCGGGCACCGGTGCGCCGGTGGCTTTCAAACTTTCGGCCGGTTTTTGTTCCGCCGGCGCTGGTCTTGGGCTTGGCCGCTTCGGCCCTAGTCCTCGTACAGGGTCTCGGGATCGATCTCGACCTCGCTGATGATCTCCAGCCGGCCGTCGCGCACGGCCCGGAAGAAGCAGCTGCGGCGGCCGGTGTGGCAGGCGACGCCCGTCTGGTCGACGAGCAGCAGCACGGTGTCGTTGTCGCAGTCGATGCGGAGCTCGACCAGCCTCTGGCTCTGGCCCGATTTTTCTCCCTTGCGCCACAGCCGGTTGCGCGAACGGGACCAGTAGCACGCCTGGCCGGTGCGCAGAGTCTCGGCGATGGCTTCCCGGTTCATCCACGCCATCATCAGCACCTCGCCGGTGTCGTGCTGCTGGGCGATGACCGGCACCAATCCGTCGGCGTCGAAGGCGACGGCCGTGAGCACTTCCGCGATGGCCGCCGGGGCGTCTTTCGACATGTTTGATACTCTATTTACCTATTTAAATCAGTATGTTCTATAGGATATCTGATATTTTGCATTAGCCTCTATGGCGGCCGTGCCGCGCGCAAGCCGTCCGCGCCCATGCCTAGGCGTCCGCGCCACGCTTAAGCGGCCGCGGCGAGCCGTTCGAATCCGCGCTCCAGGTCGGCGGTCAGGTCTTGTACGTCCTCGAGACCGGCGTGGAGGCGCAAGGTGGGGCCGGACGCGGTCCACGGCACGGCCGAGCGCACCGCCTCCGGGTAGACCAGCAGGATCAGGCTCTCGTAACCGCCCCAACTGAATCCCATGGCGAACAACTCGAGGCCGTCGAGCATGGCCGCCACGGCGCTTTTGGGAAAGTCCTTTAAGACGATGCTGAACAAGCCGCAGGCGCCGGTGAAGTCGCGTTTCCAGAGGCTGTGGCCGGGATCGTCGGGCAGGGCCGGGTGCAGGACGCGGGCCACCTCCGGGCGGCCTTCGAGCCACCGCGCGAGCGCAAGGCCGGTCTCTTGGTGGCGGGCGAGCCGGACCGCGAGCGTGCGCAGCCCGCGCAGGGCCAGGTAGCAGTCGTCCGGCGCGGCGGCGTGGCCGAGCGCGTGCGCCATCCTCTTCACGGTCTGGAAGTGCTCCTCGGTGGTGGTGATCACGCCCAGCATGGCGTCGGCGTGGCCGACGATGTATTTGGTCGCCGCCTGGATCGAGATGTCGACGCCGTGGGCCAGCGGCTTGAAGTAGAGCGGCGTCGCCCAGGTGTTGTCCATCACCACGACCGCGCCCCGGGCCTTGGCGGCGGCGGCGATGGCGGGCACGTCCTGCAGCTCGAAGGTCAGCGAGCCCGGCGATTCCAGGAACACCACCCGGGTGTTGTCGCGCATCAACCGGGCGATGTCGGCGCCGACCAAGGGGTCGTAATAGGTGACCTCGACGCCCATGCGCGCGAGGATCAGGTCGCATACGCGCTGGCGCGTGGGGCCGTACACGTTGTCGGCCACCAGGACGTGATCGCCGGCGCCCGCGAACGCTATGAGCGAAGCGGCGATAGCGGCCAGGCCGGAGGGGACCGCGACGGCCCGGTAGCCGCCCTCCAGCGCCGCCACCGCCTCCTCGAGGGCGAAGGTGGTGGGCGTGCCGAAGCGCCCGTAAGTGACTCCCGTGAACGGGTCTTTCTCGGACTCCTCCAACGCCGCCAGGGTGGGAAAGACGACGGTCGAGGCGTGGTAGACCGGCGGGTTGATGATGCCGTAGTTGGCCTCGGGATCGCGGCCGGCGTGGGCAAGTAGGGTGTCTTTTTTCATCGCTTCCCTGGCTTCATCGCTCTTTCAAGTATCAGGCGGGGATAGGGTCCGGGATGATCGGTTGGCGCCGTCACCCGCGCCCCGGTCGGATCCGACGGGTGGCGGGCGATCGGCGATCACAGTCATGGGATAACCAAGCCGGGGACCTCTTGATCAAGCCTTGTGGGCCGATCCTCCCGGTTGGGCTTGCCGCGTAGTCCCTCGCCGCGTAGTCCCATGTGAGGACGAAACACCTATTGACTGGATACCTCGGCCCGGAGCCGTCGCGCCGCCTCCACCAGATTCGCCAGGGCGGGGCGAACCTCCTCCCAACCACGGGTTTTGAGGCCGCAGTCGGGATTGACCCAGATTTGCTCGGGCGACAGGCGCGCGCAGGCTTTGTGGAGCAGGCCTTCCACCTCCTCCACGCTGGGAACCCGGGGGGCGTGAATGTCGTAGATGCCGGGACCGATCCCGTTCGGGTAGCGGTAGTCGGTGAAGGCGTCCAGCAATTCCATCTGGGATCGGGCGCTCTCGATGTAAATCACGTCGGCGTCGAGGGCGCCGATGGACTCGATGATGTCGTTGAATTCGCAATAGCACATGTGGGAGTGGATCTGGGTTTCGTCCCTCACGCCGGACGAGGCGAGGCGGAAGCATTCCACCGCCCAGGCCAGGTAAGCCGGCCAGTCTGCCCGGTGCAGGGGCACCCCCTCGCGAAACGCCGGCTCGTCGATCTGAATGATGCGGATGCCGGCCGCTTCCAGATCCTGAACCTCGTCCCGGATCGCGAGCGCGATTTGGCGACAGGTGTCCTCGCGCGGCTGATCGTCGCGCACGAACGACCACTGCAATATGGTCACCGGTCCGGTCAGCATGCCTTTAACCGGTTTGTCGGTGAGCGACTGCGCATGCCGGCTCCATTTCACGGTCATGGGTTTGGGGCGCGATACGTTGCCGTAGATGATCGGGGGCTTGATGTAGCGCGAGCCATAGGACTGCACCCAGCCATGCTGGGTGAGGGCGAAGCCCGAGAGCTGTTCGCCGAAATACTGAACCATGTCGTTACGCTCGAACTCGCCATGGACCAGCACGTCGAGGCCGATCTCCTCCTGCCACCGCACCGACTCTTCGATTTGTTTCCTGACGAACGCCTCGTAGTCCTCGGTCGCCCATTCGCCGCGCCTGAAGGCGGCGCGCGCCTTGCGGACCTCGGCGGTCTGCGGGAACGATCCGATGGTGGTGGTCGGGAACAGCGGCAGGGGCAGGATGTCCCGCTGCCGCTCGCGACGCTCCCCGTATGGGGCGGGACGGCGGGTCATCTCCGGGGTTATGCTCGCCACGCGTTGCTCGACGGCCGCGTCGTGAATCCGGGGCGAGGAGGCACGGGATTTGACCGCCTTGGCGCTGGCGGCGAAGTCTTGCGTGACGGCGGCGCGGCCGGCATCCAACGCCTTGGCCAGCACGACGATCTCCCGGACCTTCTGCCGGGCGAAGGCGAGCCAGCCCCGGAGCTCCGCGTCCAGCGCGCTTTCCAAGTCGAGGTCGACCGGGGTGTGGAAAAGCGAGCAGGACGGCGCCACCATCAACCGTTCGCGCCCCACCTTCTCGGCGGCCTTGGCAAGCGTCGAGAGGGCGCTGTCGAGGTCGGCCCGCCAGACGTTGCGCCCGTCTATGACGCCGAGCGAGAGCATCAGCCGTTCCGGCGCGGCGTCGATCAGCGCGTCCAGCTGGTCGGGCGCGCGGACCAGATCGACGTGCAGGGCGTCCACGGGCAGGGAGGCCGCCGTCGGCAGGTTGCTTCCCAGCCCTTCGTAATAGCTGGCCACCAGGAGCTTGGTCCCGCCCGCCGCTTTCGAAAGACGGTCGTAAGCCGGCGCCAGGGCGGTTTGGGCCGCCTCTTCCAGGTCCAGTACGAGGCAGGGCTCGTCGAGCTGCACCCACTCGGCGCCCGCGGCGGCCAGGCGTCCGAGCACCTCTTCATACACCGGCAGGATGCGGTCGAGCAGGGACAGCGGCTCGGTCTTCCCGTCGTGGAATTTACCCAGCAAGAGGAACGTGACCGGGCCGAGGAGGACCGGACGGGTGGCTATGCCGAGCGCCTTGGCTTCGAGAAACTCGTCGACCGGCTTGGTGGAGGACAGCCGAAACGCCTGATCGGAGTCGAATTCGGGGACGAGGTAGTGATAATTGGTGTCGAGCCACTTCGTCATTTCCATCGCCGGAACGTCCAGGCTCCCGGTCTGGGCGCCGCGCGCCATGGCGAAATAGGTGTCCAGGCCCACCCTGTCCCCGGTCCAGGCGTAGCGGGCCGGCACCGCGCCGACCATCGCGATGGTGTCCAACACATGGTCGTAAAGCGAGAAATCGCCTGACGGGATGTGATCGATCCCCGCGGCTTTTTGAAATTCCCAGTTTTGCCGCCTGAGCTCGGCCGCCGTCTCGAGCAGCGCGTCGGCGTCGCTCTTCCCGGCCCAGTAGCTTTCCAGGGCGAATTTCAGTTCGCGTTTTGCGCCGATGCGCGGGAAGCCGAGGCTGCTCGATAAAACCATTTTCTATCCTCTTTGCTATCCTCTCGTTTATCCGGTACTTCCCGGCTGGGCTTCAATTAACTCCCCGCGACGTTAGCACGAACCGGCGGCCAAGCCCACCCGACAACAACCTTCAGCCGACCCCGATCCGGGCTCGGCCGGTCGTGATCACATGGGACGGGATCAGGCCCTTGAGCCTCTGCCCAATGTGCCGCCTGGCGCGTTCTTGCCCGGCGCCGGCCATCCGAATGCAGGCATGAGACCCGCCCCGCCTGCCGGGGTAGATACGGCGTGCAGGTCACGACTCGCGTTCGTGGGCCGGCCCGCGCGCCCGCCCGGGATCACGGGTCTGAGGGCTCGGCGCGGGAGCCGCCGGCCAAGGGACTCTTTAGCCTCTCCCATGCGGGCCTGTCAGTGAATTGATACTCGGAGAGGTCGGCGCTCCGGGCCGGCACGCGCCGCGTCGACCGGCATTTGCGCCATCGGGCGGGGCATGAATGGCACCGTCGCGCCGTGGATTATCTTCGCTTCGCCCGCCGACCCCTCGCCCTCGACCTCGGGCCGGGCATGGGCTGCGGGCGCGCCTCTCAGGTCTCGACCGGGGTGTCGTCGCGGCCGCCCCATTCGGTCCAGGAGCCGTCATAGACCGCGGCATCGCCGTGGCCCAGCAGGTGGAGGGCGAGGGCCAGCGCCGCCGCGGTCACGCCCGTGCCGCAGGTTGTGATCACGGGCTTGTCAAGATCGATGCCGGCCGCGGTGACGCGGGCCCGGAGCGCGTCGGCGGAGCGGAGCGTTCCGGTGTCCGGGTCGAGGATATCGGTGTAGGGCAGGTTGAGGCTCCCCGGAATGTGGCCCGACCTGAGCCCGGGCCGCGGCTCCGGCTCGGTGCCGGCGAAGCGGCCGGCCGGGCGGGAGTCGAGGACCTGCTCGCGGCGGCTCTCGAGGTTCTCCTTCATGTGATCGAGGTCGCGTACGAGAAGCGTGTTCATGCTTGAAGTGAATTTGCGCTCGCCCGGCATCGGCTTGCCGCTTTCCGTCGGGCGTCCCTCGCGCAGCCATTTCGGCAGGCCGCCGTCGAGCACGGCGATGTCGTCGTGGCCGAAGACGCGGAACATCCACCATGCCCGGCCGGCGCTGTACAGCCCGGCGCTGTCGTAGGCGATGATGCGGTGGCCGTCGCCCAGGCCCAGCCGGCCGACCAGGGACGCGAACTTCTCCGGGCTCGGCAGCATATGGGGCAGGGAGTTCTCGCTGTCGGCGATCTCGTCGATGTCGAAGAATACGGCGCCGGGGATGTGCCGGGCTTCGTACGCGGCGCGTGCGTCGCGGTCCTCCGTCGACAGGGGTCGCGAGGCGTCGACGACGCGGACATCGGGCGCCTCGAGGTGGGCGGCCAGCCATTCGGTGCTGACCAGGGCATCGGGATTGGCGTAGGTCATCCGCGGGCCCTCTGTTTTTCCTCCAGCCAAGCCGGCACCGGCAGGCCCTTCTCGCGCAGGAAGGTCGGGTTGAAAAGCTTGCCCTGGTACCGCGTGCCATAGTCGGCGAGGATGGTGACGATGATATGGCCGGGGCCCATGTCCTTGGCCAGGCGGATGGCGCCGGCGATGTTGATGCCGCTGGAGCCGCCGAGACACAGGCCTTCGTGCTCCAAGAGATCGAAAATGACGGGAATGGCCTCCTCATCGGGGATCTGATAGGCCTCGTCGACAGGCGCGCCTTCCAGGTTCTTGGTGATCCGGCCCTGGCCGATCCCCTCGGTGATCGAGCTCCCCTCGGCCTTGAGCTCGCCATGCTTGTAGTAGTGGTAAAGGGCGGCGCCCATGGGGTCGGCCAGGGCGATGACGACTTTCTTGTTGCGCTCCTTGAGCGCCATGCCGACACCGGCCAGCGTACCCCCGGTGCCCACGGAGCAGATGAAGCCGTCGACCTTGCCGTCGGTTTGCTCCCAAATCTCAGGGCCGGTCGTCTGCATGTGGCCGTTGCGGTTGGCCAAGTTGTCCCACTGGTTGGCCCAAAGAGCCCCGTTCGGCTCGGTTTCGCCGAGCTCCTTGGCCAGGCGCTCGGAGACGTGGACGTAATTGTTGGGGTCTTTATAGGGCACGGGGGGCACTTCGCGCACCTCGGCGCCGATGAGGCGGAGAAAATCCAGCTTCTCCCGGGACTGGTCGTCGGGAATCACGATCACCGTGCGGTAGCCTCGGGTGTTGCCGACCAGCGCCAGGCCGATGCCGGTGTTTCCCGCCGTGCCTTCGATGACGACGCCGCCGGGCCGGAGCACGCCGCGGTCCTCGGCATCCTGGATGATGAAGAGCGCCGCGCGGTCCTTGACCGAGCATCCGGGATTGAGGAACTCGGCCTTGCCGAGGATCTCGCAGCCGGTCATCTCGGAGGCCCGGTTGAGCCGGATCAAGGGGGTGTTGCCGATGGTGCCGTTGAAGCCGTCGCGGATGTCCATGGCGCGCCCTGATGGAGCGGATGTGGGGCGTGGTGGGGAATGTCGAGACTAGCGGCAGGTCCTGGGCCGATCAAGCCTCGCGGTAGTGTCTCAGTTTGACGAAGGTCCGCTCATAGCCAGAAGCGGACTTTGGCTTACCGAAGGAAGTGAAGCACTGGTCATTGACGACGCTTCGAGAGAAGCTGGTCAGGCAAGCGGTTTTCGCGACCGGCAATGTCCCTTGTCGGGCCCATGACCTAAGCGATTGATGAGCTGGCTTTGTCGCCTCGATCGCAGGCTACAAATTCCCAAGCACCTTCATAGCCGCCGTCTTGGGGTCACCGTAGAAGACCGGATCGACGTGCTCCATGATGTCGGCGCTCACATCGAGGAAATTACGCTTGTTCTCGATTGGGATACGGAAGGGCTTTGGTGCTAACCTGGTAGCATGCGCGGCGTTTCCACGCGTGTACGGGGCTCAAAACTGACGGACAGTTAATCAACCGGAATTATCGGCCTCCGGGCTTCATGGGCACCGCCTCGAAGCCTTCGAACATAGGGTGGCCTTGATAGATGTCTTTCGCGCTTCCCGCATTGGCGTGGGCCTTGCGGAAGGCTTCCGATTTCGTCCAATCCTCGAAATGCCGTCTGCTCTGCCAGACGGAATGGGAAGCGTACAGCGTGTGGTCTTCCGCCTCGGGGCCGCGCAGCAGGTCGAATTTCTTGAACCCCGGAACCCCGTCGAGATGGCTGTCCCGCTCCGCCCAGATGCGCTCGAACTCGGTCTCCTTGCCCTTGACGATGCGAAAGCGGTTCATGGCGATAAACATAATTTCTCTCCGGTTTGGGGGTTGTCGGCCACACATGGAATATGGTCCTTAACCGGGATTCCCCAGATGGCTCCTCCCAATCGCCGACAAGGGTAGCACAAAGGGCGTACCGGCACGAATTCGGCCCTAAATCGGTACGGTAGATCGCGCTCCGCCCTTTATCGGGCTGATATGGCGATGGGAAACCCTGCCCAATGGTCGTTTCACGCGCTGAGGGCGCCCCCCGGCGTGAGGGTGCAGTAAGGCACCAGAGTCAATGGTGCCAACTGCTTGGCGGCACGAGAACGAATTGAGGCGGGAAGACGTCGTCGGATGGACTCGGCCGGCGCTATGTGTGGATCTCCGTGCAACCGATGGATCATCTGGGTAATGTCGGCTCAGGAGAAGGAATGCAACAATGACCGACAAACAGGAAACCGACGGGTCCCGGCGGTGTTCAGCGCGAGGCCTCTCCCGCCGCAGCCTGCTCATCGGCCTAACGGTGGGGGCGGCGACGCTGGCCGCCGGTCGGGCGGCGAAGGCCGCCTGTTCGCTGACGCCACATCAGATCGAAGGCCCCTTCTATCCTGTCGCCGTCCAAGACCAGGATTGGGACCTGACCCACGTGTCCGGCAGATCCGGCCGCGCCGAGGGCGAGGTGATCGAGGTGACCGGCCGCGTGCGCGATGCCAAGTGCCAGCCGGTGCCGGACTGCGTAGTCGAAGTGTGGCAGGCCAATCTTCATGGCCGCTACAATCACCCGCTGGATGAGCCCAGAGGCCGCCCGCTGGACCCTAACTTCCAGGGCTACGCCCGGTTCGCCACCGACAAGGATGGCGCTTATCGCTTTGTGACGATCATTCCTGGGTCCTATCTGGCGATTGGCGACTGGATTCGACCGCCCCACATCCATTTCAAGGCGCACGCCGCGTTCAATCCGTCGCTGACCACGCAGATGTATTTCGCCGGCCACCCGCTCAACGACAAGGACCGGCTGTTGGCGCCGCTGTCGCCGAAGCAGCGGGCAGTGCTCGAAGTCGCGTTCGACACCATGAGGGCCGACGGCGTCCGCACCGGAACCTTCAATCTGACTCTCGCCGAGGGTTGACTGCCGCCCGAGGGCTTGGTCATGCCCGGGAACTGACCGGTCTGCAGCGGGACGACAAAGCGGCGATCCATGCCGCCATGCGGGTGGACGAGCAACTCGACAAGGGCGACATAGACGGTCGGGCCGTGTGGTTGAGGGTACTGAAAGCGGTTGAGGAGCTGCTGGATAAGGGGCCGCCGGGCAAGCACGACAGGGTTCACTGAGCGCGCCGCATGAGGCGTGGCCAGCTTGCGGCTCGCGTAACAGCGGCGTAGCCTTAGCCGCAGCGCACGGACTTTCGCCCGTGTCGACCTG
>JACZXZ010000041.1 GCA_022571365.1 Pseudomonadota bacterium | reverse complement strand
AGAAGTCGCCGCCGAAGCGCCGCCCGCCGGGGACGAGGGCGGGCAGGAAGAAGTCGCCGCCGAAGCGCCGCCCGCCGGGGACGAGGGCGGGCAGGAAGAAGACGCCGCCGAAGCGCCGCCCGCCGACGACGAGGGCGGGCAGGAAAAAGACGCCGCCGAAGCGCCGCCCGCCGGGGACGAGGGCGGGCAGGAAAAAGACGCCGCCGAAGCGCCGCCCGCCGGGGACGAGGGCGAGATTCCGGCGGAGAAGGCATAACCGTGGCCGTGGGCGGCTTGGAGGCGAAAGGTGGCCGGATGCGGCGGCGGATGCCGGGGGACGCTGGCGGTGTTACCCAGGAGATGGGCGGACCCGTGAGACGCTGCATCGTCAGCGGCGAGGTTCGACCGAAGGATGATCTCATTCGATTCGTCGTCGGGCCTGATGGCCGCATTGTGCCGGATATCGAGGAAACCCTGCCGGGGCGGGGTTTGTGGTTGAGCGCGCGGCGGGATATAGTAGAGACCGCCTGCGCCAGGAAGCTTTTCGCTAGGGCTGCGCGGTCGCCGGCCCGTGCCCCGGTCGGTCTTGCTGACCGGGTGGAGCACCTTCTGTTGCGCCGTTGCCTGGACATTCTCGGTCTGGCACGGCGGGCCGGTCAGGCCGTGACGGGGTTCGAGTCTGTTCGCGGGTGGCTCCGCGAGGGCCGGGCCGGGCTCCTGCTGACGGCCGCGGACGGCGCCGCCGGGGGCCGTTCCAAGCTGCGCGCGCTGGCGCCTCGGTTGGCGCTGATCGAGGTGTTTAGCGGTACTGAACTGGGTTTGGCGCTGGGGCGCGAGCGCGCCGTGCATGTCGCAGTGGCGCCGGGCCGGTTGGTCGAGCGCCTGGTACGGGAGGCCTCGCGCCTCGCCGAATTCCGCGGCGCGACAGCAGAGGCACCGGAGGCGGTGCGTGCTGTCGGCAACCGACAGGACCCTTTGCCGAGATAGGCAGGATGGTGGGGAATTGAAGACTCGCGCTTGATATGACGGAGACGACTGAAAAGGGCGAAGAGAAGCCTTCAGGGCTGTCTCGACCCGGCCGGCTGGAGCTTAAGAAAACGGTCCAGAGCGGACAGGTCCGCCAGAGATTCCCCCACGGACGCTCCAAGGCCGTGACGGTGGAGATCAAGCGCAAGCGCACCTTCGCGCCGGGCGCTGGCGGCGACATGGCCGAAGTGAGCGCGCACCCTTCCCGGCAGTTGGGCGACTATGCGGGGGCCGAAGGCGCCGCCGGGGCGGCAGGAGCTGTCCCCGGGATTCAAAGGACCGGCGTGGTCAAAGCCCTGACGGCGGAGGAAAAGGCGGCTCGTGTCCGCGCATTGCGGGGCGCGATCGAGGATGACGACGAGGCGCGCCAGCGGTTCGAAGCGGAAACCGCCCGCCGCCTGGAGGAGGAGCGTCAGGCCGCCGAGGAGGAGGTGCGGCGCAAGGCCGAGGAGGAGGTCCGCCGGCGCGTCGAGCAGGAAGCGCGCCGACGCGCCGATGATGAGGCGCGAAGGAAGGCTGAGGAAGAACCGGCTAGGCGCCGGGCGGGTGAGCCCGAAGCGGCCGTCACCGATCAGAAGGCCTCCGCCAAGGCCAGGGCCAAGCCATCCGAGGGCGAGGGGGACTCGGCCGCTCTGCGCGGTCGGCGCAGTCGTGCCGAGGTGCGCCGTCACGCGCCGTCGGTGCGCCGCGTCGAAGCTCGCCGCCGGGCCGGCAAGCTCACCATCGTTCAGGCGCTCAGCGCGGAGGAGGACGAACGGATCCGCAGCTTGGCCTCGGTGCGGCGCGCGCGCGAGCGGGAGCGGCAGCGGGCGAAGGAAGCCCAGCAAGAGACGCGGAAGGTCGTCCGCGACGTGATCGTGCCCGAGTCCATCACCGTCCAAGAACTGGCGAACCGCATGGCCGAGCGCGTCGCCGACGTGGTCAAGGTGCTGATGAAGATGGGCGTCATGGCGACCATCAACGAGGCCATCGACGGCGACACGGCGGAACTGGCGGTGGCCGAATTCGGCCACAACGTCAAACGGGTCGCGGAATCCGATGTCGAGATCGGCCTCGAGGGCGAGCCGGACGAGGAGGCCTCGCTTGAGCCGCGGGCGCCGGTGGTTACGGTCATGGGCCATGTTGACCACGGCAAGACATCGCTTCTGGACGCGCTTAGGGAAACCGACGTCGTCAGCCGCGAGGCCGGGGGCATCACCCAGCACATCGGCGCCTACCAGGCCCAGCTCTCGTCCGGCCAACGCCTCACCTTCCTCGACACGCCGGGGCACGAGGCGTTTACTGCCATGCGCGCGCGGGGGGCGAAGGTCACGGACGTTGTGGTGTTGGTCGTGGCCGCCGATGACGGTATCCAGCCGCAGGCCGTCGAGGCCATCAACCACGCCAAAGCAGCGGGCGTGCCGATCATCGTCGCCATCAACAAAATAGATCGACCCGACGCCGACCCCGCCCGGATACGCAAGGAGCTGCTGAACCACGAGGTGGTGGTCGAAGAGATGGGCGGCGACGTGCTGAACGTCGAGGTCTCGGCCACCGAACGCATCAATCTCGACAAGCTGGAGGAGGCGATTCTGCTCCAGGCGGAGATCCTCGACCTCAAGGCCAATCCCCAGCGTCCGGCCCAAGGCGTCGTCATCGAATCCCGGCTCGAGCGCGGCCGGGGCCCTGTCGCCACCGTGTTGGTTCAACGCGGCACGCTCCGCGTCGGTGACATCCTCATCGCCGGCAGCGAATGGGGGCGGGTCCGCGGGCTCATGGACGACAAGGGCAACAAGGTCACGACGGCTGGTCCCAGCACCCCGGTGGAGGTGTTCGGCCTCAACGGTGCGCCGTCGGCGGGCGACGACTCCGTGGTCGTGGACGATGAAGGCCGGGCCCGCGAGATCACCGATTTCCGTCGACGCAAGCTGCGCGGGGCTCGCGTAACCGCGCGCGCGCGCGGCACGGTCGAACAGATGTTCTCTAAGATCGCCGCCGGCGAGATGAAAGAGCTGTCGGTGGTCGTCAAGACCGACGTCCGGGGCTCGGCCGAGGCCATCGTCGGGGCGATCGTGAAGCTGTCCACCGAGGAGGTATCGGTCAGGGTCCTGCATTCGGGCGTCGGCGGCATCAACGAATCCGACGTGGCGCTTGCCAAGGCCTCGGAAGGCCTGATCATCGGATTCAACGTGCGCGCCAATCCCCAGGCCCGCGTGTTGGCGCGCCGCGATAACGTCGATATCCGTTACTATTCGGTCATTTATAACATCATAGATGACGTGAAGGTCCTGCTCTCCGGCATGCTCGAGCCCATGGTGCGGGAGACGTTCCTCGGCAACGCCGAGGTCCACCAGGTCTTCGACGTTAGCAAGACCGGCAAGGTTGCTGGGTGCAAGGTAACGGAGGGTTTGGTGAGGCGCGGCGCCGCGATCCGCCTGTTGCGCGACAACGTCGTCATTTACCAGGGCAGCCTCAAGAGCCTCAAGCACCACAAGGATGAGGTCAAGGAAATCAAGAAAGGTTTTGAGTGCGGCATGGCCTTCGAGAACCATCAGGACATCCAGAACGGCGACATCGTTGAGTGCTACGAGGAAGAGGAGGTTGCCCGCACGCTCTAGAGCCTATTTCAAGAGGCGGGCGGAAGTGAGGCGGAGGTGAAATGAATCCGTGGCGCCGGGTTGCCCTTACAGCGGTCCCACGGGGTTCTCTTCGCCGCTGGCCTGTGGCCCAAATGCCGCGCATCGCACCCGACTCCTCGAACCGGCTCGGGGGCACGCCGCCCTCCCCCTGTCACGAGCGTTCGACCGGCACCCAAAACTGTCGAGAATTGCATGAGAGAACATCGCGGCAAGCTCTCCAGCCAGCGTCCGCTGCGGGTCGGCGAGGAGATTCGCCACGCGTTGGCGCGTATTCTGGCGCGTGGCACCCTGCGCGATCCCGAGTTGCAAAACTTGTCGATCACCGTGACCGAGGTGCGTATGAGCCCTAATCTGCAGCATGCCACCGCCTTCGTCATCCCGTTGGGCGGCGACGAGGTTGAGCGGACCGTCAAGGCGCTCGGCCGCGCCGCGCCCTATCTGCGCGGGCAGATCGCCAAATTGGTGCAACTGAGGTTCGTGCCCGAGCTCGACTTCAAGGCCGATACCACCTTTGAGTATGCCGACCGGATCGAAGGCCTGTTGCGTCGTCCTGCCATTGCGCGCGATCCCGACGGCGGCGAGGATGGTGGTCACAACCGTGGGCAAGACCATGGCGCGTAGCCGCCCGCGGCGCCGGATCAGCGGTTGGCTGGTGATTGACAAGCCGGTGGGGATGACCTCTGCCGCGGTCGTCGACAGGGTGCGCAGGCTCACAGGCGCGGCCAAGGTCGGCCATGCCGGGACCCTGGATCCGTTGGCCACCGGCGTCCTTCCGGTGGCGCTGGGGGAAGCCACCAAGACCATGGCCTACGTCGTGGACAGCGACAAGACCTACCGTTTTCGCATCCGCTGGGGCGAGGCGCGCGCGACCGACGACGCCGATGGCGAGGTGATCGCCACCACTGAGGCGCGGCCCACGGCGGCGGAAATCCGCCGGGCGCTGCCCGAGCTCACCGGCGACATTCTCCAGAGACCACCCATTTACTCGGCGATTAAGGTCAACGGCAAACGGGCTTATGCGCTCGCGCGGGCCGATGAGCCAGTGGCGCTGGAGCCGCGTCGAGTGCGCATCCACCGCCTCGACCTCAAGGCCATCGTCGACCGTGACCACGCCGAGTTTGAAGCGTGCTGCGGCAAAGGTGCCTACATGCGCAGCCTTGCCCGCGACCTTGCGGAAAGGCTGGGAACACTCGGCCACATCGCGGCGCTCAGGCGCACCGCGGTCGGCCGATTCACCGAGGATGACGCAATTTCGCTGGATCATCTGGGCGCGCTTGGGCATAGTGCCCGTGTGTTGGAGCAGCTGCGACCGGTCGAGACCGCGCTGGATGGCATCCCGGCGCTGGCCTTGACCGAGAGCGAGGCCAGCCGCCTCAAGAACGGGCGGGCCGTTCCGGTGTTGCGCACGGCGGACCGGGCGTTGATCGATGAACTCGGCGACGGTGCCGTGGTTTGCGCCATGTTCGGTGGCAAGGCGGTAGCGCTGACCCGGGTCGACGGCTTTCAGATCCGTCCGGTGCGTGTGTTGCATCTGTAGCAATAGCGATTGCGATGTCGATTACCGCAGAACGAAAGCACGAGCTCATAGAGGAATTCGCGTCCGGGAAGAACGACACCGGATCGCCGGATGTGCAGGTTGCGATTTTGAGCGAGCGTATCCGCAACCTCACCGAACATCTGAACGAGCACAAGAAGGATCATCACTCAAGGCGCGGCCTGCTGATGATGGTCGGCAAGCGCCGGCGCCTGCTCGACTACCTCAAACGCAAGGACCACGAGCGCTATGGGCAACTGATCAAGCGCCTTGGACTGCGCAGGTAGCTTGCCTTCTTGGGCTTGAATCATCCTGCGTGCGGCGGTTTGCTGGTTTGACGCGCCGCCATGACCTCCCAATCGCCGCTCGAGAGCCTGTATTCGGAAGGAAGGAAAAGCATGTTTGAGATACATAAGAGGGAAATCGAATGGGGCGGGCGCAAGCTGGTCCTTGAGACCGGCCGTCTCGCCCGTCAGGCCGACGGCGCCGTGCTGGCGAGCTGTGGCGAGACCGTGGTCTTGTGCACCGCGGTCGCCGAGAAGACGCCGCGGCCAGGCCTCGATTTTTTCCCGCTCACCATCAACTACCAGGAGAAGACCTTCGCCGCCGGGAAAATCCCCGGCGGCTTCTTCAAGCGCGAGGCCCGGCCGAGCGAGAAGGAGACGCTCACCTCGCGGCTCATTGACCGGCCCGTCCGACCGTTGTTCGCGCCGGGGTTCAAGAACGAGACCCAGGTCATCTGCACCACCCTGAGCCACGACATGGAGAACGATCCCGATATCGTCGCCATGATCGGGGCATCCGCGGCGCTCACCATCTCCGGCGTACCGTTCCTCGGCCCGATCGGCGGCGCCCGGGTCGGTTACATCAACGGTGCGTACGTGTTGAACCCGCGGATGAGTGAGATGTCCGACTCCGATCTCGACCTGGTGGTGGCCGGGACCGCTCAAGGGGTGCTCATGGTCGAATCCGAGGCCAAGGAGCTGTCGGAAGACGCCATGCTGGGCGCCGTCATGTTCGGCCATGCTCAGTACCAGCCGGTGATTCAGGCGATCATCGACTTGGCGGAGGCCTGCGCCAAGGACCCGTGGGAGTTGCCCAAAGAGCCGGCGGAGCTGAAGGAATTAAAGGCGCGAATCAAGGCGCTGGCCGAGGAAGACTTGCGTGCCGCCTATGGCGAAACCGTCAAGCAGGTTCGGCACGAGAAGCTCTCGCAAGTGAGGTCTTCGGTCGCTGAGCCCCTGGTGGAAGAAGGTCTCGATCCCGATATGGTTTCGGACATCCTGGAGAGTCTTGAGAAGGAGATCGTCCGCGGCAATATCATGAAGACCGGCCGGCGCATCGATGGCCGCGACACCAAGACGATCCGCCCGATCAGTTGCGAGGTGGGTGTGTTGCCGCGCGCCCATGGCAGCGCCCTGTTCACGCGGGGTGAGACCCAGGCGCTGGTGGTGACCACCCTGGGCACCGGCCAGGACGAGCAGATCGTCGACGCGCTCCACGGCGAATATCGCGAGCATTTCCTGCTGCATTACAATTTCCTGCCTTACTCGGTGGGCGAAGCGCGTCGCTTGGGGCCGCCCGGTCGTCGCGAAGTCGGCCACGGCAAGCTCGCCTGGCGGACGATCCATCCCTTGCTGCCGACCAAGGAAGAGTTCCCCTACACGATCCGCGTCGTCTCGGAGATCACCGAATCGAATGGCTCCTCGTCGATGGCGACGGTTTGCGGGGCCTCGCTGTCGCTGATGGACGCGGGCGTGCCGATCAAAAGTCCGGTCGCCGGCATCGCCATGGGCCTGATCAAGGAAGAGGACGGCTATGCGGTGCTGTCGGATATCCTCGGGGACGAGGACCATCTGGGCGACATGGACTTCAAGGTGGCCGGCACCGAACGGGGCCTCACCGCGCTCCAGATGGACATCAAGATCACCAGCATTACCGAGGAGATCATGGCCGTCGCCCTGGCCCAGGCACGCGAGGGGCGCCTCCATATCCTGGGCGAGATGAACAAGGCGCTCGCCGGTGCCCGCGAGACGATCAGCCAGCACGCGCCCAGGATCACCACCTTTACCATTCCGAAGGACAAGATCCGGGAGGTGATCGGCTCCGGCGGCAAGGTGATTCGCGAGATCGTCGAGGTCACCGGCGCCAAGATCGACGTTGAGGACGACGGCACCATCAAGGTGGCGGCGGTCGACGACCGCGCCGGCCAGGCCGCCGTCGAGTGGATCCGCAACATCGTCGCCGAGCCCGAGATCGGGAGCATCTACACCGGTAAGGTGGTGAAAACCTTGGATTTCGGCGCCTTCGTGAACTTCCTGGGGGCGCGGGACGGACTCGTCCACATCAGCGAGCTGGCGCCGAGCCGGACCCAGAAGGTCACCGATGTGGTCAAGGTCGGCGATGTGGTCAAGGTCAAGGTCCTGGCCCTGGACGACCGCGGCAAGGTGAGGCTCAGCATGCGCGCCGTCGACCAGGGCACGGGCGAGGACCTGAGCGGGCAAATGGGCGCGGCGAAAGCGGCCCCCTAGCGCCGGCCTTGAGCCCGGTTGCGCATCGACGCCGGGGCGGGCTGGAGCCCGCCACGCGGCGCCTCCTCGGGCTGGCGCCATCTCGCTAGGGACGTGCGGCTTCCGAGAATCATCGGCCACCGGGGCGTCGCGGCGCGGGCGCCGGAAAACACCCTGGCCGGGTTCCGCAAGGCGGCCGAGCTGGGCCTCGAGTGGGTCGAGTTCGACGTCCGACTCACCGCGGACGGGCGCCCCGTTGTGATTCACGACGCGGCGCTCGACCGCACCACCGACGGCCGCGGGCCGGTCGCCGAGGCGAGCTTCGAGGCAGTCCGCGCGCTCGACGCCGGCTCCTGGTTCGCGCCGGACTATGCGGATGAGCGGGTGCCGAGCCTGGAGGAGGCCATCGCGCTTGTCGCCGGACTCGGCCTCGGCGCCTGTGTGGAGATCAAACCCGATCCTCGCCGGCGGGAGGAAGCCGGCCGCACCGTGATGGTTGTGCTCGGCCGGTGCTGGCCGCGGGGTCGGCCGCGGCCCCTGGTGTCGAGCTTCGATCCGACTACCTTGGCCGCCGCCCGCGGCGTGGCGCCGTCCTGGCCGATCGCGTTCCTCATGCGCCGTCCAATGCCGCGCTGGCGGGCGAAGGCCAAGGCGCTCCGCTGCCTGGCTGTGCATTGCCGCCACGACGGCCTGACTCGCCGTTCGGTCCGCCGGCTCAAGGCGGCGGGCCTGCCGCTTGCGGTCTATGCCGTCAACGAGCCGGCCCGGGCCCGTGTGCTCTTGGAATGGGGCGTCGACAGCATCATAACGGACGCTCCGGAGGCCATGCTGGAAGCGTTCGCCCGCGGCGCTGCCGGCACGCCGGCACCGGCGGCCTCGTCGGGGTGCCGTCGCCGGCCCGGAAAACGGGGTTTCCGGCGCGGTTGACCCGCGGCCTATGGGTGTCCTGGCCGTGGCCGCCGTCGTCACTGCGAACAGCGGGCGCGCAGCGGACGGCCCGGCCCCGGTTGGGCCGGCTCTTCCGTCCGGCGGGCGCCGGACTGGTCATTTCCCAAAACCGTTCATATATGGAAGATTACAGTATGATCTCGGCGACCGCGGTCGTGCGGACCTGCGGTCGGCGGACCTGCGGTCGGCGGACCTGCGGTCGGCGGACCTGCGGTCGGCGGGGGGAACCCGGTCAGGAGAACCGGGGGTTTCCATTTCCCACTGGCGCGACGGGTCGTGCCTGCGAGGCGATTTCGTGAAACCGGGCAACCCAAATCCTGTTTCGGAGCAAGAAGCGCCGCCCATATCGGGTCATCAAGCTGTGAACAGGAAGGATAGATACGGCTACGAGGATTTACTGGACTGTGCCCATGGAAAATTGTTCGGCCCCGGTAATGCGCGTCTGCCCTTGCCGCCGTTGTTGATGTTTGATCGCATCGTCAAGATCACCGACGAGGGCGGCAAGTATGGCAGGGGCGAAATCCTGGCGGAGCTGGATATCAGGCCGGATCTGTGGTTTTTCGACCGCCATTTTGAAACCGATCCGGTAATGCCCGGCTGTCTGGGACTCGATGCCATGTGGCAACTGCTCGGTTTCTATCTGGGCTGGTTGGGTTTACCCGGTCGCGGGCGGGCGTTGGGCGTCGGCGAGGTCAAATTCACCGGCGAAGTTCTGCGCACGGCCAGGAAGGTCACCTATCTCATCGACGTCAAGCGCACGGTCCGCCTCAAGGTTGTCCTGGGCATAGCCGACGGCATCATGCGCGTGGATGGCCGTGACATATACGAAACCAAGGGCCTCAAGGTGGGTCTGTTCACCTCCGCGGCGCAGTTCTAACGAGGGAGTCCGGTGAGACGCGTTGTAGTGACCGGCTTGGGGATCATCTCGAGCATCGGCAATAACAAGCAGGAAGTGCTGGAATCCCTGCGGCAGGGGCGTTCCGGCATCGAGTTCTGCGAGGAATACCGCGAGTTGGGTTTCCGAAGCCATGTCCATGGCTCGCTCAAGATCGACCTGGATAGCGCCGTGGATCGCAAGCTGCGGCGTTTTATGGGCGATGGCGCCGCCTATAACTACCTGGCGATGGAGCAGGCCATCGCCGATGCCGGCCTCGAGGAAGACATGGTTTCCAACGCGCGCACCGGCTTGATTATGGGCTCGGGCGGGTCGTCGACGAAGAATCTGGTGCTCGCCGCGGATATCCTGCGGGAGAAGGGCGCGCGCAAGGTGGGGCCGTTCATGGTGACCCGAACGATGTCGAGCACCAACTCGGCTTGCCTCGCCACGCACTTCAAGATCAAGGGTGTGAATTACTCGATCAGCTCCGCCTGCGCGACCAGCACCCACTGCATTGGCAACGCCGCGGAGCTCATTCAACTCGGCAAGCAAGACCGGATGTTCGCCGGCGGCGGTGAAGAGCTTCACTGGACCATGACGATCTTGTTCGACGCCATGCCGGCATTGTCTTCTAAGTTCAACGACACTCCTGAACAGGCGTCCCGGGCCTATGATGTCGACCGCGATGGATTCGTCATTTCAGGGGGCGGCGGGGTCCTGGTGCTCGAGGCGCTCGAACATGCCAGGGCGCGTGGCGCCAAGATTTACGCCGAGTTTACAGGCTATGGCGCGAGCTCCGATGGATACGGGATGGTACAGCCGTCGGGGGACGGCGCCGCGCGCTGCATGGAGTTGGGGCTGAACGGAATCGACGCGCCCATAGACTATATCAACACTCACGGCACCAGCACGCCGGTGGGCGACGAGCGCGAATTGCAGGCGATCAGAAAGGTATTCGGCAATCGGGTGCCGGCGATCAGTTCCACCAAGTCCCTCACCGGGCATTCCCTCGGGGCCGCAGGCGTGCATGAAGCCATATATTCGCTGCTTATGTTGGAGAACGATTTCATCTGTGCCTCGGCGAATATCAAAAAGCTGGATCCCGAGGCCGACGGCATGCCGGTCGTCCTCGAGCGTCAGGACGATGTTCGGCTGAATTACGTCCTTTCCAACAGCTTCGGCTTTGGCGGAACCAACGCCACGTTGGTCTTCAAGCGTTTCGAAGATTAGGGCTTGGGCAGGCCGCCCTTTTCCCCCGGCCGCAACTTGGGTAAGGTTGTCCGCTCAAAACGGATGGCTGCCCAAATGACGCAGGGATGACCGACGCCAGTTCGCTGATGGCCGGTAAGAAGGGCCTCATCATGGGGCTCGCCAACGACCATTCCATCGCCTGGGGCATCGCGCGGACGCTCGGCCGCCATGGCGCCGAGATGGCGTTTACCTATCAAGGGGAGGTTTTCGAAAAACGGGTCAGGCCGCTTGCCGAGTCGCTCGGCGCCGAAATCATTTTGCCCTGCGACGTCGAGGATGCAGCCAGCGTCGATTCGGTTTTTCGCGTGCTGAAGGAAAAGTGGGGCCGGCTCGATTTTCTCGTTCACGCCATCGCCTATTCCGACAGGGAAGAGCTCAAAGGCAGATATGTCGACACGACGCGGGAGAATTTCGCTCGAACTTTGGATATATCCTGCTTCTCCTTTACCCGGGTTGCCCGAGGCGCAGCCGCGCTGATGACCGAAGGAGGCAGTCTTTTAACCCTGACTTTTGCTGGTTCCGGGCGGGTCATGCCGAATTACAACGTGATGGGTGTGGCCAAGGCGGCGCTGGAGGCAAGCGTGCGCTATCTCGCGGTTGACCTCGGGGCCGGCAATATCCGCGTCAATGCGATCTCGGCGGGTCCGATGAGGACGCTTGCTGGAGCCGCCGTAAGCGACGCGCGCCGGCTGTTCAGATGGTATCGCGAACACGCCCCCTTGAGGCGCAACGTCCAATTGGATGAGATCGGAGGCGCGAGTCTCTACCTGTTGAGCGATCTGTCCGCCGGCGTGACCGGAGTGGTCCACCATGTCGATTGCGGTTATCACGTCATCGGAATGCCCGCGCTGCCGGAAACTTAAACCGCCGCGAATTTTTTATTTGTTCTGGAAAATCGATCAGTCTCCTGGTTTTAGGATTTGATTTTCGCCGTGGCTGCCTATATCCAGACTGTCATGGAAACACGCCGCTACGCTCGGGTTCTGGCTCGTCTCAGGTCGGTCGGCTTGCGCCCCACGCGCCAGCGCCTGGCGCTCGCCCGGCTTTTGTTTGATGGCGGCAACCGCCACGTCACGGCCGAGCAGCTACACAGCGAGGCCCTTGAGGCCAACATACGGGTGTCGCTGGCCACCATTTACAACACCCTTCACCAGTTTACCCGTGCCGGTCTGCTACGCGAGGTCGTGGTCGATCACGGTCGCGCCTATTTCGATACCAACACAAAAGAGCACCATCACTTCTTGTTCGAGGATAGCGGCCGGCTCCAGGACATCCCGAGTAAAGGCGTCACCGTCACCGGCCTGCCCGCGGCGCCTTCCGGCACCACCGTAAGTCGGATCGAGGTGATCATTCGTCTGCGCGAGCACGGTTCGAGCCAATAACCTTCCATTCTTCCCGAACAACCTTCCATTCTTCCCGAACGCCAAAAAGTAGTTTGGAATTGTTCTAAACTATTGACAGCTTCTCGGGCAAGAGCCATATTGCGTTCATTGAGAGCCGTTAGCTGGGCAGGTTTTGATCTCGGTCAATGACCTGCTGGAAGGGTGGAGTATGTTTATCGCCAGCCGGAGGCTGGTGGCGCGACCGCCAACATCTCCGCAACATCTCTGGCGGGCATATTAATCCCGTGGTTGCCTTCGGCGCCCTGGTCACCGGCAAAATCGGCCTGATCAAAGGGATCATGTATGTCGTGGCCCAGCTCGTCGGGGCCGTCGTTGGGGCCCTATTGTTAGCGGCGGTGATCCCGGAGACTGCTCAGGGGACCCTTGGCGCCCATGGTCTAGCAACCAGGAGAAATTCCGAATGACCAGAGTAGCTCACGCGACGTTTAAGACTCGGGTTCGCAACGACGCCCTCGAAGAGTCCAGCCCGTTCGAATGGAAAGACCTGACGAGCGAGGACATCTTCAAGGGCAAACGCGTGGTGGTGTTCGCCCTGCCCGGCGCCTTTACGCCGACCTGCTCGACCAGTCACCTGCCGCGCTACGAAGAGCTCTACGACGCGTTCAAGGCGCTCGGCGTGGATGAGGTTATCTGCCTGTCGGTCAACGACGCCTTCGTGATGTACCAGTGGGGCAAGAGCCAGAATATCAAAAAGGTTTTCCTCTTGCCCGACGGCAACGGCGAATTCACGCGCAAGATGGGCATGCTCGTCGAGAAGCAGAATCTTGGATTCGGGGCCCGCAGCTGGCGCTACTCGATGGTGGTAAACGACGGCGAGATCGAAAGGATGTTTGTCGAAGACGGCTTCGACGACAACTACCCGGCCGACCCTTTCGAGGTTTCGGATGCCGACACCATCCTCGAATATCTGAAAGACCGTTAAATCGAAAGACCGTTAAAGAGGGGGGCGACGTTTGTTTCAGGGGCGGGTAAGGCCAATCCACCCCCAACCGTCGTCGACCCGGATCGCCGAGGGCAAGGCCTCGTCGGTGCGGCGCAGCCATTTCCCTTCACCGCCGCCCGGATCGCCGAGGGCAAGGCCTCACCGGCGCGGCGCAGCCATTTCCCTTCACCGCCGCCCGGGTCGCCGGGTTCGCCTGTCCCCCGGCACCGCGATGGCTCGGGGAGGCCCGATCTTGCCGCAGAGAACGCCGAAAAATGCCCTTTGTTTTCGCCTCTTAAAAAGTATTTTAGAGTGATTCTAGACTTATTGACGCGGCCGACTCTCTTGTCCATATTGGGGCGTCTCGCAACCCCAGCGGACACCCAGAACCACGATCTTTGAACGGGGGATGAAAGAGTGCCGTCCCTGAAGGGAACCAAGACCGCGGAGAATCTCAAGGCCGCCTTTGCCAGCGAGTCCCAGGCCAATCGCCGTTATATCTATTTCGCCCAGAAGGCGGACATCGAGGGCTACAACGACGCCGCCGCCGTGTTCCGCTCGACCGCCGAGGGCGAGGCTGGCCACGCCCACGGCCATCTCGGCTTCCTCGAGGAGATCGGCGATCCGGTGACGGGCGAGCCGATCGGCGGCACCAGGGAGAACCTGAAGTCCGCGATCGCGCGCGAGACCTACGAGCACACCGACATGTATTCGGACATGGCCCGCACCGCGCGCGCGGAGGGTTTCGACGAGATCGCCGACTGGTTCGAGACCCTTACGAAGGCGGAGAAGTCGCATGCGGGCCGCTTCCAGAAGGCGCTCGACGAGCTCGACTGAGAGCGGCACCAGCCGCGTCCGTCGTCAATCGGCCACGGTCGAGCTCCGCGGCGGTCCCGGGATCGCGCTTTAGCCTCCAGGGATTTAAGGGGGCGCGCCTATTCGATGATTTCATCGGGATAGACGCCCCAGATTTCGCCGCGCCGGAGCCAGCCCTTGTATCCGGCGATCTCGATTCGGCACCAGCGGGAATCGCATCCCAGCAGCTTGCCTATGACCCCCGGCTCGGCGTGGGCCACCGCCGGCGCGTCGGCGGACGGCGCGCGCCTGAGCGTGTGGACTTGGCCGACGATGATGACCGTGCGCCGGCCCGACAGCATGCTTTGATGCACCCAACCCTCGGTGTCCTGCCAGTCGCGGATCTTCCGCCAGGTGTCGAACTCGGCGGTGATCTCGACCGGCATGGCGAGGCGCGCGAACACCCACTCGACCGGGTAGCGCACTCCCGGGCCCGTGCGCACATTGACCTCGTCGGCGCGGAGCGAGGCGAAACGCGGGACCGTGCGCCCGGATTCGGCCCCGACCGCGGCCGTGGCGGCAAGACCTGCGGCCAGGATGATCAGGGCGAAGATTGCACACCGGTAAAGGCGACCACAGGCGCTCATAGTACAGGCGCTCATAGTACAGGCGCTCATGATAGAGGGCGAACAAGCAGCTCGAAAACGGCGTAGAGGGTCATTATAGGCGAGCGGGCGTGGCTGCGGTCAAGACGGCGGGCCCCGGTCGGCCGGCGCCGGGCCGACATTGGCTGGACAACACCCCGTCTCCTTGCTATGGCAGGCATCACCCGGGGGGGATGAACTATGCCGCGAGCCAAGCCTGTCGTTGTCGTCACCCGCAAGCTGCCCGAGGTCATCGAGACGCGGATGATGGAGCTGTTCGACACCCGGCTCAATCGCAACGACAAGCCGATGACGCAGGCCGAGCTGATCGAGGCGGTGAAGCAAGCCGACGTCCTGGTGCCGACGGTCACCGACAGAATCGACAAAGCCGTTCTGGCCGAAGCGGGTTCCACTTTGAAACTGATCGCGTCCTTCGGCACCGGGGTGGACCACATCGACCTTGCCACCGCGCAGGAGCGGGGCATGGTTGTCACCAACACGCCGGGCGTGCTGACCGAGGACACCGCCGACATGGCCATGGCGCTGATCCTGGCTGTCCCGAGGCGCCTCGCCGAGGGTGAGCGTTTGATGCGTTCCGGCGAATGGACCGGGTGGGGGCCGACCACAATGCTCGGCCATCGCATCTGGGGCAAGCGCCTCGGTATCATTGGTATGGGCCGAATCGGCACCGCGGTGGCCCGGCGCGCCCGCGGCTTCGGGCTTTCGATCCACTATCACAACCGCCACCGGGTCGACGCCGACATCGAGGCGGAACTCGAAGCTGCTTATTGGGAAAGCCTGGGCCAGATGCTGGCCCATGTGGACATCGTTTCGGTCAACTGTCCGCACACCCCGGCGACCTATCACCTGTTGTCGGCCCGGCGGCTGAAGCTCTTGAGGCCACACGCCTACGTCGTCAACACCTCGCGCGGTGAGGTCATCGACGAGAACGCGCTGGCCGAGATGCTGAAGAACCATGAGATCGCCGGCGCCGGCCTCGACGTGTACGAGCACGCGCCGACGATCAACCCCAAGCTCCTGAAGCTCGACAATGTGGTGCTGCTGCCCCACATGAGCTCGGCGACCATCGAGGGCCGCGTCGACATGGGTGAGAAGGTGATCATCAACATCAAGACGTTCGCCGACGGCCACAGCCCGCCCGACCGGGTCCTGGAGATGATGTTCTGAGCGTGAGTCGGGGTTCCTGAAGCCCTGGTCGCCTTCACCGGTTGTTCCTCCGTCCTTCGCTTCTCCTCCCTCCCTCCGGCCTTCGGCTTGGCCCGAGCCCGCGCCTGCCATCCCCGCTGCGATCTCCATCCCGGAGCCTCGTGAGGTGCGGTTGGGGCGCGGGGGACACGCCGCTTCCTGCCCACAGGACCACAAGATACATGGTATTGCGTGCGGAATTGCCCTAAATATGGGGCGATGTCGCCGGGTTCACGAAGACGGGGCGGGGCCGGCCGACGCCGCGGGCCAGGTGGCGGTGCCGATTCGGTCTCCGCCGACCGCAGGTCCGCCGACCGCAGGTCCGCCGGCCGCGGGTCCAGGCCGCGCCGCCGCCGCTCGTTCCTGCGCTGGTTCCTCAAATGGACCGTGATGGCGGCGGTCTGCGGCGCCGTCGTCAGCGGTGGGCTGATCGCGTGGTACGGTTCCGGACTGCCCGACATCAGCAGGCTTGACGGGCTCACCCGGCGGCCCAGCGTCACGCTGCTGGCCGCCGACGGCACGCTGCTGGCCACCTTCGGCGACCTTTATGGCGCGCCGGTGCAGCTTCACGAGCTTCCGCCCCATCTGCCCCAGGCGGTTTTGGCGGTCGAGGATCGCCGTTTCTACAGCCATTTTGGTCTCGATCTCCAGGGCGTGGCCCGCGCCGTCTTGGCCAATCTGCGCGCCGGCCGGATCGTCCAGGGCGGCAGCACCATCACCCAGCAGCTTGCCAAGAACCTGTTTCTCAAGCCGGAGCGCACGATTCGCCGCAAGGTTCAGGAAACCTTGCTGGCGCTCTGGCTCGAGCGAAGGTTCAGCAAGGATCAAATCCTCACCATTTACCTCAACCGGGTCTATCTGGGCGCCGGAACCTATGGGGTCGAGGCGGCGGCCCGCAGATTTTTCGGCAAATCGGCGCGCCAGGTAAGCCTGTACCAGGCGGCAATGCTCGCTGGACTCTTGAGGGCGCCGTCGCGCTACAATCCGGTCAGCGACCGCGAGCTGGCGGCGGCGCGGGCCAGACGGGTGCTGGCCGCCATGGTCGATGCCGGCTATCTCACGCCTGAGCGGGCCGCGGCGGCCGAGCGCCAGCCGCCCTGGCTCGCCGCCTCCGCTCTTGGCCGAGGCCAGCGCTATTTTGCTGACTGGGTGCTCGAACAGGTGTCGAGCTATGTCGGCTACAGCGACCGGGACCTCACGCTCGTCACCACCCTCGATCCCAGGCTCCAGCGCCTGGCCGACGCTCAGGTGGCGGCGGTGCTCGCCGGGCCAGGCAAGAAAGCGGGTGCGCGGCAGGCGGCGTTGGTGGGACTCGCCCCGGATGGCGCGGTCAAAGCCATGGTGGGCGGCCGCGACTACTCCGAGAGCCAGTTCAACCGCGCGACCCAGGCGCTGCGCCAGCCCGGATCAGCCTTCAAACTGTTCGTCTACCTTGCTGGTCTCGAGGCCGGACTCGAGCCCGACGACACCATGATGGATGCGCCGGTTGCGGTCGGCGATTGGCACCCGCGCAATTACGGCGGCCGCTATTACGGCGAGGTGACCTTGAGGGGCGCGCTCGCCCGGTCGCTCAACAGCGTCGCGGTCCGGTTGACGGAACAGGTGGGCCGGGACCGGGTGATTGCGGCGGCGCGCCGGCTCGGCATCACCTCGAAGCTCAGGCCCGAGCCGAGCCTGGCTTTGGGCGCCAGCGAGGTTACCCTCATCGAGCTGACCGCCGCCTATGCCGTGCTCGCCAATAACGGTGTCGGCGTTTGGGCCTATGGTATTCGCGAGATCCGCGACGATCGAGGCCGTGTCCTCTACCGGCGCAGCGGCTCCGGTCCCGGCCGGGTGATCGCGCCGGCTCTGCTCGCCCGCATGAACGACATGCTGGGCGCCGTGGTCGCGTGGGGCACGGGGCGCGGCGCGTGGCTCGACCGGCCGATGGCCGGCAAGACCGGCACCAGCCAGGACTTCCGCGATGCCTGGTTCATCGGTTACACGGCGGATCTGGTCACCGGCGTCTGGATCGGTAACGATGACGGACAAGCGATGAAAGACGTGGTAGGCGGGGGCCTTCCGGCGCGGCTGTGGCGCAACTTCATGGCGGAGGCCCTCAAGGGGCTTGCCATACGGCCGTTGCCCGGGCTGGGTCTGCCGGAGCCACGGTCTGCGGCGGATCGCGAGTCGGGCGCCGGCCTGGCCCTCGGAACCGGCCGCTGATCCAAGGCCCGGCGGAGGCCAACCGCCTGTCTGCGGGGCCCGTTAGACCACGACAAGGGAGGTCGAGAGATGCAGCTCAACACCGGAGAGCCCTGGATGACGCCGGTCGATTACGGCCGCTCTTTGCACGGGCTTACCGTCAATTTGCTGGTCCGCGAGATCGACGCGGCGCTCTCCTTTCACCGTGAGGTCCTGGGTGCGGAGGTGGTCTACAGCGACCCGGACTTTGCCGTCCTCCGCCGGGGCGAGGCGGAGTGGATGCTCCATGCCGACCACACCTATCTCGAGCACCCCCTTTCCCGGTTGCTGACGGGGCGCGCGGCGCGCGGGATCGGCGCCGAGCTGCGCCTTCACGGGCGCGATCCGGACGAGGCGGAGGGGGCCGCCCGCCGGCTCGGCTTCACCGTGCTGGCCGGCGCGGCGGACAAGCCGCATGGTTTGCGCGAGGCCTACCTGATCGATCCGGACGGCTACCTGTGGGTCGCCGACGTGCCGTTGCCGGACGCCGGCGGCGGCGGTTAAGGCCCGACCCCGGATTCCGATAGTTAAGTAGTTCAATAGCAAGAGGGACCTCACATCCCCTCCGGGCGCCACCGACGAGGGCGCTTGGGCTGGCGGTGGGCGCGGTTCCCGCTTATGCTTTAGCCCATGGCTGTTCCCCAGGAATCGTCCACATCGCCCGTCAGTCGCGCCGCCGGATCGCCGTTGCTGGTGCTCGGCCTGTTGCTGGTGCTCGGCACCATGTGGGGCGGCACGGTGGCGCTCGCGAAATTCGTCATGACCGCCGGCGTGTCGCCCATCGGCTACCTGTTCTGGCAGTCTCTCGGACCCGTGATCGTGCTATGTCCGGTGATGCTGAAGCGGGGTGCGGTGCCCAGGCCTACCTTTCGCAACATCCGCTTTTATATGATTCTGGGCGCCATCGCCCTGGTCCTTGCCAACACGAACCTGTACCTCGTCCTGGCCCGCATTCCGGCCGGCGTCGCCGCCGTGATCATCACGACTTCGACGCTCATGACTTACGCCCTGGCCGTGGCGTTCCGCATGGAACGGCTCGAGCGGCGCCGTGCCGTCGGTATCTTCTGCGGCTTCGCCGGGGCACTGCTTATCCTGCTGCCCCGGACGAGCCTGCCGTCACCGGATATGGCGGGGTGGATCGCGCTGGCCTTCCTGACGCCGCTCGCCTACGCCATCGGCAACATCTTCGCCGCCCGTTACCGACCCTCGGGCGGCTCGTCGCTGGGGCACGCTTACTTCTTGCTCGTGGCGGTGTCGGTGATGCTGGCGCCTTTGGTGTTGGGCACCGGGCATTTCTATCCCTTGCTGCCGCCTTTCGATCTCGTGGATCTCGCCGTGATCGCCCAGATCGCGGTGGCCTCCATCGCCTATTTCATGTTTTTCGAGATCCTGCGGCGCGCCGGGCCGGTCTATTTCAGCCAGGTGGGCTATGTGATCACCGTGACGGGCATCCTGTGGGGCATGGTGTTTTTCGGCGAGAGCCACAGCGGCTGGGTTTGGGGCGCCGTGGCGCTCATCTTCGCCGGCCTCGCCCTGATCGGCCGGCGTCCGGCAGCCGCCTGAGTGACGGGAGGCTTTGCCTGGGTGCGACGGGCCGGCATGCGCTCACTCACCGACGCGGTCGACCAGGTGGATGAACGATCCCATGACGCGGCCGTCGATGAGGCCGGCTGGCTCCAACTCCCGTCCGCTGGCATCGGCGCAGGTGAACAGCGGCGCGCCGGGGCCGCGCTTGGCGACGCTGGCGTAGTGAAACTCGTGGCCGCGGAATCCGGCGCCGGTGGCGCCGAGCGGGCCGGCGGCCGCGAGTCGGACGCTGCGGTAGCCGAGATGCAGCCGGCGCCTCCGCCACGCATGTTTTGCAACAGAAACGTTTCAGCGCCGGCAAATACCCGAAAATCGTCCCAGCGACGCTGCAGCATGGCATTGGTGTTGTCCCAGTCGCCGGAGCTGTCCTTAACGCCAGCAACAGTATCCGGATATGCCTTGACCAGGCGCTCGATCAGATCGAGCGAGATGCCAACCTGCGAGACGGGCGGTATGTGATAGAGATAAACGCGTAGCGATGAGCTGCCAACACGCTCAATGACCTCGGCGAAACTTGCAAACAACCCGTCGTCGCTGACCCCCTTATAATAAAACGGCGGCAGCATCAGCGTGCCTGCACAACCGAGATTGACTGCGTGTTGCGTCAATTTCACAGTCTCGGTCAGCGCGCAACAGCCAGTACCCGGCATCATCCGACTCGTATCGATACCGGCGTCAACCAGTCGATCGAGCAGCATCATCTTTTCTTCGATGGAAAGTGAGTTCGCCTCGCTGTTGGTACCGAAAACCGCCAGGCCGACATTTTGTGACAAGAGCCACTGGCATTGCCGAATCAAACGATCGGCATCGGGACTCAAGCGATCGTCAAAGGGCGTGATAACCGGGCACAGTACGCCCGACATTCTTTCGCTACCCGCATTAGCCATGCTGTGACTCTCTCGGCTGAACAAAAAGCATGCGAACGAATTGCTGCGCAGCATGAATCAGATACCAGATGAGACCGAGGGCGATTACGTCTGGCGCACGGTTTTCCAGCAAACCAAGCATTACGGCAAGCTGCAGTAGCAACACGATCGTGTGACCGGCTGCCATCGTGGAAAATGC
>JACZXZ010000005.1 GCA_022571365.1 Pseudomonadota bacterium | reverse complement strand
ATTGCGAGCGCCGCCGGCCGCGCCAGGCGGGCGCGTCCCGGCAACCGCCGACGCAGCCACAGCACCGCCGCCACGGCCGCCATCAGGCCGCCGACGGCATAAGCCGCCGGCGCCGCCACCTGGACCGCCAGCACGGTGAGCAGCCATAGGACGGTGGCCGCCAGAAGGAAGCCCAGGACCCATTTGAGCTTCACCATCCAGGGGCCCGGCCGGGGCAGGCGGGTGGCCAGCTCCGGCAGCGCGGACACCACGAGATAAGGCAGCGCCAGACCGACACCGAGCGCCGCGAAGATGGCGAAGATCTCGAACGCTCCGCGCGACAAGGCGAAGCCCACCGCGGTGCCGAGGAACGGCGTCGAACAGGGCGTGGCGAGAATCGTGACGAAGACGCCCATGAGAAAATGACCGCCGAGGCCCTGGGCCTCGCCCGGCCGCCCGGCCAAACCGGCGACCGCCCGCGGCAGGCGGAACTCGAACAGGCCCCACAGGTTGCAGGCGAACAGCGTGAGGATAAGCACCATGGCCACCAGGAACGCCGGCTGCTGGAACTGGATGCCCCAGCCGATCTCAGCCCCCGCCGCCTTGGCGCCGACGAGCGCGCCCCCCAGCACCAGGAAGGAGAAGACGATGCCGGCCGACGAGGCCAGGAAGCCCAGCCGCACCTGGCGGCGCTCGGCACCGCCGTGGCTGATGACGGCCAAGAGCTTGATCGACAGCGCGGGCAGGACGCAGGGCATGAGATTGAGGATGAGCCCGCCAACGAGCGCCAGCCCGAGGATGCCCATGAGCGCGCGCCAGGCGGCGTCGCCGCCGACCCCGGCCAGCACCGTGACCGCCTGCTCCATGGCGCGGTCGCCATCGGCCAGCGTGAGCGTGACCCGGGAGTCGACCAGCCCCTCGACCGGTCCTGCGACCGCGCTCACCGGCAGACGCAGGATCGCCTGCCGGCCCGCCTCGCGAAGCTCGACCGCCGGGGCGCCGAATTCGAGAAGCTCCGAGCCTTCCACGAACAGGTCGGGCCCGGCGAAGGGCCGGGTCGAGCGGGCGACGACCTCCAGCACCGTCCCATCCGCCGTGTCGGTCGCCGCGACGCGCTCGATGGCCAGGCCCTGGCCCTCCCCGCTGCCCGGGACGCGGGCCACATAGCGGTCGATCAGGTGGGTGAACTCGGTGGGACCCGCCGGGCCCGCAGGCAAATCGAGGGCAAGGCTGGTGCTGTAGGGAATGCAGACCTCGTCGCAGGTGAGGTAGTCGAGGACGGCGCGCAAGCGCACGGCCTCGCCCACCTCGGCAAGCCGCGCCGTGATCGGCAGCACCACCTCTTCCCTGTAGCCGAGCGTGTTGAAACCGAGAACGCTGAAGCGCTCCGGCGCGGGCCAGGAGATGTAGGCGTCAGCCAGGTTCTCGGAACCCGTCCAGTCGAGCCTTGGGGGATAGCCGGCTGCGCCCGGCGAGCGCCAGTAGATCTTCCAGCCGGGTTTGAGCCGGAACAGGAGGCCGAGCCTGACGGTTTCCGCCTGGCCGACGGCGCTGGCCGCGGCGACCAGACGGACTTCCGTTTGATCGGTCCGCACCCAATCGGAAGCGGGCGCATGCGCCGCATGGGCCGCGCCCGCCAGCAGCGTCGCCGCCACCGTCAGGAAACCACGCCACCACCTCATGGGCCCCACCCGCATAATCGATCGACCGTCAGCTGTTATGCATAGCTGTTACGCAGAGCGCAGAAATTCCACTAGAGTATGGAGTATAGTGGAATTATGTAGTGTAATGTAGCGGTCTGGAGCGGTGACTCCGCGCTTAAATCGCGGTGGCTCCGCGCTTAAATCAAAGTGTGACGCGCTCGCCCCCGAACGGCGGGCGTCACCGGCGGGTGCATCATGACCGTCAGCGAACAGACCACGGGTTACCTCGAAGGACAGCTCCTCATCGCCATGCCGGCGATGCAGGACCCGCGCTTCGCCCGCACCGTCATCTTCATATGCTCCCATAACTCCGACGGCGCCATGGGGCTGGTGGTGAACAGGCTGTTCGGCTCGCTCACCTTCTCCGAGCTTCTGGAGCAGGTCGGCATCGAGGCCACCGGCGTTAAGAACCAAATCCGCGTCCATTTCGGCGGACCCGTCGAGTCTGGGCGGGGCTTCGTGCTGCATTCCCCCGACTACGCCAAGGAAGGCACCCTGGTGGTCGAATCGGACATCGCGCTCACCGCCTCGGTGGATATCCTCAAGGCCATCGCGGAAGGGCAGGGGCCGCGCCATTCGTTCCTGGCCTTGGGATACGCCGGCTGGGGCGCCGGCCAGCTCGACTCGGAAATTCGGGCCAATGGCTGGCTCAACGCGCCCGCCGACCAGAGCCTGGTGTTCGACGACGACCTCGACACCAAATGGAAACGCGCCATGGCCACGCTCGGCGTCGATTCCGGCAAACTGTCGAGTGACGTCGGCCACGCCTGAGCCAAGCACCGGAAAAAGAGCCGCCGACGCCTCGCCCGAGAAGCCAAATAACCAGCCTCCCGCGGGAGAGGTTATTTGGGCCATGAGGGAAACCGGACAGATGAGGGGTGCTGACCCCTAGAGCCCGTTTCAAACTTTAGGGCAGCAACCGAAACAGCCCGTGCGGGAGCACGGCGCGCACGGACCATCGAACGCCAAATCCCCAAGATCTGTTGCGCAAATACCACAATGCCGGACCGTCCGGGACAACCGGCGGCAAATGTGCGGTTGCACCACAATCCCCGGACGGTTAGCCTCATGTCCAAGCAGATTGATCCACCTCGAAGAAGGGCCGGGCGGATAAGACCTGAGCATCTGGTCTTAGGCGGGTGGGAGCAGCCCCGACCAAACGCGTAGCAGACGGGGAAGTCGCGCAACAGACGGGGGAGTCAGGTGTCTCAAACATCAACAGGTTCCACAAACAGGCCCCGCCGCGCCGACCGGCGGGAGCTGATGGCGGAGCGATTCCGCCAGGTTCGGGCGTTGACCGAAGGGCTCGCGGAAGGGCTCGCAGCGGAGGACCAGGTGGTCCAGCCCATGGCCGACGCGAGCCCCACGAAATGGCATTTGGCCCACACCGCCTGGTTCTTCGAAAATTTTCTGCTCGCCCCGCAGCTCGACGGCTATCGGCTCTTCCACCCGCAGTTCGGCTACCTCTTCAATTCCTACTATGAGACGGTCGGCGCCCGGCATCCCCGGCCCAGGCGCGGCATGCTCACGCGTCCCACGGTGCGGGAAGTCTCGGACTATCGCTGCCATGTCGACGCGGCCATGCAGGACCTGATGTCGACGGCCGAGGCGGCAACCTGGGATCGGATCGAGGCGGTCATCGAGCTGGGACTGAACCATGAGGAGCAGCATCAGGAACTGATCCTGACCGACTTGCTGTACCTGTTCTCGTGCAACCCCCTCAAGCCCGCCTACCAGCCTTACCGGCCGGCACCCGCGGGCGCGGCGAAGGCCCTCGAGTGGTTCGACTTCGAGGGCGGGGTTTACGAGATCGGCCATGACGGGAGCGGTTTCGCCTACGACAACGAGACTCCCCGGCACCAAGTGCTGTTGCATCCCTTCCGCATCGCTTCCCGGCTCGTGACCAACGCCGAATGGCAGGCCTTCATCGCCGACGACGGCTATCGCCGCCCGGAGCTGTGGCTGTCCGACGGTTGGGCGACGGTGCGGAACGAAGGCTGGGAGGCGCCGCTCTATTGGGAGTCGGGAGAGGGTTCATTGTCGTCGATGACGCTCTCCGGCATGCAGCCCGTGGACGGCGACGCGCCGGTGTGTCACGTCAGTTTCTATGAGGCGGACGCCTTCGCCCGCTGGGCCGGCAAGCGTCTGCCAACCGAGGCGGAGTGGGAGGTGGCCGCCCGGGACCTGGAGGTTGCCGGAAACACGCCGGCCTCGGGTCTGCTGCGCCCCACGCCGGCGACCGGCGCGGGCGGGGCGCCGCTCCAGATGTTCGGGGATCTCTGGGAGTGGACCCAGAGCCCTTATGCTCCCTATCCGGGCTTCCAGCCGCGACCGGACGCGATCGGCGAGTACAACGGCAAGTTCATGTGCAACCAGATCGTGCTGCGCGGCGGCTCGTGCGCCACGCCGGCCGGGCACATACGGGCTAGCTACCGTAATTTCTTCTACCCCCACCAACGCTGGCAGTTCAGCGGACTAAGACTGACGGAAGACGCATGACGGTCGCGGCGGAGGCGGTTGAGCTGGGTCCGCTCCAGGGCTTTCACGACCTCGCCCACGGCGAGGACGACTTCCGGAAGGCGGTGCTCGACGGCTTATCGCAGCCCCAGAAACGGATCCCCTGCAAGTACCTCTACGACGAACGCGGCGCCCGACTCTTCGACCAGATCTGCGCGCTTGAGGAGTACTACCTGACCCGCACCGAAATCGCGCTGCTCGAGCAGCACTGCGGCGAAATCGCCCAGCTGGTCGGACCAAATGCGAGCCTCGTGGAGTTCGGCAGCGGCTCAAGCCTCAAAGTGCGCATCATTCTCGATGCCCTGTGGACCCCGGCCGCCTACATCCCGGTCGACATCTCTCGCGAGCACCTGATCGAATCCGCGCGGGCGCTGGCGGAGGGCTATCCAGACGTGGCGGTGATCCCTGTGTGTGCCGACTACACCCGGGCCTTCAGCCTGCCCGATGGCGCCTCTGGGGAGCCACGGGTGGGATTCTTTCCCGGCTCCACCATCGGCAACCTCACGCCGACGGAGGCGACGGTCTTCCTCAAGAAGGCCGCGGCGGCGCTCGGCGCCGGCGGCGGCTTCCTCGTTGGCGTGGACCTCAAGAAGGACGCGCGCGTGCTAAATGCGGCGTACAACGATTCGCGGGGCGTGACGGCGGCCTTCAGCCTCAACCTGCTCGCCCGCGTCAACCGAGAGCTGGGAGCCGACTTCGACCTTGGCGCCTTCGTCCACACCGCCCGGTACAACACGGAGAAGGGGTGCGTTGAAATGCATTTGTCCAGCCGCTCACGCCAGGCGGTGACCGTGCGCGGCATCCGTTTCACCTTCGAGGAAGGGGAGCGCATCCACACCGAGGACTCCTACAAATACACCGTCGGCGAATTCCACGCGCTCGCCCGCGGCGCCGGGTGGCAGCCGGCACGGACCTGGATCGACCGGAACCGCCTGTTCAGCGTCCATTACCTGGAGGCGGTCTAGAACTTCGTTTCGCCGGCGCCATGGCCTCAGGGTTGATCCCCTCCCCCAACGACGGCGGAGGCCCGCGCCGTCGACTCCCTCCCGCCCGGGGAGGTGGATTTCAAGGCGATGTTGATGGGTTCAGCCCTCCTCCTCGACGGGGAGGGTCCGGGGCAATCCACGGATTCGCAGGCACGAGCGCAGATTCGGCGGGGACTAGGGCGCCTTCACCACCTCTTCGGACAGGATGGCGAACAACAGGTGGTCGTGCCACACCCCATTGATACGCAGGTATTTCACCGCATAGCCCTCCTCCCGGAACCCCAGCTTGCGCAACAGGCCCTTGCTCGCCTCGTTGTTTGGCAGGCATGCCGCCTCGAGTCGATGCAGGCGTAACTCATCGAAGGCGAAGGCCATCACACAGCGGAGCGACTCGGTCATATAGCCGCGACGGGCGTGGGGCTGGCCGATCCAGTAGCCGAGATCCGCGGCCTGGGCCACGCCACGGCGCACGTGGCTGAGGGTGACACCGCCGAGAAGGACATCGCCCTTGCGGCGAAAGACATGGAAGGCATAGCCGGTGTCGTCATGCCACTCCTGCCGGGTCCGACGCAGGCGCTCGCGGTAGACGGACCGGGCGAGCGCATCACGGGTCCAGGTCGGCTCCCACGGCTCCAGAAACGGGCGCGAGGCGGCGCGCAGGTCGGTCCACTGGCGCCAATCGCGCTCCTGCGGCGGGTGCAGGTAGACCCTGGGACCGATCTGGCGCACGGCCGGCAAGCCGCTGGATCTCGGATGCAGAAACCGCATCATTCGCACCCGAGCTATTACCTTTGAGGCCTCCACGCCGACTCCTTCGCCTTGGCGCTCAAGCGAGGCGCCCGGAAATCACGTCGTAGGTTTCGAGCCGGCCGATCGGCCCGATCGCGGCGACGGCCGGGCGGGACGAGAGCAGGCGCCGGGCCACCCGGCTCACGGTAGCGGCGTCCACCGCCTCGATCTCCTCGGCAACCTCCGATGCCGGGATCGGACGGCCGAAGACCAGCATCTGATGGCCGAGCAGTTCGCACCGCGCGCTCGTGCTCTCCAGCGTCATCAGGATACTCGCCTTGAGCTGCGCCCGCGCCCGTTCCACCTCGTCCGCGCCGACCCCCATCCCAAGCTTCATCATCTCGTCGCACAGGACCGGGACCAGCTCCGCCAGATCGCGCTCGCCGGTGCCGGCATAGATGCCGAACACGCCGCCGTCGGTATAAGAGGTTGCAAAGGAACTGATATTGTAGGCCAAGCCGCGCTTCTCGCGCACTTCCTGGAACAGGCGCGACGACATGCCACCGCCAAACAGGGTGGTCAGCACCGACAGCGCGTAGTAATCCGCATCCCCGAAGGCGATGCCGTCGAAGCCGAGGACGAGATGGACCTGTTCGAGCTCGCGCGCCTCGCGGAATTCGCCCCCTTCGTAGCGCACCCCGTCACCGTCCGGCGGCTCGCCCGACGGCAGCTGGTCGAACGCATGTTCGGCAAGCTCGACCAGGGCGTCGTGCTCGATCCGCCCCGAGGCCGCCAGCACCATCCGGGACGCATGGTAGTGGTCGCGCATGTAGCCGACCAGGGTCGACCGCTTCATGGCGCGGACCACCTCGGCCGAACCCAGGATCGGCCGCCCGATCGGGTGGTCGGGAAAGGCGGTGGCCTGGAAACGGTCGAAGATAATGTCATCCGGCGTGTCCATGGCCTGGCCGATTTCCTGGATGATGACGGCCCGCTCCCGCTCCATCTCCTCCTCATCGAAGACCGAATGCTGCAGGATATCGGCGAGGATATCGAGGGCGAGCGGCGCATCCTCCTTGAGGACCTTGGCGTAATAAGTGGTGTGTTCGCGCGAGGTGTAAGCATTGAGGTATCCGCCCACCGCCTCGATCTCCTCGGCGATGGCGCGCGCGCTCCGACGCTCGGTGCCCTTGAAGGCCATGTGCTCGAGGAAGTGGGAGACGCCGTTGACCTCGGCCGCCTCGTTGCGCGTGCCAACCCCGACCCACACGCCGAGGGAGACCGTCTCCACCGTGTCCATGGCATCGCTGACCACGCGCAGGCCGTTGGCCAGCGTCGAGACCTTGGCCTTCTTCATGCCGCCCCCTTGAGCGCGACCCGCGCCCGGACGAACTCCTCGACCGCACCCAGGTCGTCGGGCAGGGAAACGACCCGTTCCTCGCGCTCAAGCAGGTCGGAAAGCCGCGCGGGCAGCGCGGGACGGATGCCGGTCGCCTTCTCGACCGCGTCTGGAAACTTGGCCGGATGGGCGGTCGCGAGCGCGACCACGGGAGTCTCGGAATCGCGCCGGCAGGCGCGCGCCGCCGCCACCCCGATCGCGCTGTGCGGATCCACCAGAACACCGGCCTCGTCATGGATTTGGGCCATGGCGCGGATCGTGCCCTCGTCGTCCAACCGATATGCCTCGAACAACCGGCGCGCTTCGTCCAGGCGGGCTTGGCCGACCGCGATCTGGCCGTCCGTGCGCAGGCCCTCAATGGCGCTTGCGACATCCTTCCCGTCGCGGTGGTAAAGATCGAACAACAGCCGTTCGAAGTTGCTCGGCACCTGGATGTCCATGGCCGGACTCAGACTCGGCTGGACGGCCGAGGTCGTCAAGACGCCGCTTTCAAAAAACCGCGTGAGGCCGTCGTTGCGATTGGAGCCGACCACGAGCCGGCTTATGGGCAAGCCCATCCGCCGCGCCACGTAGCCGGCATAGACGTTGCCGAAATTGCCGGTCGGCACGGCGAAGGCGACGGGTCTCCCTGGCGCGCCCAGGGCCACGGCGGCGGCGAAGTAGTAGACGATCTGCGCCATGATCCGCGCCCAGTTGATGGAGTTGATGGCCGCCAGCCTCATCTCGTCCCGGAAGGACTCGTCATTGAACATCGCCTTGACCAAGTTCTGGCAGTCGTCGAATGTGCCGTCGATGGCGACGTTGTGGACGTTGGGCGCGAGCACCGTGGTCATCTGCCGGCGCTGCACCTCCGAGACCCGTCCCTTGGGGTGGAGGATGAAGATCTCGATGGCCTCGCGCTCCCGGCAGGCCTCGATGGCGGCCGAGCCGGTGTCGCCCGAGGTGGCGCCGATGACAACCACGCGCGCGCCGCGCTTGCCCAGCACGTGGTCGAAGAGGCGGCCCACGAGCTGCAACGCATGGTCCTTGAAGGCCAGCGTGGGCCCATGGAACAGCTCCAACAGCCAGGTGTTGTGGTCGAGCTGGATCAAGGGCGCCACGGCCCCGTGCCCGAAGCCGGCGTAGGCGTCCGCGACCAGGCTGGCGAAGTCGGCCTCGGCGATCCGCCCGCCCAGATAAGGCGCCATCACCCGCGCCGCAAGCTCGGCGTAGGGAAGGTCCGCCAGCGCGCGGATCTCGGCCTCGGCCCAGGCGGGCACCTCTTCGGGCACATAAAGCCCGCCGTCGGGTGCCAGCCCGGTCAGCAATGCCTCGTCGAAGGCAAGGGGTGGGGCGGCGCCCCGGGTGCTCACGTAGCGCAAGGCTGAGAACTCCGGATTGGCAAGGAAACTAGACTATACGCCGCCCCTATATGAGACAAGCGGGGGCAAGTCCGCCCGAGCGCGGCCGGTCACGCCAGATACCGCGCCTTGAGGTGGGCCTTGTAGACCGCCGGGTCGAGGGGGCGGCCGGTGGCTTCGGTGAGCAGCTCATCGGCCGAGAGCAACGAGCCCTTGGCGTGGACGTGCTCGCCGAGCCAGTGGACGAGCGGCCGGAAGTCGCCGCGGGCGATGCCGGGCGCAATCTCCGGCCCGGCGCGCCGGGCCGCGTCGAACAGCTGGGCCGCGGTCATGGCGCCCAGGGTGTAGGTCGGGAAATAACCCCACGCCCCCTCGTACCAGTGGATGTCCTGCAAGCATCCGTCCCGGTCGTCGGGTGGGGCGAGGCCCAAGAGCTCGCGCATTCCGTCGTTCCACGCCCCGGGCAGGTCCGCAAGCGCCAGGTCGCCGGCAAGCATGGCCCGCTCGAGCCGATAGCGCAGGATGACGTGGAGGGGGTAGGTGACCTCGTCGGCGTCGACCCGTATGAGTCCGGCCTCCACCCGGGTGTACAGGCGGTAGAGGTTGTCGGGCTGCCAGGCCGGGCCGTCGCGGCCGAAGGCCTCGCGCATCAAAGGCGCGGCGAAGGCCAGGAACTCGGGGCTGCGGCAGGCCTGCATTTCGATCAAGAGCGACTGGCCCTCGTGGAGGCTCATGCCGCGCGCCTCGCCCACCGGCTGATGACGCCACCCGCTGGGCAGGCCCCGGTCGTAGAGCGCGTGGCCGGTCTCATGCAGCACCGCCATCAGGCCCCGGGTGAAGTCGTCTTTGCTGTACCGGGTGGTGATGCGCACGTCCTCGGGCACGCCGCTGGAGAAGGGGTGGAGACTCTCGTCCAGGCGGCCGTGGGCGAAGTCGAAGCCGACCGCCGTCGCCAATTTTTCGGCGAGCCGGCGCTGGGCCGCGATCGGGAATGGGCCGTCCAGGGCCAAGACCGCCGGCCGGGCGGCCTGATGGTCCACCACCTGGCCGATGAAATCCTCGAGAAAGGCCGCCAGGTCGTCGAACAGCGGGTCGATGGTCTCAGTCCGGCCGGCCGGCTCCCACTGGTCGATGAGCGCGTCATAGGGCGCGCAGCCGAGCCGGTCCGCCTTGGCCTCGGCGCTCTCGCGCACCAGGGCCAGCAGCTTCTCGAAGGGCGCCAGCACGGCCTGGAAGTCGTTCGCCGGACGGGCCTGGCGCCAGACCATCTCCGAGGCCGCGGCGGCCTTGGTCAGCGCCTGGACGAGGTCGGCGCCGACGGCGGTGGCGTGGCGCCATTGCCGCCGCATCTCCCGCAAGTTCGCGGCCTGCCAGCGGCCCAAGTCGGTCTCCTGCTCGGCCGCCGCCAGGAGGTCGGCGAGGCCGGGATCGGTGAGGATCTCGTGGCACACGACCTCGAGGGTCGCCATCTGCTCGGCGCGCGCTTCCGCGCCGCCCACCGGCATCATGGTCGAGCTGTCCCAGCGCAGCAGGCCCAGCGCGTCCCGAAGGTTCGACAGGCGCCGGAAGCGGCGCTCGAGTTCCTGGTAGGCCGACATTTGCACTCCTGTGGCTCGCGGTCGCCTAGACCACGGGGGCGACGCCGGCCCCCCACCAGTAGATGCAGGTGAACAGGAACAGCCACACCACATCGACGAAGTGCCAGTACCAGGCCGCGGCCTCGAACCCGAAATGGTGGTCGGGCTTGAAGTGGCGGAAATAGCCCCGGAACCAGCACACGGTGAGGAAAATGGTTCCGACGATCACGTGGAAACCGTGGAACCCCGTCGCCATGAAGAAAGTCGAGGGATAAATGCCCTCGCGGAAGCCGAACGGCGCGTTGGCGTACTCGAAAACCTGGAGGCTGGTGAAGGTGATGCCGAGCAGAATGGTGAGCCCCAGGCCCAACAGCATGTCCCGGCGGTTGTCCTCCTGGAGCGCGTGGTGCGCCCAGGTCACCGTGACGCCGGAAGAGAGCAGGATGAGGGTGTTGAGAAACGGAATACCCCACGGATCGAAAACCGTGATCCCTTCGGGCGGCCAGACCCCGCCCGTGGCTTGTGCCGGCAACAGGCTGGAGCTGAAGAAGGCCCAGAAGAAGCCGACGAAGAACATCACCTCCGAGGCGATGAACAGCGCCATGCCGTAGCGCAGGCCGATCTGCACCGCCGGCGTGTGGCGGCCCTCGAAGGTGGCCTCGCGGATCACGTCGCGCCACCACATGAACATGGTGAAGAGCACCAGCAAGACCCCGAGGATCATGATCCAGGGGCCGTAGTCATGCATGAACAGGACGCCGCCGCCGAACAGAAACAATGCCCCCGTTGCCCCGACCACCGGCCACGGGCTGGGATCGACCAGATGGTAGGGGTGCTTCCTCACCTGTCCGCCTACGCGCGCCTCGGTCATTCCTTCCCCTCTCCGGTCATTCGAGGAAACCATTCCAACGGCTTCGGGCCCGCCCCGCTAATTCGCCGGGTCGCTTTGAGCCTCGCCGGCGGCGTCCTTGCGGTGCGCCGCCCGGCCCGTGGCTCAGCCTCCGCCCATGCGCACGATGGTGATGGCGTAGAACAACGCCACCAGGGCTAGCAGCACCACGAAAAGCGCCAGGTTCATGGCGCGCCGGCGTTTGTGTTGCTCGCTGTAGTCCCGGCCGCCCATCGCCTCAGCCTGAGAAGTTCGGCACCCGGTCGACGACCATGAGCGCGAACAGCAGGAACAGATACAATATCGAGAAGCCGAACATCCGGCGCGCGCTGCGGTCGGTCTGGTCGAACCAGACACGCGCGGCCGCGAGCAGGAAGATGAGCCCCAGCCCGGCCGCCCCCGCGCCGTACAACGCGCCCGCGAGTCCAATGGCATAGGGTGCCAGCGTGATCGGGACGAGGAGTGTCACATACAGCAGAATCTGCTTCTTGGTCTCGCGCTGGCCGGCGACCACCGGCAGCATGGGCACGCCGGCCTTGGCGTAGTCGCCCGCCCGGTACAGCGCCAGCGCCCAGAAGTGCGGCGGCGTCCACACGAAAATGATCATGAACAGCGCGATGGACGCGAGGCTCACCTCCCCGGTCACCGCCGCCCAGCCGATCACCGGCGGGAGCGCCCCGGCGGCGCCGCCGATGACGATGTTCTGCGTCGTGCGGCGCTTGAGCCAAATGGTGTAGACGAAGACGTAGAAGGCGATGGTGAGCGCCAGCAGCGCCGCCGCCACAAAGTCCACCGCCAGCCCCATCAGCGCGACCGAGCCGACCGCCAGCACCACACCGAAGCCGAGAGCCTGGCCCGGCGCCATGCGGCCGGCCGGCAGGGGACGGTTCATGGTGCGTTGCATCAGCCCGTCGATGTCGCGGTCGTACCACATGTTGATCGCCCCCGAGGCGCCGGCGCCCACCGCGATGCACAGGATCGCGGTCAGCGCGAGCACCGGGTGCAAGGCCCCCGGCGCCAGGGCCAATCCGACAAAGCCGGTGAACACCACGAGCGACATCACCCGTGGTTTCAACAGGGCCACGTAATCGCTCACCCGCGCATCGGCGGGTTGAGCGACGCCCTGGGCTGCGTCTGTGGTCTCGACCGACATTCCCCGACAACCTTCAATCCCATGGACATTGTACCGACATGGCGCCCCCTGGGGTAACTGTCTTTCTCCCGCAGCCATCCTATGGCCTGATTTTGGCGGGCGTGATATGTTGAACAGATCCAGCCCGGTACCACGCCAAGGACGGCCGCTCGAAAGATGGGCCGAATTTTGTGGGCGGCGTGTCCCATGCACGACTTTCATGAACAAGATAGGGCTGTAAAGCGCATTGAAAAGTCAGTTCCTTCGAATTCATGTCTGTAGCTTTCAGAGGTAGGGATGAATAAGGGATTGGTTGTAGGACTCGTGCTGGTTTTAGTAGCCGTCGGCTCTGTCGTATTCCACTTTCTGAGCCCGTGGTGGTGGACGCCCCTTGCCTCAAATTGGGGTTACATCGATGACATGATCATCATCACGTTCTGGATCACCGGGGTCGTTTTCGTCGCCATCATTTTGTTCATGGCCTATTGCGTGTTCCGCTACTCTCACAAGGAGGGAAGACGGGCGGCCTACGAGCCCGAGAACAAGAAGATGGAGTGGTGGCTCACCGGATTGACCACGGTGGGCGTCGTGGGTATGTTGGCGCCCGGCGTGCTCGTATGGGGACAATTCATCACGGTCCCGGAAGAGGCGTCTGTGATTGAGGTCGTGGGCCAGCAGTGGCAGTGGAGCTTCCGCTACCCCGGCAAGGACGGCGTGTTGGGCACCTCCGATCCCCAGAACATCAGTTTTGAAAACCCGTTTGGTCTGAATCCGAACGATCCCAACGGGCAAGACGATATCCTGATAGAAGGCGATGACTTACACCTCCCGCTCGATAGGCCGGTCAAGGTGTTGCTCCGCTCCAAAGACGTCCTGCACGACTTTTATGTGCCCCAGTTCCGGGCCAAGATGGATATGGTGCCAGGCATGGTCACCTACTTCTGGTTCACCCCCACCAGAGTCGGGACATTCGAGATACTCTGCGCTGAATTATGCGGCGTTGGGCACTATGCCATGCGGGGCTACGTCGTGGTCGAGGAGGAGAGTGCCTATCAGGAGTGGCTGCAAGAGCAGCCGACGTTCGCGCAATTGTCGGGCGAAGCCAGGAACGGCACAGGGGATGTATTAAATCCGGTCTTGAGCGAGGCGGCGGCGGATTCCGCGGAGAGGGGATCAGTCCAATGAGACTCAAACCAATAGAGCCAAATGAAACAAAAGCGAAGCGGGTGTTTTGATGGCCTTTTTCGTACCTACCGAAGCCGAACATGTCGCACCTGCCGAAGTCGCGGACGTAGAGCTTTACCATCCGAAAAGCTGGTGGACGAGGTACATCTTTTGCCAAGACGCCAAGGTCATCGCCATTCAGTACGCGATCACGGCGGGCGCAATAGGGTTGGTGGCTTTGGTGCTGTCGTGGTTGATGCGGCTGCAACTGGGGTTCCCGGACAGCTTCTCCTTTATCGACCCCGGCGACTACCTCCAGTTTATCACGATGCACGGCATGATCATGGTCATCTACCTGCTCACCGCGCTGTTCCTGGGGGGCTTTGGCAACTACCTCATCCCGCTGATGGTCGGCGCCCGCGATATGGTTTTCCCCTATGTAAATATGCTGAGTTACTGGGTCTATCTGCTCGCCGTGCTGGTGCTGGTAGCGAGCTTCTTCGTGCCCGGCGGGCCCACCGGCGCCGGCTGGACCCTGTACCCGCCCCAGGCCATCCTCTCCGGCACCCCCGGGGCGGAATGGGGAATCATTTTGATGCTCGTCTCCCTGGCCCTGTTCATCGTTGGATTCACCATGGGGGGGTTGAACTATGTGGTGACGGTGTTGCAGGCGCGCACGCGCGGGATGACGCTGCTGCGTATGCCCTTGACGGTATGGGGCATTTTCGTGGCCACCATCCTGGCGCTGTTGGCCTTCCCCGCCCTGTTCGTCGGCGCTGTGATGATGTTGTTGGACAGGATCCTGGAGACCAGCTTCTTCATGCCGGCCATCGTCGAGATGGGGGAACAGCTTAACTACGCTGGAGGCAACCCGTTATTGTTTCAACACCTGTTCTGGTTTTTCGGCCATCCCGAGGTCTACATCGTCGCCCTGCCGGGCTTCGGCATCGTCTCCGACCTGATCAGCACCCATGCGAGAAGAAACATCTTCGGCTATCGGATGATGGTCTGGGCGATTGTGGCAATCGGCGCCCTCAGCTTCCTGGTGTGGGCGCACCACATGTACGTCAGCGGCATGAACCCGTGGTTCGGGTTCTTCTTCGCCACCACCACGCTCGTCATCGCCGTCCCCACTGCCATCAAGGTCTACAACTGGGTGCTGACCCTGTGGCGGGGCGACATCCACCTCACGCTCCCGATGCTGTTTGCCATCGCGTTCATCGTCACGTTCGTGAACGGGGGGATCACGGGCCTGTTCCTCGGCAATCCCGTCGTGGATGTTCCGCTTTCGGACACCATGTTCGTGGTCGCCCACTTTCATATGGTGATGGGTGTGGCGCCCATCCTCGTCATCTTCGGGGCGATATACCATTGGTACCCCTTGGTCACCGGGCGGATGCTGAACGAAACGTTGGGCAAATTTCACTTCTGGGTCACCTTCCTCGGGGCCTATTTGATTTACTTCCCCATGCACTACCTGGGCTTTCTGGGCGTGCCGCGCCGGTATTTCGAAATGGGAGAAACTGACTTCATCCCGCAATCGGCCCAGACGCTAAACGAATTTATCACCGTAGTGGCATTGATCGTCGGCTTCGCCCAGCTGGTGTTTTTGTTCAACCTGGTGTGGAGCGCTTACAAAGGCAGAGTTTCCGGTCGCAACCCGTGGCGGGCCACCACGCTGGAGTGGCAAACACCCGATTTCCCGCCGCGGCATGGCAACTGGGGCCCGACGCAACCGGTGGTCTATCGCTGGGCTTACGATTACAGCGTGCCCGGCGCCGACCAGGACTTCCTGCCGCAAAACCTCGCGCCGGATCAAGTAACCGCCGACAACCGCCATAAGGACCTTCCCGACGGCGCGGTCCAGCCGGCGGAATAGGCGCGATTGCTGGCCCAAACGGTCTCACGAATGGTTTCGAGACGAGCCAAGGCGTCGGGCTCCCAGGTAGCTGAGACGTGAATTTCCTCCGTGAGCTGACAAAAAAGCCCTGGGTGACGGAACAGGATGCGGCCGTCGACCTGCACGGTAGAGGCGCATTCTCCATGCCCACGGTGAAGCTCGGCCTGATAGTGTTTCTTGCCGTGGTCACGGTCGTGTTCTCGCTATTAGTCGCCGCTTACACCCATCGGATGACGCTTGCGGACTGGCGCCCCTTGCCCGAACCGTGGCTGTTGTGGCCGAACACGGCGATACTGATCTTGAGCAGTGTCGGGTTGCAATGGGCGCGGGTTGCCGCAAATCGGGGACGGATTGACGGCGTGAGAGTCGGCCTGCTTGCCGGGGGCGGCTTCGCCTTTGCCTTCCTGGCCGGGCAGCTTTTGGCGTGGCAGCAACTGGCCGCCTTGGGTTATTTTGCGGCGACAAACCCAGCCAACGCCTTCTTTTACCTGATCACCGCGCTGCACGGGCTGCACCTGTTGGGCGGGCTGGTGGCCTGGGGCAGGACCACCGCCAAGATGTGGCGCGGTTCCGAGGTGGCCGAGCTGCGCTTGAGCGTGGAGCTGTGCGCCGTTTACTGGCACTTTCTGCTCCTGGTTTGGCTGGTTTTATTCGGTCTGCTGTTGTTTACCTAAAGAGGACTAAAGGCACATGGCACAACCGGCGCTGACAAATACGGGAGAATCCCTCCCCCGGCCTGAAGGCTGGCAAGGCATCGCCGCCGACTGGTCCTCGGACCAGCGGGCGTTCAAGAACGTCTCCTGGGGCAAGGCGATGATATGGATCTTCCTCGTCAGCGATACCTTCATCTTCTCCATGTTCTTGATCTCGTACATGACGGTGCGGGCGTCCACGACGGTGCCGTGGCCCGACCCCAGCGAGGTCTTCGCCTTGACGATCTGGGGCACGAAAATGCCCCTCATCCTGATCGCCATCATGACCTTCATCCTGATCAGCAGCAGCGGGACGATGGCCATGGCCGTCAACTTCGGCTATCGACGCGATCGCGTCAAAACCGCCGTCTTGATGCTGGCGACCGCGGCATTTGGCGCCACCTTCGTCGGGATGCAGGCCTTCGAGTGGACCAAGCTGATCATGGAAGGAGTCCGTCCCTGGGGCAACCCGATGGGCGCGGCCCAGTTTGGCTCGTCCTTCTTCATGATCACGGGCTTCCATGGCTTGCACGTGTCGGTCGGCGTGCTTCTCCTGGTCATCATCGCGCGAAAGGTTTGGCGGGGGGATTTCGACCGCAATAGGCGAGGCTTCTTCACCAGCAGGAAGGGGAACTACGAGGTCGTCGAAATCATGGGCCTGTATTGGCACTTCGTCGATCTGGTGTGGGTATTCATCTTCGCATTGTTCTATCTTTGGTAAAGGAAATCATGGCACACGAAGAGGGCCAAGCTTCGGTAAAGGAAGTCACGGCACACCAAGAGGGCCAACGGCATCCGATCAAGATTTATCTCGTGATCTGGGGATGGCTTTTCGTTCTCAGCACGATGTCTTATCTCGTCGACTACTTCGACTTCGAGGGTTACCTCAGGTGGTTTCTGATCACCCTGTTCATGTTGTTGAAGGCAGGGCTGATCGTCAGCGTCTTCATGCACATGTTCTGGGAGCGGCTGGCCCTGGCCTACGCCATTTTGGTCCCGCCGCTGTTGGTGTTGGTGCTTTTGGGCATCGGGGCGCTTGAAGCGAACTACACCTTCCTCACGCGGGTCCTGTTCTTCGGGGCGTGATCCTGGTGTGCCTGAGATCGAGCAGAGGCCGGCCCGTCCTCGTATGGGGGTCCGCTCCTTCGACCAACCGCTTTAACCAACACTTTGACATCGGCGAATTAGCGAACCGTCCGTGACGTTGTCACGGCGCCTGGTCCAGAAGCTCCCCCATTTTTGCCGCCAAACGATAATCCATCTAAACCGCTCGCTCATAGAGGCGCGGACATCCGCCTATATCTTTAGTCCACTACGTTAATTCGCACTCAAGTCCACACCAGCTCGTCAGTTTCATAACTTGAAGGCCGCGAGTTCCGCCAACGGCCAACGGCGGACCCTGGCGTCGATTGTCCGGACCTGACCCCGAGCGGGCTCCGTCACGGCGAGCATGGAATTGGGATTGATGGGGCGCGTCAGCGCGCCACAACCTTGCGATACAGATGCCAGGTCGAATGTCCGAGCACCGGCAACACGACGGCGAGGCCGACGAAAAAGGGCAAGGCGCCGACCAGCAGGGCGCCGGCGACGATGAGGCCCCACATCGCCATCGTTTTCGGGTTCTGGAGAACCGCTCTTACCGAGGTTCGAACCGCCGTCACGGCGCCGACGTCCCGGTCCAGAAGCAGCGGAAAGGACACCACGCTGATGGTCAACACCACGACGGCGAAGAGGAAGCCAACGCCGCAGCCCACGATTATGAGCGTCCAGCCGGAGGGGGTGGTGAGGACCTGGCGGGCGAACTCCGCAATCGACGCCGGCGCCGCGCCGCCGAAGACTAGCTCGTAGATGGCCTGCGCCGCGCCCAACCAGGCGACGAAGATCGCCATCAGCACGACCCCGAGCGTCGCGATGGCGCGGATGGACGGGGATCGGAGGACGCCGAAGACATGCCTCGGGGAGACATCGAGACCCTGCTCGCGGCGTCGGCTCAGCTCGTAAATGCCGGTCGCGACCAACGGACCGATCAGGGTGAACCCGGCAAGGAGCGGGAAGATCAGCGGCAACAACTCGTATCCGAACGTAAGTTTGAACAAAATGAGCATGACGACGGGATATATCACGCAAAGGAAAACCACGTGGCTTGGCATCGCCTTGTAGTCGGCGAGGCCCCTGGCCAAAACGTCTCTGAGGTCCGCCGGGCCGATCGTGCGGACAACCGGTCGAGCGGGGCTCGGGTCCCGCCCAGTCTCAAGAACGACCGGTTGACCGGAAGTGAAATGCTCCATGATGACGTCGAGGACGGCCGGCTTGAGAAGCTGCCAATCGGCATCATCGGCCTTGGTCACGGTGATGAAGTCCGAGCCGAGGGAAACCCCCTTCACCGACTCGATCTGGAACAGCCGCGTTGCCAGGGGCGAACGCTTCGCCGCATCGACGTCGGGGAAGTCCGCGGTGCCGGACTCCATGACGGCGCAGCCGGGATAGAACTTCAACCTCGCCGGGTCCGGCATGGTCTCGGTTCGAATGAGCACCGCTCGTCCCCCTCGAAGGGCTTGGGCTCAGGTGAAAAATTGGGGCCCAATCCGTTGCATTCACCCAATCCGCTGCATTTAATGGTACGGCTCCACGGGTCCCGGCGCAACGGCGCATTCCGCCCCAAAGGCCCGTCCTAGGTTTTCCCTGGCACCTGTCCGAACAAGACAAACATGCGGCGTCAAGTCGCGCCCCGGCGGCGCCGGCGATGACGATATTCCGCGGCGTGCGGCGTCAAGTCGCGCCCCGGCGGCGCCGGCGATGACGATACTCCGCGGCGCGCGGCGCCTGAGCCAAATGGTCCGGCCGGGCTATTTGATGACCGGAAGCTCTTCATGGGTATGGAACGGCGGCGGCGAGGACATCTTCCATTCCAGCGTGGTCGCGCCTTCGCCCCACGGATTCTCGGCGCACCTCTCGCCCGCCGTGAGGGTGCGGTAGATGATGTAGAGGAAGAGCAGCGCGCTCGCCGCAGCGATGTAGGAGCCGATGGAAGAGACCATGTTCCAGCCGGCGAAGGCGTCGGGATAGTCCGGAATCCGCCGCGGCATGCCTGCGAGCCCCAGGAAGTGCATGGGGAAAAGGGTCAGGTTCACCCCGACGAACATGGTCCAGAACTGGATCTTGCCCAGGGCCTCGGGATACTGGCGGCCGCTCATCTTGCCGATCCAATAGTAGAAACCGGCGAAGACGCCGAACAGGGCGCCGATCGACATGGTGTAGTGGAAGTGGCCGACCACGAAGTAGGTGTCGTGCAGGGCGACATCCACGCCGGCATTGGCCAGCACCACGCCGGTCACGCCGCCGACGGTGAACAGGAAAATGAAGCCGATCGCATACAGCATCGGGGTGCGGAACTCGATGGAGCCGCCCCACATGGTGGCGATCCAGCTGAAGATCTTGACGCCGGTCGGCACCGCGATGACCAGGGTCGCGGCGATGAAGTAGGCGTCCGTGTCCGGGTCGAACCCCACCGTATACATGTGATGCGCCCACACGATGAAGCCGAGGAAGCCGATGGCGACCATGGCGTAGACCATGCCCAGATAGCCGAAGATCGGCTTCCTCGAGAAGGTCGAGATGACCTGGCTGACGATGCCGAAGGCGGGCAGAATCAGGATGTAGACCTCGGGATGGCCGAAGAACCAGAACAGGTGCTGATAGAGAAGCGGATCGCCGCCCCCGGCCGGGTCGAAGAAGGTGGTGCCGAAGTTGCGGTCGGTCAGCAGCATGGTGATGGCGCCGGCCAGCACCGGTATGGCGAGAAGGAGCAGGAAGACGGTCACCAGGATCGACCACACGAACAGCGGCATCTTGTGCAGCGTCATCCCCGGCGCCCGCATGTTGAGGATGGTCGTGATGAAGTTGATCGACGCGAGAACCGACGAAGCGCCGGCGAGGTGGAGGCTGAAGATGGCCATATCGACCGCCGGACCCGGGTGGCCAAAGGTGCTCAAGGGGGCATACACCGTCCATCCCACACCCGGCCCTTCGCCGACGACGGCCGAGCCCACGAGTAGGAGCGCCGACGGAATCAAGAGCCAGAAGCTGACGTTGTTGACGCGCGGGAAGGCCACGTCCGGCGCGCCGATCATGAGCGGCACGAACCAGTTGCCGAAACCGCCGATGAGCGCCGGCATGATCAGGAAGAACACCATGATCAGGCCATGGGCCGTAATCACCACGTTGTAGAGCTGGTAGTCGCCGCCGAAGACCTGGTCCCCCGGCTCCATGAGTTCCATGCGCATCAGCACCGACATGAGGCCGCCGATCACTCCCATGACCACGGCGAAGATGATGTACATCGTGCCGATGTCTTTGTGGTTGGTGGAGTAGAGCCAGCGCCGCCAGCCGGTAGGACGGTGTTCGTGTCCGCCGGCCGCAATCGCCGTATTGCCGCGGGCCATGACCGTTCCTCTCGCTCTCCCTTTACTCCGCCAAGCTCAATCCACGCGGTCGACCCGGGCGAGTCCGACCGCCGTATCCGGCCCGCCGGCGCGGGCAAACTCCACTTTCGCCCTCTCGACCCATGAAGCGAAGGCGTCCTTCGAGACCGCCTCGACGGCGACCGGCATATAGCCGTGCCTGACGCCGCACAGCTCCGAGCACTGGCCGTAATAGACGCCTTCGCGCTCGATCCGGACCCAGGTCTCGTTGAGGCGCCCGGGAACCGCATCGATCTTGATGCCGAAGGCGGGAACGGCCCAGGAGTGCAAGACGTCTTCGGCCGTCACCAGGAGGCGGATATTGGTGTCGACCGGGAGAACGACCCGGTTGTCGACCTCCAAGAGCCTGAGCTGGCCGGGCTCCAGATCCTCCTCCTCGACGATGAAGCTGTCGAAAGCGATGTCGCCGTGGTCGGGATATTCATAAGACCAGTACCATTGATAGCCGATGACCTTCACCGTCATCTCCATCTCCGCCTCGGACACGGTCTTCTGGAAATAGAGCAGCCTGAAGGAGGGAATGGCGATGACCACCAGGATCACGACCGGGATGGCGGTCCACGCCATCTCGAGGAACGTGTTGTGCGAGGTTTTTGAGGGGACCGGGTTGCGCTTGGCGTTGAACCGGACCATCACGTAGACCAGCAACGCCAGCACAAAGGCGGCAATGGCCACGATGATGACGAACAGCAGATCATAGAAATCGCGGACCGCTTCCATCACCGCCGAGGCCGCCGGCTGGAAGCCGGTCTGCCACGGCTCCGGCTGGGCCGCGAACGCGCCCGCGCTCCAGCCCGCCCCGGCCAGCGCGGCCAAAGCGATCAATCCCTTCTTGAACGACATGCTCTCGAGTCCCCTTGTCTTCGATCCCGCCCCCAATCGCACGGGGGCAACCGCCCCGGCAAAACGGCTTACCGGTGGCTGCGGCGAAGCTGGCGGCGCTTGGGTCCGCCCCGCCGCCCAGCCGTGGAAGCTGTACTCCAGAATCGATCCCTGAAACAACCGAACCAGCCCAAATAACGATTAAAACACCGCCCCGGCGGCTCGGGCGCGTCCCGAACGCCCGCGGCGGCTGATTGCCAGCCTGAAGAACCCCATATATCCTTCGCAGGAGTCATCACGCAAACCGGACCAAGGGAGAAACCCGCGATGGCCGAGCTGGCAGCCACCGACGACCTGTTTTTCACCCGCACCGGCCTCGACCTCGGCCGCATCCAGGCCATCGTTAGCGATGCGCTAAAGGGCTCGGACGACGGCGAGCTCTTCCTCGAATACCGCCAGTCGGAGGCCCTGGCCTTCGACGACGGCCGGCTCAAAAGCGCCGGCTTCGATCAGACCCAGGGCTTCGGCTTGAGGGCCGTCTCGGGCGAGGCCACCGGCTACGCCCACGCCAGCGGGCTTTCCGAGGCGGCGATCCGCCGCGCCGCCGACACCGTGAAGGCGGTCAGAGCCGGCCACGCCGGCACCATGGCGGTGGGTCCGATCGGCACCAACCGCAGCCTCTATACCGACCTCAACCCCCTGGGCCAGGTCGGCTTCGACGCCAAGATAAAGCTGCTCGCCGAGATCGACGCCTATGCCAGGGCCAAGGATCCGCGGGTGCGCCAGGTGACGGCCACCCTCGCCGGGGAATGGCAGGCGATCCAGATCCTGCGCGCCGACGGGATGCGGGTCGGCGACATCCGTCCGCTGGTGCGCCTCAATGTGACCGTCGTGGTCGGCGACGGCGACCGCATGGAGGTCGGCAGCCACGGCGTCGGCGGGCGCGCGGGCTACGAGACCTGGATCAAGGAGACCAACTGGAAGGCCCAGGTCGACGAGGCCCTGCGCCAGGCGCTGGTCAACCTCGGCGCGGTCCCGGCGCCGGCGGGCGAGATGCCGGTGGTGCTGGGCTCCGGCTGGCCCGGCGTGCTTCTGCATGAGGCCGTCGGCCACGGGCTGGAAGGCGACTTCAACCGCAAGAAGACCTCGGCCTTTACCGGACTCATGGGCACGCGCATCGCCATCAAGGGCGTCACCGTGGTCGACGACGGCACCTTGGAGGGCTGCCGCGGCTCGCTCACCGTCGATGACGAGGGCACGCCCACCGAGCGCACCGTGCTGATCGAGGACGGCGTCTTGACAGGCCACATGCAGGACCGCATGAACGCTCGTCTCATGGGCATGGAGCCGACCGGCAACGGCCGCCGCCAGAGCTTCGCCCATCCCCCCATACCGCGCATGACCAACACCTACATGCTGGCGGGCTCGTGCGCCCCGGAGGAGATCATCCAAGCCGTCAAAAAGGGCCTCTATGCGGTGAATTTCAGCGGCGGCCAGGTCGACATCACCAGCGGCAAGTTCGTGTTCTCCGCCTCCGAGGCCTACCTTATCGAGGACGGCAAGGTGGGCCCGGCGGTCAAGGGCGCGAGCCTCATCGGCAACGGCCCGGACGTGCTCGCCAATATCTCCATGGTCGGCACCGACATGGCCCTCGACCCGGGCATCGGGACCTGCGGCAAGGAGGGCCAGGCCGTGCCGGTGGGCGTCGGCCAGCCGACGCTCCTCATCGACCGCCTCACCGTCGGCGGGACGGCGGCGTGAGGCGTTGACTCCCTTGACCGCCGGGGTCGAACAATAGGTCGAACAATAGCTAGAATAACCAGCTTGCATCCGTGGCCCTCGCGGTTCGCGGCCGAACGAGGGGCGCGCTGCTTCCGGCTTGAGTCGAGGAGGCGATGAGCGAGGCACCCGAGTCCCGGGCCGCCGTCGTTGCCCCTCAATACGCGTACTCTTCGAACAGCGGGTCGACGGACCCCTTCCAGCGGCTCTCGTAGGCCTCGAGCAGCTCCTCGGCGAGGGTGCGGCCCGAGGCGGCGATATCGGTGAGCGTGTCCAGGAAATAGGCCTCGTCTCGGCCCGAGTCGTCGATCCGGCGGCGGCGGGCGAGTCCGGCGCGGGCGATGGTCAACACCTCGAGGGCAAGCGCGCGGAGCTCGCGGCCCCTGAACGGTGTCTTGAGCGCGCGCCGCGGCACCTCCCGGCGCAGCATGGCGCGGTCCTCCGCGGTCCAGTCCTTCACCAGGTCCCAGGCCGCATCGAGGGCCGTGTCGTCATAGAGCAATCCCACCCACAGCGCCGGCAGGGCGCACAGCCGCCGCTGCGGCCCGCCGTCGGCCCCGCGCATTTCGAGAAACTGCTTCATGCGCACTTCGGGGAACAGGGTCGTCAGATGATCCGACCAGTCGCCCAGGGTCGGAAGCTCGCCCTCGAGCGCCGGCAGGCGTCCGGCCAGGAAGTCGCGGAAGGACTGGCCGCTCGCGTCGATGTAGCGGCCGTCGCGGGAGACGAAATACATGGGCACGTCGAGCGCGTAATCGACGTAGCGCTCGAAGCCGAAGCCGTCCTCGAACACGAAGGGCAGGATGCCGCAGCGGTCCGGATCGGTGTCGGCCCAGACATGGCTGCGGTGGCTCAGACATGCGCCTGCCCGGCCGCCGACAAACGGCGAGTTGGCGAACAGCGCCGTCACCACCGGCTGCAGCGCCAGGCCGACCCGGAACTTCTTCACCATGTCCGACTCCGAAGCGAAGTCCAGGTTGACCTGCACCGCGCAGGTCCTGAGCATCATGTCGTGGCCGAGCTCGCCCTTCTTCGCCATGTAGGCGCGCATGATCCGGTAGCGACCCTTCGGCATCCAGGGCATGTCCTCGCGCCGCCATTTGGGATTGAAGCCGAGGCCGAGAAGGCCGACGCCCAGCTCTCCCGCCACCTCCCTGACCTCGCTCAGATGCTGTCGAACCTCCTCACAGGTCTGGTGCAGGGTCTCAACCTTGTCGCCCGAGAGCTCGATCTGACCGCCCGGCTCCAGGGTGACGGTGCAGCCGCCCTTGGTGAGCGCAATGAGATTGCCGTCCTCGAGCACCGGCTCCCAGTCGAATCTCGTGAGTCCTTCGAGCACGGCCCGGATGCTCACCGGCCCGTCATAGGGGAGCGGCCTCAGATCGTCGAGCCGGTAGGCGAACTTCTCGTGCTCGGTGCCGATCCGCCAAGCCTCCGGAGGCTTGCAGCCCTGGACCACGTACTCGACAAGCTGACTCTTGTCGGTGACGGGGGCACCGTGGGATGGGGAGGAAGGCGACATGAATATCGGGATAAGCCCGCAATAGGGATCGAGGCAAGGGGATCAACAGGCTCGCGGCCGGCGCCAATCACCGACCAGCGCCTGCCAGCAGGCAAGCGCCGCCAGCGCCGCGGTATCGGCCCTGAGCACGCGGGGCCCGAGCCCAACGACGGTAACAAACGGCAGTTTTCGAAGCGCGTCAAGCTCCGATCCGGCGATCCCGCCCTCGGGCCCGACCAGGAGCGCCCACGGTCCCTCCGAGGCCTGGGCCAGGGCGTCGGCGATCGGCGCGCCGCCGCCCGAGTTGTCGCACAATGCCAGGCGCCGCTCGGCCGGCCACTGCGCCAGCACCTCATCGAGCGTCGCCGGCTCGAACACGGTCGGCACGGTGAGCCGCCCGGACTGCTCCGCGGCCTCGACGGCGTTGGCCCGCAGGCGCTCCGTGTTGACCCGCGAGACCACCGTGTGGCGCGTGAACACCGGCCACAGGGCAGAGACGCCAAGCTCGGTCGCCTTCTGGGCGAGGAAATCGATGCGGGTGCGTTTGATCGGCGCGAACACCAGCCACAAGTCCGGTTCCGCCTCCTGGCCGCGCCGCCGCTCCTGGACCGAGAGCGAGCCCCAGCCCTTGCCCAGGCCGTCGATCAGCACCGTCCATTCGCCGTCGCGGCCGTTGAACAGGCTCAAACTATCGCCGGCCTCGAGCCTCAAGACGTGCTTGAGGTAATGGGCCTGGGTGGGGGTGAGCCCGACGGTGCACCCCCGATCCAGCTCGGCCGAGACGTAGAGCCTAACCTTGGTCCGTTCGCCTCCCATCCTCACCTGCCCGTGGCTCGCGCTGCGGCCCTCGCCAACCGGGTCCGCATCGGGCAAAATAACACCACGACACCGCTCTTTACACCACGGACCGCGCCCCGAGGCACACGCCTGCCGCCATCGACATGACCAACATGTCCAAGACCGATACGCCAAAGACCGATAGCTCGGCCGCCGAGGTTCCCCCCAGCGGCTGGATCGACCGCTATGCGCCGGGGCCGGCGCGGCCCTATCTCAAGCTGATGCGGCTCGACCGCCCGATCGGCAGCTGGCTGTTGTTGTTTCCGTGCTGGTGGTCGCTTGCGCTGGCCCAGGGATTGACGGCCTCGCCCTGGCCCGAGCTTCGTCTGATCGCCCTGTTCACGGTCGGCGCGGTGGTCATGCGCGGGGCGGGCTGCACCTGGAACGACATCACCGACCGCGAGTTCGACGCCCGGGTCGAACGCACCCGGACCCGCCCGATCCCGTCGGGCGCGGTGAGCGTGCCCCGGGCCTTCGCCTTCCTCGCCCTCCAGCTTCTCATCGGCCTCGCCATCCTGCTCTCGTTCAACCGGTTCACGGTCTGGCTCGGCGTCGCGTCGCTGGTGCTGGTGTTCACCTATCCTTTTATGAAGCGGTTTACCTACTGGCCCCAGCTCTTCCTCGGGCTCACCTTCAACTGGGGAGCGCTCATGGGCTGGGCCGCGGTCGCCGGGTCGCTGGCGCCGGCGCCGCTCGCGCTTTACCTGGGCGGCGTCCTCTGGACGCTCGGCTACGACACCATCTACGCCCACCAGGACAAGGAGGACGACGCCTTCATCGGGATCAAATCGACGGCGCTCAAGTTCGGCGAGGCTTCCAAGCTCTGGGTCTCGGGCTTCTACGCGGCGGCGGCGGCGGCGATCGCGCTCGCCGGCGCGCTCGCGGGGCTCGCCTGGCCGTTCTATCTCGCCCTCGGCCTCGGCGCGGGCCAGCTCCTCTGGCAGGTGGCGCGGGTCGAGCTGGACGATCCCGCCGACTGCCTCGCCAAATTCAAATCAAACCGCCTCATCGGCTGGATTCTGCTGGCCGGCATCGGGGCCGGGCAGTGGGCGGCGTGAGACGGTGACGCGGCATAGCGACAAGGCAGCGGCGTGAGGGCCGTGGTCGAGGCTGTCGGCTTTGGGGTCCGGCCCGAGTTCTCGATGGCGCTCCGCGTATCGCGCGCCGCCGCCGCGCAGGCGACGCCGCCGCCAGTCATGAGGGCCACCTTCCTCTGGAATGACATGATGGCCTCCCGTGCGTCCATCCCTCCACTCGCAACCTAATCGTAACCAGCGCCCGAACGGGACTCGGGGTCATTTAGCCAGATGTCCAGTCTTGAGGTAGAGGGTGCAGCCCTTTTCCGAATACACGGCATGGCGGCTGCCAACGGGATAGCGGACCCAACTGCCGACCTCGTATCTGCCGTGCTCATCCTCGATCCCGCCGTCGAGCACGAGCAGTTCCCCACCGCCCCGATGTTCGTGTTCCGGGACGTTGGCGCCAGGGGCGAAACGGACCAGACGCATCGCCTCCGGGTAACCCTCCTCCTGGTAAAGGGGCAGGACCGTGATGCCGGGCGTCGGGCGCGGCTGCCACTCGGCATTAGCTGTGTCGACGATGATCTGCTTGCGGTCGCGGCCGGGATATTGTCTTAGCTTGACGAACAGGACGCAGCCATCCTTGGAGAACGGCGCGTGGCTGAAACCCTCCGGATTCAGGAGGTAGGTCCCGGCCGGGTAATCGCCATGTCCGTCGGAGAATACCCCCTCAAGCACCAGGATTTCTTCCCCATCCGGGTGCGGGTGTGGCGGAAAGACGCTGTTCGCGCCATAGCGCACGACCGAGGTGACGGGGCTGGCCTCTGACGCGCCGGCCAGATCCAGCCGTTTGCGCCAAACGCTCGGACTCGGGCTCGGCTGCCATTCCATATGGGCAGTATGGACAATCACCAGCCGGGTAAAATCGGCGTTAAGTCTTTCGCTGGCCATGTCGATGCTCCCTCGAGGGCGTCCAGTATAGCCGACGCCTTCCGGATGCCCTCACATGGAACATGGCGCTGTTTCCATGGCCCTTGACGGCGGGCCGCGGCCTATATCGAGGTCTCCAGCACCTCCATATGAGGCCAGGCGAAGGGCAGGGCGCCGGCCTCGAGCCGCGCCATGCGCTCGGCGCGCAGGCCCGGAGCGGCGATGTTCCCCTGGATGAAATCGTCGAGCGCAATGCCCGGCGCGGCGCGGTCGCGGGCCAGCCTCTGGACCTGGACCTGGCTCATGGCCTTGAGTTGACGGTGATCGGCGGCAACGGCGGCCAGGCCTATGGCGGCACCGTCGTGGGCAAAGCAACCGCAAAGCCCGACATAGGCGAAGGCCGCAACTAGCTTCCTCCCGCCATCAAGCGCCAGGCGAATGCCCTTGAGCCGGGCGTAGGCATAGCTCGATCCGGCCACCTCCGTCGGGTGCATGCGCGCGAGCTGGGCCGGGGTAAGCCAGTTCACCGCGAGCGCGACCCGGGTTTCCGGCACGTGCTGGAGCATCGCCGGGATGCTGCCGTAGCGGGTGATGTGGCAGGAATAGACCACGTCGAAATCGTCGAGCGACGCCCGCGAGACCGGGATCACCGTATCCCCGGGGAGCCTGCCGAACTTGCGTTTCAAATGCGCGGGCGACTGGTTGGCGCCGCAGGCGATGACCGGCACCCTCCCCTCGAGCCCCGGGCCCGCCTCCACGCCCAGGCGCGCGAGGTGATCGGCGGTCGGAACCAACCTGCCCGCGACGCGGATCCGGCCCGCGCGCAGGGGGCACGGCCCGTGGTCCTCGAGCTCGTAATGGGCGCCGTTCACGTAAATGTAGGACCGCCGCGGAAGCGCGAAGGGGTAGGATTTGGCGAAGGCAAGCCGATCGCTCTGGCTTTCCGGCTCCATCTCTCGTGCCCTCATCGACCCCGCCGGCCGGTGCCGGCACGGGCGGCAAAAGCGCCGCCGCGAGGGGTGGATAGACCATAAACGGCGCGAAAGCCAGCGGCGGAGCATCCGCAAACGGTGCGATAGCCAGCGGCGGGGCGTCCGCCGCCGATTCCCCCCCCTCGAGAGGAGGATTCCAAGGCGATCTCGATGGCTTCAGCCCTCCTTGATGGGGAGGATCCGGGTGGCTGTGATTCGCGGATTTGCCTGGGACTAGTAGCCGATCTCAGGATCGACCAGGTTCCGGACCGGCGTGCCGGCGCGCAGGCGGCGAATGTTGTCGATGATGTCCTGGGCCCCGGAGCGCGCGTCGGTCAACGATGCGATATGGGGCGTCACCGTGATCTTGGGGTGGCGCCAGAACGGATGATCCGGGGGCAGCGGCTCCTCGCGGAACACGTCCAGGGTGGCGCCGGCGAGGTGTCCTGAGCCCGGCTGGCCCGAGCCCAGCGCCCCGATCAGGTCTTCCTCGACCAGGTGGCCGCCGCGGGCCATGTTGATGACGAAGGCCCCCTCGGGCAGGGCGGCGAAAGTCCCGGCATTGAGGATACCCCTGGTGGCGGGGGTCAGCGGCAGCAGGCAGATCAGGATATCGGTCCGATTGAGAAACGGCGTGAGGCCGTCGGGACCGTGAAAGGTCTCGATTCCGTCGATCGGCCGCGCCGCGCGGCGCCAGCCCAGCACGTCAAAGCCGAGGGCCTGGAGCTTGCGCCCCGCATCCTGCCCGAGGACGCCGATGCCAAGCATGCCGACCCGGCGATCCTGGGCCCTGTGGAGGGGCAGCTGCTCCCACCGCCGTTCGCGCTGGAAGCTCTCGTAGAGGTGCATGTTCCGGTGATAGCGCAGCACGTGATAGATCGCGTACTCGCTCATCTGGGCGGTGAGGCTTTGATCGACCATGCGCACGATCGGCACGCCTTCGGGCAGCTCCGGGTCCCCCAGGATGTGGTCGACACCGGCGGCCAGCGAGAAGATCGCCTTCAAATTGGGATAGCGTTTGAGATCGCCGGGCGGGGGCTCCCACACCAGGGCGAACTCGATGTCGGCGGCCTCGCCCACCTCGGGCCACACCCGGACCTCGAGCTCGGGCTCCTCGGCCTGGATGCACCGGGTCCATTCGCCCGCGTCGTCCCACGCGCTCTTGAACAGAATGGCCAAGGCTAGATGCTCACCGCGCCGGTCTCCACCGCCTCCAATTCGAAGGCGGCGGCCATCAGGGCCTGGGTATAGGGATCCTTCGGGTTCTCGAAGATGGCCTCGGCCGGGCCGTGCTCGACCACCCGTCCGGCGCGGATGACGATGATCTCATCGGCCAGCGCCCGCACCACCTTCAGGTCGTGGCTGATGAACAGATAGGCGAGTTTGTGACGGGCCTGCAACGCGCGCAACAGGTCGATGATCTGGGCCTGGACCGACATGTCGAGCGCCGAGGTCGGCTCATCCAGCACCACGAAGCGGGGCTTCAGCACCATCGCCCGGGCGATGGCGATGCGTTGGCGCTGGCCGCCGGAGAACTCGTGGGGGTAGCGGTGCCGGGTCTCGGGGTCGAGGCCGACCTCCTCGAGGGCGGAGACGATCAGGGCTTCCCGCTCCCCGGCGTCGCCGATCCGGTGAACCTTGAGGCCCTCGCCGACGATCTCACCGACCGAGAGCCGCGGGCTCAGAGATCCGAAAGGATCCTGGAAGACGATTTGCATCTCGCGCCTGAGCGGCCGGAGCTGCCGCGAACGCCACCCTTGGATATCCCTTCCCTCGAGCACGATCGGTCCCCGGCTCGAGATCAACCGCAACAGGCCGAGGGCAAGGCTCGTCTTGCCTGAGCCGCTCTCGCCCACGACACCCACGGTCTGGCCTTCGCGCACGGTAAGGGTGACGCCGTCCACCGCGCGCACATGGCCGACCGTGCGCCTCAGCAAGCCGGCCTTGATGGGGAACCAAATCTTGAAGTCCCGCGTCGACATGACCACCGGCGCGTCGGCCTCCGGCGACGCCGGGCGGCCCTTCGGTTCGGCCGCAAACAGATGCCTGGTGTACGGGTGCTGGGGCCGCCCGAAGACCGCCTCCGTGGGGCCCGATTCGACGATCTCGCCGTCCTTCATCACGCACATCCGGTCGGCCATCTTGCGGACGATGCGCAGGTCGTGGGTGATCAAGAGCAGCGCCATGCCGAGCTTGGCCCGAAGCTCCTTCAAGAGCTCGAGGATCTGGGCCTGGATGGTGACGTCGACGGCGGTGGTGGGCTCGTCGGCGATAAGCAAGTCGGGGTCATTGGCGAGCGCCATGGCGATCATCACCCGCTGGCGCTGGCCGCCCGAGAGTTCGTGGGGAAAGGCGCCGAGCCGCTGCTCGGCATCGTCGAGGCCAACCAGGCGCAACAGCTCAAGGGTGCGCTTGCGCGCCGCCTTAGGGACCAGGCCCTTATGCACGATCAGGGTTTCGTTGACCTGCTTCTCTATCGTGTGCACCGGGTTCAACGAGGTGATCGGCTCCTGGAAGATCATGGCGATACGGTCCCCGCGGATGCGACGCAGGACCTCTTCACTCGCCCCGATTATTTCCTGGCCATGGAAAAGGATGCTGCCGCCCGGGTGACGGGCCAGGGGATAGGGAAGGAGTTGCAAAATGGACAGCGCCGTCACCGTCTTGCCGGAGCCGCTCTCGCCGACGAGCCCCAGCGTCTCGCCCTTGGCGATGTCGAAGGAGATGCCCCGGACCGCCTTGACCTCGCCCTCCGGCAGGTCGAAGGAGACGGCGAGGTCGCGGACCTGCAACAGGGGCGTGGCCGTCATTCGCCGGGCCCCTTTTCGGCCCCGGCGGCGGCCTCGCCCTCGGCCGGCGCGCCGGCCTCCGCCAGCTCGGCGGCAGGCTCGGGCGGCACGCCGCCGGTCACCGCCTTGCGGGGATCAAAGGCGTCGCGCACCGCCTCGCCGATGAAAATCAAAAGGCTCAGCATGATCGCCAGCACGAAAAACGCGGTGAGGCCCAGCCACGGCGCATGCAGGTTCACTTTGCCCTGCTTCAAGAGCTCGCCGAGCGACGGCGAGCCCAGCGGCAAACCGAATCCGAGAAAATCGAGGGCGGTGAGCGTGATGATCGAGCCGCTCAGGATGAACGGCAGGAAGGTCAGCGTGGCCACCATGGCGTTTGGAAGCACGTGCCTGAACATGATCACCAAGTCGCTGGCGCCAAGGGCGCGCGCCGCCCGCACGTAGTCGAAATTGCGGGCGCGCAGGAACTCGGCGCGGACCACCCCGACCAGAGTCATCCAGCTGAACAGCAGCAAGAGCCCCAAGAGCCACCAGAAATTGGGCTCTATGATGGCGGCCAGGATGAGCACCAAGTAGAGCAAGGGGATGCTCTCCCAAATTTCAATGAAACGCTGGAAGATGAGGTCGATCCAGCCGCCGAAGTAGCCCTGGACGGCGCCCGCGGTGACCCCGATGATGCTGCTGAGCACCGTCAGCGTCAGGCCGAACAGCACCGAAATCCGGAATCCGTAAATCAGCCGGGCGACCACGTCGCGCGCCTGATCGTCGGTCCCCAGCCAATTCCGGGCGGTGGGCGGCGAGGGGGACGGCGTCGGCAGGCCGAGCACCGGGGAGTCGTAGCTGTGGGGAACCAGCGGCCAGACGATCCAGCCCTTCGCCTCGATCAGGTCCTGGACGAAGGGATCGCTGTAGTCGGCCTCGGTCTCGAATTCACCGCCGAATTCCGTCTCGGCATAGGCCTCGATCACGGGCGAGTAAAATCCGCCGTCGTAGTAAACGAGAATCGGCTTGTCGTTGGCGATGAATTCCGCGAACAGGCTGATGAAGAACAGCGCGAGGAAGGCCCACAGCGACCAGAAACCGCGCCTGTTGGCCCGGAAATTCATCAGCCGCCGGGCCGTGATCGGGGTGATGTGAAAACCCAGGAAACGGTGTTCCGCCACGACCTCAGACCTCTCGGCTTTCGAAATCGATTCTGGGGTCGACGAAGACGTAGGCCAGGTCGCTGACCAGACGGAGCAGCAGCCCGATGAGGGAGAAGAAGTAAAGGGTGCCGAACATGACCGGGTAGTCGCGGCCGAGGGCCGCCTCGAAGCCCAGGAGCCCGAGCCCGTCGAGCGAGAAGATCACCTCGATCAGAAGCGAGCTCGTGAACAGGATTCCGACGAAGGCGGAGGGAAACCCGGCGATCACGATCAGCATGGCGTTGCGGAATACGTGTCCGTAGAGGACGCGCCGTTCCTTGAGGCCCTTGGCCCGGGCGGTGATCACGTACTGCTTGTTGATCTCCTCGAGGAAGGAGTTCTTGGTGAGCATGGTGAGGCTGGCGAAGCCGCCGATCACCATGGCCAAGACCGGCAATGTGATATGCCAAAAATAATCGGCGATGCATACGGGGGTGGCGATGCATCCGAGGAAACCGAGATGGGTGAATTCGCCGGAAACCAGTCCGCGCAACGGAAACCATTGGAGATAGCGGCCGCCCGCGAACAGGATGATGAGCAAGATGGCGAACAGGAAGCTCGGAATGGCGTTGCCGACGATGATCGCCCCGCTGGTCCAAACGTCGAATTTCGAGCCGTCGCGCACCGCCTTGGCGATGCCAAGCGGGATGCAGATCAGGTACACGAGAAGGGTTGTCCAGATGCCGAGCGAAATGGACACCGGCATCTTCTCCAGTATCAGTTCCACCACCCCGCGGCCCCGGAAGAAGCTCTCGCCGAAATCGAAGGTCGCATAGTTTTTCAACATGATGGCGAAGCGCACGTGCGGCGGTTTGTCGAAGCCGAAGCGGCGTTCGATCTCCTTGATGAGCTCGGGGTCGATCCCGCGGGCGCCGCGGTACTTGCTCTCCACGGCGCCGGCACCAAACTGCTGGGTCCCTTCCAGGCCGACGATCTCGGTCTGTCCGCCGACGCCGACGCGCTCTATGGCGGCCACGGCTTCCCCTTTTATTTTTGCGATCATCTGTTCGACCGGGCCGCCCGGCGCCGCCTGGATCACCACGAAGTTGATGAGCATGATCCCGAACAGCGTCGGGACGATGAACAGCAGGCGGCGGATGATATAGGCGAGCATCGGCAGGGTGGCGGCTCAGTCCGTCTTCGCGCCGGACTTGTTCTGCTTGAGCGCGAGCGCCTTGTTTCCGTCGATCCACCACCGCAACAGCGACGTGCCTTGCATCGGGATCACCTCGGGCACGCCGAACTTGTCCCAGAATACCAAACGGTCGTAAGGGATGTGCCAGTGCGGGATGACGAAATGGCTCCACAGCAACACCCGGTCCAGCGCGCGCACCCGCTCGATCAGGCTTTGCCGGTCGGGGGCGGCGATCACCAGCTCGATGAGCTCGTCGATGGCCGGGTCCTTGATGCCGATCAAATTGCGGCTGCCGATCGCGTCCGCCGCCGCGCTCGACCAGGAGTCGCGCTGTTCGTTGCCGGGCGACAACGACTGCCCCCAGACTCCCACGATCATGTCGTAGTCGAACTCAATGAGCCGGTTCTGGTACTGCGCCGGGTCGACCAGACGGACCCGGGCGTCGATACCCAATTTTTTCAAATTGTGGGCGAAAGGCAGGGCGATGCGTTCGAAGGCCGGGCTGATGAGGAGAATTTCAAAGCTCATGGGCCTGCCGGTCTCGGCATCGACGAGCTTCTTGTCGCGGACGACCCACCCGGCCTCCCCCAAGAGCTTCAGCGCGATGCGCAGGCCGGGCCGAATGTTGCCCGATCCGTCGTAGCTCGGCGCCTTGTACTCCTTGGTGAAGACTTCCTCCGGCACCCGGCCGCGGAAGCGTTCCAGGACTTCGAGTTCGCCCCCCCTCGGCAGCCCCGAGGACGCCAGCTCCGAGTTCGAGAAATAGCTCTGCGTCCGCCTGTACTGGCCGTAGAACAGGTTCTTGTTGGTCCATTCGAAGTCGAAGGCATAGGCGAGCGCCTGGCGCACCCGTTTGTCCCTGAAGATCGGCTGGCGGATGTTGAAGGCGAAGGCCTGCATGCCGGCCGAGCGTTCGTGACCGACGGCCTGCTTAATCAGAAGCCCCCGCTCGACCACATCGAGGTCGTAGGCGGTGGCCCACGCCTTTGATTCGTTTTCGGGCCGGAAGTCAAAATCTCCCCTTATCAGCGCTTCGCGCGCCACGGTCGCATCGCGGTAGTACTCAATGCGGATGACATCGAAGTTGTACTGGCCGACGTTGACCGGGAGGTCGCGGGCCCAGTAGTCCTCGACCCGGCGGTAGGTGAGCGAGCGCCCCGGATCGACGGACTCCACCTTGTAGGGGCCGCTGCCGAGCGGCGGCTCGAGGGTGGGCTTGTCGAAGTCGCGCCCCTCCCAGTACGCCTTGGGCAGGATGTTGAGTTGACCGACGATCAACGGCAGTTCCCGGTTCTCACCCGGCTTGAAGGTGAACTTGACCTTGCGCGGACCGAGCTTCTCCACCCTGGTCACGTTGCCGTAATAAACGCGGAAGAAGGGCTCTCCTTTGTCCCTTAGGATGTTGAACGAGAAGATCACGTCCTCGGCGGTGATCGGGCTGCCGTCGTGGAACCGGGCCTCCGGGCGCAGGGTGAAGGCGACCCAGGAGCGATCTTCGGGAACCTCGATGGTCTCGGCGACCAGGCCGTACACCGTGAACGCCTCGTCGGCCGAGCCGACCATCAGCGTGTCGTAAATGAGGCCAATTTGTGCGGCCGCGACGCCCCTGATGATGAAGGGGTTGAGGCTGTCGAAGGTGCCGATGACCGCCTGCTTGACCGTGCCGCCCTTGGGCGCGTGGGGGTTGACGTAGTCGAAATGGGTAAACTCGGGCCCGTATTTCGGCGCGCCGTGCATGGCCAGCGCATGGCCGACGTAGGCATCCTCGCCCGCCGCGTGCGCGGCCGGAGCGGCGATCGCGAGCGCAAACAAGAGAGCCGCAACCCTGGCGGCGAAGGCTGCCATGATCGTTCCCAGACCCCGAGATTGCCGAAGTCTACCGAAAGTAGGGATTGCCGGCACCCCCATCAAGCGTCTCTGAAGCTTCGCGGGACGGGTGAACGGCTCGTCGGCCGAGCCCCGGAGGCTGCGACCCTGGAATCGGATGTTGCCCGGCCGGGGCCCCGCGGCTAGTTTTAGCCGGCTTCGGTGCGAAGCGGGCGAAGGATCGCCGGGAAAGGGGGAAGGGCCATGGCCGATCAGGTGCGGTTTCTCGTCATCGACGGCTATAACAAGGAGGCGCGCGCGGAGCTGGTCGCCGGTGGCGCCTCGGTGGCGGGCGAACTCTATGGGCGCGTGCTCAAGCGCTGCCTGCCCGGCGCCCAGTGCGACGTCATCTTCGCCGCCGATCCGGATGCCGCCCTGGCCCGAGGAGTCGGGCTCGAGCGCTATGACGGCGTCGTGTGGACCGGCTCCATCCTCACCGCCTACGATGACGACCCCCGGGTCAGCCGTCAGATCGAGCTGGCGAGAGCGATCTTCGGAGCCGGCGTTCCCAGCTTCGGCAGCTGCTGGGCGGCGCAGATCGCCGTGGTCGCCGCGGGCGGAGTGGTCCAGGCCCATCCGCGCGGCCGCGAGATGGTCGTCGCGCGCAAGATTTCCCTGACGCCGGAGGGCCGCTCCCACCCGCTCTACGAAGGCAAGCCGTCGGTGTTCGACGCCTTGACGAGCCACCTCGATGAGATCAGCCAACTGCCCCCGGATAGCCTCGTCCTTGCCTCCAGTCCCTTCACCCGGGTCCAGGCGGTGGCCGTCAAGAGCGGCCGGAGCACGTTCTGGGGCGTGCAATACCATCCCGAGTTCGACCTCCACGAGATGGCGCGGATTATCCACTGTCGCACCGACTTGCTGATCGAGGCCGGACTGTTCGCCGACCGCGAGGCGGCGTCGGACTATATCGGCAAGCTGGAGGCCCTCCACCAGGACCCGGCCCGGAAGGATATCGCCTGGCTGCTCGGCATCGACGCCGACATCATGGACGAAGCGATTCGGCTCGCCGAGGTGCGCAACTGGATCAACCGCCTGGTGCTGCCCAACAAGCAGGGGAAATAGGCCCGGCCAGGGCCAAGCCCGCGCCCCAGCCGGACGACCCGCGCTTTCAGCCGGCCAAGAGCTCCAGCGCGCGCTCATGGCTCCGGCGGTCGCCGGCGGCCACCACCCGGCCATCGGAGCCGAGACCGAGGGGCGCGCCGGTCCAATCGGTGATGACGCCGCCGGCGCCTTCGATCACCGCCACCACGCCGCAGTAGTCGTAAGCGGCCAGTGACGCCTCGACCACCAGGTCGGCAAAGCCGCAGGCGAGCAGGCCGTAGGCATAGCAGTCGGCGCCGTAGAGCGGCAGCTTCACGGCGTCGCGCACCCGCGCGAACGCTTGCTTGTCGGCGCCTTCGAACATGTGCGGCGAGGTCGCGTAAAGCGCGGCGCGGCCCAACTCCCCGCACGGACGGACATGCACCGGACGGCCATTCAGCGTGGTCGGCCGACCGCGGGCGCCGAGCCAGCGCTCGCCCAGCACCGGCTGGTCGATCAGCCCAAGGACCGCCGCCCCCTCGTGCAGCAGCCCGATCAGGGTGCCGAACAGCGGCTTGCCGGTGATGAAGGACTTGGTGCCGTCGATCGGGTCCAGCACCCACACGTACTTCGCGTCCGCGCGCACCGCGCCGTACTCCTCGCCGACGATGCCGTGGTCGGGAAACGCCTCCTCGATGAGCTCCCGGATCGCCGTCTCGGCCTCGCGGTCGGCGACCGTGACCGGGCTCTTATCGGGCTTGTCCTCGACCTCGAGGGTGGTGCGGAAGTACCGCCGGACGATGGCTCCGCTGGCGTCGGCCAGCCGTTCGGCAAGGTCGATAAAGGGCTCGAGGCAGACTTGGGTCACGGGCCCCTACTGTGGCCCGAATCGGGCCGGATGGGAAGCGGTTCGAGCCCGAGCGCCGGCCCCCGGGCGCCGCTCAAGGCAAAGGCCTGGGCGAGTCGCTGAACGTGCGCAAATACGCGATCAAATCGGCCCGGTCCTCAAGCTTCTTAAGGCCGTTGAAGGTCATCCTGGTGCCCGGAATGTAAGTCCCCGGCTTGGCGACAAAGCTGTTCAGCTCCTCGTACCCCCAGCTGCCGCCGACGCTGGCGAGAGCGGCCGAATAGGAGAAATTCTCCCACCTCGCCTTGTCGGCGCCGACGACGTCCCACAGGTTGGGGCCGATCTTGTGGGGACCGCCCTTCTTGAAGGTGTGGCAGAGCGCGCATTTCCGCGCCAGCTTCTTGCCGGACTCGACGCTGGCCGCGGCCAAGAGCGGCGCCATCGGCCCGAGCCCCGGTTCGGCGGCGGCCTCCAGTGGCCCTGTCGGCCCGAGCGCCGGTTCGGCGGCGGCCTCCTCGGCCGCGGCCTCCTCGGCCGCGGCCGGCTCCTCCGTCCCGGCGACCGTGTAAACGTTCTCCTCGAGCTCCTCGGCCTCAACCAGCAGATTGCCCACCTGACCGATCACCGTGATGATCAAAACGGACATGAGAAAGGCCCCGACAATCTTGATGATCTCGAATCTATTCATGCCGTCATCCTGTTAAAACAACCGCCGGCGGCGGCATATTAGCCACGCCCCGCCAGGCTGTCCAATGGGGTCGAAAAGGATTCCGGTTCCACCTCGCCCTTGATATGGTGCGCGGGCGCGCGGTGCCCTACTTTCGCCCAAGGCCGCCGCGGCCGCCCCACGGTTCCACGCGAAATGAGTCTGCCCCAGAACCCCGTCATCGTCATCCCGGCCCGGCTGGCCTCAAAGCGGTTTCCAGGCAAGCCGCTCGCCGACATACATGGCGAGCCGATGATCGTCCATGTCTGGCGGCGGGCGACCGAGGCCGGGATCGGACCGGTGGTCGTCGCCTGCGCGGACCAGGCGATCGCTTCAGCCGTCGAGGCGGTGGGCGGCCGCGCCGTCATGACCCGCCCCGACCACCCTTCGGGCTCCGATCGGGCGTTCGAGGCGCTCCAGGCCGTCGACGAAGCGGGCGCCTTCGACGCCGTGGTCAATGTTGGGTGCGACGTGCTGACGCTTGAACCAAACTATATTCATCAGGCGCTGGCGCCGCTTGAGGAGGCGGCCGTGGATATCGGGACCATCGCCGCCGAGATCACCGATCCAGCCGAGCGCGACGACCCAGCCGTGGTCAAGGCGGTGGTGGCGCTCGAACCGGGGGCGGAAATCGGCCGCGCCCTCTATTTCAGCCGGACGGCGGTGCCGGCGGGCGACGGGCCGCTTTATCACCATATCGGCCTCTACGCCTTCCGCCGCGCCGCGCTGGAGCGCTTCGTGGCGTGGCCGCCGGGGCCGCTCGAGCAACGCGAGCGGCTGGAACAGCTGCGGGCGCTCGAGGGTGGCATGCGCATCGACGTGGCGCTCGTTGACACAATTCCGCTGCACGTCAATACTCCGGCCGACCTCGCCCGCGCCCGGGCGCTTCTGAAACCCGCGCCGGGCGGGTGAACGGCGTGCTCGGCTACGTCTCAAAGAGCTATGTCCAAGCCCCCTGATCCTGACCGTATCATTGCCTTCCAGGGGGTGTCCGGGGCCTATTCGGACCTCGCCTGCCGGGAGGTCTATCCGGACATGGCGACGCTGCCCACACCGGCCTTCAAGGACACCTTCCAGGCGGTACATCAAGGCCGCGCCCGGCTCGCCATGATCCCGCTCGAGAACTCGGTGGCCGGGCGCGTCGCCGACATCCACCACCTGATGCCGGACTCTGGCCTGCACATCATCGGCGAGCACTTCCAGAGGGTGCATCTTCACCTGCTGGCGCCCAAAGGGGCCACGATCGAGGGCCTGGAGACGTTGCACAGCCATGTCCACGGGCTGTCCCAGTGCCGCAATCTGACCAAGCGCCTGAGGCTCAAGCCGGTGATCCACGCCGATACCGCCGGCGCTGCCGCCGAGGTGGCCGAAAAGGGCGATCCCACGGCCGCGGCGGTCGCCTCGGATCTGGCGGGCAGGATCTACGGCCTGGCGTCGCTGAAAGCCAACATCGAGGACGCGGCGCACAACACGACCCGGTTCGTGATCATGGCGCGGGAGCCGGTCGATCCCGGTCCCGAGGCCGAACCCGTGATCACCTCTTTCGTGTTCCGGGTGCGCAACGTTCCGGCGGCGCTCTACAAGTCGCTGGGCGGCTTCGCCACCAATGGCGTCAACATGACCAAGCTCGAGAGCTACATGCTCGAGGGCGAGTTTTCCGCGACCCAGTTTTATGCCGACGTCGAGGGCCACCCGGACCAGCGGCCCGTACGCTTGGCGCTCGAGGAGCTCCGCTTCTTCTCGCAGGAGGTCAAGATACTCGGCGTCTATCCCGCCGACCCGTTCCGCAACCGGGACGAGGAGCCGGGGAACTGACCGCCGGCGCCAAGCTCAGCGGCCCGCGCCCGGACCGGTCCGGCCCCCCCAAGGAACGGCTGTTAAGAGACATGCAATCGAGGGAATCATCTGTCAGCATCAGACCACTAGAGCCGTAAACTTTGCTCAAACTGCGATAATTTCGATCGGGACATTCGCGTCGAATATGAAGGAATAATCTTTGAAGAATATCGAGGTGCAACGGGGCATAACCACACCTGGCGCATTTCCGTAGAAATCAATTCGCTGATAACCTGACTCTTTAAATCCGTCATAGAAACCATATCCCTCAGAATCATCGCAAATAATGATGCCCCCACATTTTAAATTATTTTTGGCAATTTCGATCATTTCATACCGAAACAAGCCATCAATTATTATGATATCGAACTTTGTATATCCTCTATTTTCAATAACAGACAGAACATTAGATACACAATCATTTGGGCTACACATAGATACTCTGTGCAAATATATATTCTTGCCAACGATACGCTTAAGCTGATCGTACCAGCTCTTATCCCCCTCGAACGAAACAACTATCTGTGCGCGTTTTCCCCACCATAATGTCGATTGGCCTGCGCCAAACTCTAAAACATTTCTGCCTTTAAAATCCCTTTTGTCCAAGAAATCGATACAAGGATACGTGTACCATGGAATTGGATTCCCATTCCTGTCCACCGCCTTCATAAGAAAGCTACTCTTGAAGTGCCCAGTGCGGCGCGAGAATAAAATCGGTGTCAGAAATGCTGTAACAAAATTTCTGATACAATCTGATATGGGACTTGGTAAGACCTTTTTAATTGGGGCAAAAGCTCTTTGAATCCATGTCTGCATTTATTTCTCCGTACGTATCGAGGTTGGAGATCTCCGTGTCTTTTAAGCGTGCGTTCCTCTAGTGGTTCAGTTCTGACGTTTGATCCCACAAGAATGGGAAAGTTCCACCAGACCTGCTGCTCTCCGGCGGTACGAAGCGTTAGAATCTATCCACTAGGAGCATCGTCGAACCATTCACAACCACACTATGGTCGGATAGCTGTCGGACGTAGCTCCGTCAAGCCTTCAAAGCCTAGACAGGCGCCGGTCGAAATTGACCCGCGAAGGCGGCAATTTGGAATCACCCATCGGATACGCCATGGCCCGACCGCCGAAGTGGTTATAAGATGCTGACTCTTATACATGAATCGGCTCAGCAGGTAACGAAAATGACGATGTAAATGGGGAATCCGGGGTTAAACGTTGAAGGATGGCGGCGCGGCGGCGCGTGCCATGGCACCGGCGGGAGGATCGGCGAAATCTCATCGACCGCGCCGCGCCATGCTGTTATGCCCATGAGAGGCAGGAGACGCGATCGAGACGGCGCCCCCGGACCCGGCAACAAAACGCTCGGTAAGCGATGAAAATCCTGCACGCCGTAGCTACCCTGTCACCAGAGACCGGCGGACCCGCCAAGGCCTGTCTCGAGATGGCGCGGGCGGTGGCCCGGCGCGGGCACGAGGTCGCCATCTTCACGACCGACTTGGGCGCGCCGGCCGAGCCGGCCGTGGCGCGTGAACGCGTGGTCGACCGGGACGGGGTATCGGTCCACATCTTCCCGGTTCAGCTTCCCAAGCGGTGGCGGGCGTCCTGGCCCATGGGCCGCGCCTTGCGGCGGCAGATTCCCGGTTTCGACCTGGTCCATCTCCACTCCCTTTACCTGTTCCACGACTGGGTGACGGGCGCGGTCTGCCGGCGCCACGGCGTGCCCTACCTGGTGCGCCCCCACGGCACCCTCGATCCCTATATCCACCGCCGCCACCGCCTGGCCAAGACCGTGCTCGAACACGCCTTCCAGAACCGGGTCTTGAGCCGGGCCGCGGCGATTCACTACACCACGGAGGAAGAGAAGCGCCTCGCCGCGCCCTATGCCTGCGGCGCGCCCGGCGTGGTCGTGCCCCTCGGCCTCGACCTGGCCGACTACCAGCGCCTGCCGCCGCCGGGAAGCTTCCGCGCGCGCCATCCCGAGATCGGCGACAAAAAGATCGTCCTGTTCTTCGGCCGGCTCAACTTCAAGAAGGGGTTGGATGTCCTGAGCGAGGCCTTCGCCCAGGTGGCGCGGACCCGGGAAGACGTTCACCTGGTCATCGCCGGACCCGACCACGGCATGAGGAGGAAAACGGAATCCTGGGTGAGCGCACGGGGAGTGCGCGCGCGCACCACCTTTACCGGCATGCTCCTCGAGGAGGACAAGCTCGCGGCGCTCGGTGACAGCGAGCTGTTCGTGCTTCCGTCCTACAGCGAGAATTTCGGACTCGCCGTGGTGGAAGCCATGGCCTGCGGTCTGCCGGTGGTGATTTCCGACAAGGTCAATATCTGGCGCGAGATCGAGGCGGCCGGGGCGGGCCGCGTCGGGCCGCCCGAGGCCAAGGCGTTCGCGCGCATGATAGAGGAGGTGCTGGCCGACCCGGACGGCGCGCGCCGGATGGGCGAGCGGGGGAAGGCCCTGGTAGGAGAGAAATTCGCGTGGGACCGGATCGCCGTCCGGCTGGAGCGGGTCTACGACGCGATCTTGGCGGGCCAGGCCCTGCCCTGACCCCGGTGCGCCCCGGCCAACCGTCTGGGGCGGCCGCATCCCTCGGCGCGCCAAGGCCGGGCGCCGGGGCCGGGCGCGCATTCGGGAAAGGGCAAATTTACATCTCCCTTATTTTCCTATACGACAGGAGCGCGCATGCTTGCGGCCGTTCGTTCTTCCGCGGCGCCTCCGCCGTGACCTGTGCTGGTTAAGCCACACCGCGATCCCCGTGAACGTCTCCGTTATCATCTTGACCTACAATTCGGAAGAGACGATCGCCGCCACTTTGGCCAGCGCGCGCCGCGTCTCCGATGATATCCATGTCGTCGACGACCGCAGCACCGACCGCACGGCGGAGATCGCCCGCCGCGTCGGCGCCAATGTCATAGAACATCCCTTCGAGGACTATGGGGCGCAACGCAACTGGGCCATCGCCACCCTGGCTCTCAAACACGACTGGGAGCTCCACCTGGACGCGGACGAGCGGCTCAGCGACGCACTCATCGATGAGCTGAACGAACTCGAGCCGGCGCCTTCCGAGGCGGTGGCGGGCTACTATATTCCCCGCATCGTCCATTTCCTTGGCCGCCCGATCCGCCACGGCGGCATGTTCCCGATCTGGCACCTGCGCCTGTTCCGCCGAAGCGCCGGTCGGTGCGAGACGCGCGCCTACGATCAACACTTCTACGTCGAGGGCCGAACGCGCAAGCTCAAGGCGACGATAATCGACGATCACCGCATGGGTCTGAGTGAATGGACCGCGCGCCACAATCGATGGGCGGATGCCGAGGCCGACGAGCAGGTGGCGCCGCGAAACGGCGGCGTCGTAAGGGGTCGAATTTTTGGAAATCCGGTCGAGAAAAAACGCGCTCTGCGCGGCATCTACAATAGATTCCCCATGTTTTTACGGCCATTCTTGCTATTTTTCTATAGATACATATTGCGTCTCGGTTTTCTTGATGGGAAAGAGGGATTGATATTTTTCGTCTTACAAGCTTTCTGGTTTTGGTTCCTTGTGGACGCGAAGATATACGAGCGACGCATGGCGCCGGCCCGGCGGGGGACGGCTGGATCCGACATCCTCGAGCGCTGACCCGAATAATCCGCCGAAGGCCAGCCGTGGGAATTCGGGCTCGTAAGGAGGACCGGCGAAACCCCTTTTCCCGACCCCAGCCGAGCCATTCAGGAGCTGAGCCATCCACGGGAGCTCTTGAGCCTATGCAATCCCCGGCCCGCCCCGTCAAAAAGCTCGCGAAGCTGCTCCGCCTGCTCGCGCGGCCACCCTATCGCCGCGGGCTCAGGCACGGGGTCGGCGCGGCCATCGAGCATCGGGGCGCGCTGGGCGGCCTGGCGCTGGCCACCGCCGTCGACATCGGCGCCAACAAAGGCCAGTTCAGCCTTTTCCTGGTCGAGACGTTTCCGGGCGCGCAAGTCTATGCGTTCGAGCCTCTCGCCAAGGCCGCCGCGCGGTTCCGAGCGGTGTTCCGCGGCGATGCCCGCGTCACCCTGCACGAGACCGCCATCGGCCCGGAAAAGGGGGCCCGGACCCTCTATGTGTCGGGGCGCGAGGATTCTTCCTCCCTGTTGCCGATCACCCCGCTCCAGGACGCCGTGTTCCCGGGAACGGCGCTGAAAGAAACCGCAACGGTTCCGGTCGCGCCACTCGACGAGTTCCTGACCCGCGATCAGATTCAACCGCCCGCCCTCCTCAAACTCGATGTTCAGGGATACGAGCTGGAAGCTTTGCGGGGATGCCAGGCGCTGCTGCCGCGATTCGCTTATATCTATGCCGAATGTTCCTATGCCGAGTTCTACGCCGGCCAGGCGCTCGCCGATGAGGTCATCGACCATCTCCGTCACCGTGGATTTCACCTCGCCGGTATCTTCAATACGGCATACGACCGCAAGGGGCGCGCCGTGCAGGCGGACTTCCTCTTCCGGGCCGACGGGCAATGATAATGACCTGGCGCATGCCCACCTTCGGCCACCCTCCAAGGGGTATCTCCATCGCTCAGCGAAACGGGTAAAGCCTTGCGGATTGTCATCCACGATTACGCCGGACATCCCTTTCAGGCCCAGCTGAGCCGGGAGCTCGCGCGGCGCGGCCACGAGGTCCTGCACCTCTACGCCGCCTCCAACCCGACGCCGAAGGGCGCGCTGGTCAGGCGGGATGGGGATCCGGCCAACTTCGAGGTCGAGGGACTGTCCCTGGCTGGCCCTTATCAAAGATACGCCTACTTCAGGCGCTGGCGCCACGAACGGGCCTATGGGCGGCTGCTGGCCGAGCGGATCGGGGCGTGGCGCCCGGACCTTGTGATTTGCTGCAACACGCCCTTGGACGCGCTGGCCACGCTGCACCGGCGTTGCCGCCGGATGGGTATTCGCTTGATCTTTTGGATCCAGGATCTCCTGGGCCTTGCGGCCTGGCGGATCCTGCGGTCCAGGATTCCGGGGATCGGGGCATTGATCGGCCGCTACCATATCGCCAAGGAGCGCCGGCTGGCGCGCGGCAGCGACGCGCTGGTCCTGATCACCGAGGACTTCGCGCCGATCATGCGGGATTGGGGGGTCGAGGACGGCAAAGTTCACGTCATCGAGAACTGGGCGCCGCTCGATGAATTGCCACCCTCACCGCGCGACAACGAATGGGCGCGCGGCCACGGCCTCACGGACCGGCTCAGCATTCTCTATACCGGGATGATGGGGCTTAAACACAATCCCGGGCTGGTGTTGGAGCTGGCCTGTCATTTCCGGGACCGGCCGGAGATCGCCACGGTCGTGGTCTCGGAGGGACGGGGCGCCGATTGGCTGGCCGCCCGGAAAGCGGATCTCGGGCTCGACAATTTGATCCTCCTGGGCTTCCAGCCCTACGACCAGCTCGCCAAGGTCATGGGAAGCGGCGATATCCTGCTCGCCATACTCGAGCCCGGGGCGGGTGTTTTTTCAGTGCCGTCCAAGGTCATGAGTTACCTCTGCGCCGGCCGTCCGATCCTGGCCGCGATACCGCCGGAGAACCTGGCGGCCAAGATCATCACCGCCAACGAGGCGGGTCTCGTCGTCCATCCAAACGACGCGGGAGCGTTTCTCGAGGCGGCGGAAAGGCTGATTGCCGGCCGCGCGCTTCGGCAAAGGCTGGGGCAAAACGCGCTGGACTATGCGACCAGGACCTTCGATATTGAGGCCATCGGAACGCGCTTCGAGACCGTCATTCGCCAGGCGGCGAAGTAGGAGCGAATCTTGCTTTGTCCGATAACGATGTTGCGGGCTTGCGGCGGAGGCGCGCGGGCGGGAAAAGCGCAAACATCATGAACCAAGACGATCTGATAGTGGTGACGGGTGCCGGAGGGTTCATCGGCGGCCATCTGGTGGCCGATCTCCTGCGCCAGGGCCAGCGCAAGATACGGGCAGTGGACATCAAGCCCTTCCCCGAATGGTTCCAGCTGTTCGGGGAGGCCGACAACCGGCAATTGGACTTGCGTGACAAGGGCGCCTGCTACGAGGCGGCCCAAGGCGCCGCCTATATCCTCAACCTTGGCGCCGACATGGGCGGCATGGGTTTCATCGAAACCAACAAGGCGCTGTGCATGCTGTCGGTGCTGATCAACACCCACTTGCTGATGGCGGCGCGGGACTCAGGCGTCGAACGCTACTTCTTCTCCTCCTCGGCCTGTGTCTACGCCGCCGACAAGCAGACCAACACGGACATCAGGCCGCTCAAGGAAAGCGACGCCTACCCTGCCATGCCCGAGGACGGCTATGGCTGGGAGAAGCTGTTCGCCGAAGGCATGTGCCGCCATTTCCGGGAGGACTTCGGGCTCGAGACCCGGGTCGCGCGCTACCATAACGTCTACGGCCCGCACGGAACCTATGACGGCGGGCGCGAGAAGGCGCCGGCGGCGATCTGCCGCAAGGTCATCCAGGCCACGCTTTCCGGCGGCGATGAGATCGAAATCTGGGGCGACGGCCAGCAGACGCGGAGTTTCATGTATATCGACGATTGCATAGCGGGCACCCGGCGCATCATGGACAGCGACTGCTCGGAGCCGTTGAACCTGGGCTCGGATCAGCTCGTCACCATCGACCGGCTTGTCGACATCGTCGAGGCGATCGCCGGGGTCAAGCTGAAGCGGGTCTACAATCCCGACGCACCTCAGGGGGTCCGCGGGCGCAACAGCGACAACACCCTGATCCAGGAGGTGCTGGGCTGGGCTCCTCAAATCCCCCTGGAGGACGGGATGGAGAAGACCTACCGGTGGATCTACGACCGGATTGCCGGCGCCCAGACCGCCAGCGCCCAGACCGCCGCCGCTGCGGCCAAGTGAAAAGCCCGATCGGTATTACCCAAGCGTATTATCCAAGGCCTCGCGCCATGCGGTACAGGCTCCGTTTGCCTCTCGCACCAAGGACCGGGTGGAATTCACCCGGCGTTCGCCGGCCAGCATCGATACCGACGAGGGCTTCGACCGCCTCTGGGTCGACGGCAGCGTGAGGCCGGAGGGTCGGCGGCTGCCGCATCGGGTGCGGTTGCGAAACCCGCGGCTATCTCCACTCCATGGCCTATTGCATGCGCCAGTGGATCGCGGCCTGCAACACGATCGGGTGAGCCGGCGGCGGCGCGCGGACGGGGCGCCCTGTCGAGGTCATCGGGCGCGCGGCCGAGGTCCGCCAGGGCGTCATTCGACCCGGCGTATGTGGGCCGAAGGCCGGCGGCGGATTTGGCTTGCAACGCTGGAGCTACTACATTAGCCCACATCGCGGGTTCCGACCCTTTATATGTCCCCCTTTGTGTCCGCGGCGGTAGGGAGCATGGGCAAGGTCGACCTGGACGCCTATTTCGACGCCGAACTTGCCGAGCACGGCGCGGTGCTGCGGGCGACCCGAGCGGCGCTGGAGGTGCCGTTTGCCCGGCTCGTCCGGCTCTCGGCGGAAGCCATTCGCGGGGGCCACAAGATCCTGTTCTTCGGCAACGGCGGCAGCGCCGCCGACGCCCAGCACCTGGCGGCGGAGTTAACGGTGCGTTTCAAGCGCGACCGGGCGCCGATCGCGGCCGTCGCGCTCACCACCGACGGCTCGGTCTTGACCGCCGTCGGCAATGATCTGGGCTTTGAACAGCTGTTCGCCCGCCAGCTTCGCGCCCTGGGACTGAGAGGCGACGTGGCGATCGCCATCAGCACCTCGGGCAAGAGCCGCAATGTCGTGCTGGCCCTTGAGGCGGCGCGTGAGATGGGTCTCATCGCCGCGGCTTTTACCGGCGACGGCGGCGGCGATCTCAAGGGCCTCGCCGATCCGCTCCTCGCGGTGCCCTCGACGAACGTGGCGCGGATCCAGGAAATGCACATCACCCTGGGCCAGATGTTGTGCGGCGCGCTCGAACAGGAGCTCGGGCTGGTGTGATGGAACGCGCCGAAATCGCGGGGCCGCCGCCTGGCGCGGCCGCGATCACCCGCTGAGATTCCAGCCATGACCGACAGGTCTGAACTCGCCGCTCATCTGCAGGCCTTGAACGGCGTCAACGTGCTGTGCATCGGGGATGTCATGCTCGACCGCTATATCTATGGCGAGGTCGAGCGCATTTCGCCCGAAGGACCGATCCCGGTCCTGCGCATCGAGCGCGAAGAGGCGATGTTGGGCGGCGCCGGCAATGTGGTGCGCAACCTGGTGGCGCTGGGGGCGCGAGTCACCTTCATTACGGTCGTCGGCGATGACGAGGCCGGCCGCGAGGTGACGGCGTTGATCGGCGACTCCGAGGCGGTCGAACCGTATCTGGTGGTGGAAAAGGGCCGCCAGACCACCATCAAGACCCGCTATATCGCCACCAGCCAGCAGTTGCTGCGCACCGATCGCGAGACCGTGGCGCCGATCGCCGCGACGAGCCGCAACAAGACCATCCGCCTGGGTGTCGAGATCGTAGCCGACAACGCCGCCGTCGTCCTCTCGGACTACGGCAAGGGGGTGCTGGCCCCGGACCTCGTCGCCAAGGTGATCGCGGCGGCCAGAAACGCCAACAAGCCGGTCGTCGTCGACCCCAAAGGCCTGGACTACGGCCGCTATCGCGGGGCCAGCGTGGTTACGCCCAACCGGCGCGAGCTGGCCGAGACCACCCGGATGGCGGCCGGCGATGATGACCAGGTGGTGGCCGCCGCCCGCCGCCTCATGGAAGGCGCCGGGCTCGCGGCCGTCCTGGTGACCCGTGGCGTCGAGGGCATGACCTTGGTGACGGAAGCCGGCGCCGCCGATCACTTCCCGGCCGAGACACACGAGGTGTTCGACGTATCGGGGGCGGGCGATACGGTGAACGCCACCCTTGCCGCGGCGCTGGGAGCCGGCGTTCCGCTACCCGAGGCCGCGCGGCTGGCCAACGTCGCCGCCGGCATCGTCGTCGGCAAGGTCGGCACCGCGGTCGCCCACGCCGAAGAGGTGCTCACGGCGCTTCACACCCAGGATTTGCTGACCGGGGAGGCGAAAATCGCGGCGCCTGCGCGGGCGCTCGACCGGGTGAACCAGTGGCGTCACCAGGGTCTCAAGATCGGCTTTACCAATGGCTGCTTCGATCTCTTCCATCCCGGCCACGTGTCGCTCTTGGCCCAGGCGCGGGCGGCGTGCGACCGGCTGGTGGTCGGGCTCAACAGCGATGCCTCGACGACCCGCCTCAAGGGGCCGGACCGGCCGATCCAGAACGAGGCGGCGCGCGCCGCGGTGTTGGTGTCGCTCGCCACCGTGGACCTCGTGGTGATCTTCAACGAGGACACGCCGATCAGGCTCATCGAGGCGATCCGTCCGGACGTGCTGGTCAAGGGCGCCGATTACACCATCGACCAGGTGGTCGGCGCCGAGTTCGTCGAGAGCTACGGCGGGAGTGTGCTGCTCGCCGAAATCTCCCGCGGCCACAGCACCACCGAGACGATCACTAAGCTGGCCAAGCGCAAGGCCGCGCCGGATTGACGGCGGCGGGCAAGACAAGTCGCGTCAGCGGGCGCTCGTAGTTCAGGGGCGGACGCGCGAGGGGGGAGGTGCCGCGGCGGTGTCCGGGCACGCCCTCAGCGCCCGAAATGGCCACCGGGCAGGGCTTCCCATCACCCGATCAGCCCGATAAAGGGTGGATCGTGATCTATCGTACCGGTTTAGGGCCGGGCTCGTGGTGGGACGCTCGTTGCGCTGCCATCGTCGACAACCGGGAGGAGCCATCTGGGGAATCCCGGTTAACTTTGACCGTGATAGTCGAGTCTATGATCGCCCCTCGTCCCCTGTTGCTCCGCCGCTGGCATCCCCGGTCAGATTCTCGTCGGACGTGGCCACTTCGGGCCTGCGGCGCTCATTCTCACGCGGTGCAAATTCGCCACACCAGAAATCCGCGTCAGTCACCGGCCAAAATTGTGTCAGAGCACTAGGGTGTGCGGCATAGCGCCGGCACCCGCCTCGCTTCGAGCGCTTTTCTTGACGTTCCAACTTGAGCGACCAAACTAGAGCCCAATACCGACACCTGCTGCATGATGGGCCTTCGTCCATCGTCAATCACCTTAAAATCTAAGCCGAGATTTCCCGGATGACCCTTCCCGGTTACCGGCGACGGTAGCACAAAGGGCGCTCGATGACGAGCCCGCCACTGATCTGGAACGGTAGGCTGCGATCCGCCCTTTATCGGGCTGATTGGGCGATCGAAAACCTTGCCCGGTGGCCATTTCGGGCGCTGAGGGCGTCCCCCGGACCTCGCAGTGCGCACGCTTGCCGAAGCACTACGGGGTGGTAGAAACTACCAGCCATGAGGCGCCGCTTTACACAACGTCCGCGCGCACCCGTGGCCCATGGTCCTCGCAGAAGATTTCGCCGCCCCGGGCCGAGACCCGCCGCGCGAACATCTCGCTCTTGCCGAGACGCCTCGACCAGTAGGGGATGAGCGTGCATGGGCTGAGCCGGTCACCGGGTCCTCCGCAATGCCGACGGCTGGGGCGAAGAAGCGCGCGGCGGACGCTCCGACCCGCGCTGCGCGTCGGGGCGACTCGGCGGGCCGGCTTGCCCGGGCTTTTGATCCGGCGGGGCCGATCGGGCGGGACATCTCCCGCCAAATCCCTCGAAAGAATTGGCGCGCCCGGCGAGATTCGAACTCACGACCTCTGGCTCCGGAGGCCAGCGCTCTATCCAACTGAGCTACGGGCGCACGCGGCCGGCGCCTTCACTCTAGCTTAAATGCCCGCCCGCCGGCAAACTCGTTGAGGCTCGATGGGTTGAGGGCGCACCGCCTCCCTCACGGCCGGCGCCCGGCCTCGGAGAGCGCTTGGAGGCCCCTTCCGTCGGCGCCCGAGGGCAGCGCCGCCTCGGGCTCGGCGATCCACTGCGCGATGTCCTCGATCACCACCTCCGCCTGCAGGTCCCGGATCAGCATATGATAGCCCTCGGGGTAGACGGCCACACGCCGGACGGCGGGCGGAGCCGGCGGCAGGCGGTCGAGCATCGCCCGGATCGGCCGCCTTGGAACGATCTCGTCGTTTTCGCCATAGAGAACGAGCAGCCGCCCGGCGAGGCCGGGGGCGGCTTCGAGCGCCGCGTCCATCAGACCGACGACACCGTAGACCGCGTCCACCCGGGTCTCCTTGATGACCAGCGGATCGAGGCTCAACCGCTTCAGCATTTCGACATTGTCCGACGGCGTGAGGCCCAGGCCGCGGCCGGTCAGCTTGAGCCACGGCACCGTACGGGCGGCGAGCCACAGCGCCGCCCGCTTGAAGATGTCCATGGTCTCACGTCCCCACACCGCCGGCGCCACCAGGATGACGCCGTCGACCGCGGGCGGCCGCGCGCCGGCCATGGCCGTCATCACCACCGCGCCGCCCATGCTTTCCCCCAGAAGGTAGAAGGGCACGCCGGGATGGCGCCGGCGGACGAGCGCGCTCATGGCCTCGAGATCGGAGACCAGCGGCGATGTCCCGGGCCACAGACCCGGGTGGGGCGCCGCCCCGAAACCGCGCTGGTCATAGGCATAGGTGGCGATGCCGCGGGTCGACCACAGCCGGGCGGGCCCGTCGAAGGCGTTCGAATAGTCGTTGAAGCCGTGGAGCGCCAGGATGACGGCCTTGGGCGGACCCTCGGGCAGCCAGCGCCGGACCGGCAGTTCCAGGCCGTCGCCGGTGACGAAGGCATGGGCCTCGAGGCGGGGCTCGGTCGCGGCGGGGCCGGCGGGCTGCAACCTGGGGGCGCAGGCGGCGATCACCAGCATGACGGCAAGGCCGATGAGACGCACGGCCGTCACCGCCCGTCCTCCTCGGCCGACGGGGAGCGGATCAGCTCCAGGAACACGTCCTCAAGGTCGCTCTCGTGGGTCGTGAGATCGACGATGGTCAGGCCCGAGTCCCGGACCGCGTCCAGGATCTCGCGCATGCGCGTCTCGCCCGTCCGGTAGCGGAAGGTCAGCCGCCGCGCCCCGTCCAGCTCGACCACGAAACGGGTGAGCCGGGCCGGAATCTCGACCAGGTCCTCGGCGATCGTGATCACGAGCTCCTTGCGATCGAGCCGGCGCACCAGCGCCTCGGTGGTATCGCAGGCGATGAGCCGGCCGTGATCGATGATGGCGATGCGGTCGCAGAGCTGCTCCGCTTCGTCGAGATAATGGGTGGTCAGGAGGATGGTGGTGCCCCGGGCGTTGAGCCCGCGGATCTGGGTCCAGAGCTGGCGCCGGAGCTCCACGTCGACGCCGGCGGTCGGCTCGTCGAGCACCAGGACCGGCGGGGAGTGAACCATCGCCTTGGCCACCAGCAAGCGCCGCCGCATGCCGCCCGATAGCGTGCGGCTGTAGGCCTCGGCCTTGTCGGTCAGGTCGACGGCGGCAAGGATTTCGCGGGTGCGCCGCTCGGCCCTCGGCACGTTGTAGAGCCCGGCCTGCAGATCGAGGATCTCGCGCGGGGTGAAGAACGGGTCGATGTTGAGCTCCTGGGGCACCACCCCGATGGCGGCCCGGGTGGCGCGCGGGTCGCGGTCGATGTCGATGCCCCAGATCTTGACCGTGCCGGCGGTCTTCCGCACCAGTCCCGCCAGGATGTTGATGAAGGTCGACTTGCCGGCGCCGTTGGGGCCCAGGAGCCCGAACAGCGAGCCGCGCGGGATGGCCAGGTCGAAATCCTCGAGCGCCGTCGTGGCCGGGGCCTTGCCCTCGCCGCCATAGATCTTGGTGAGTCCCCGGCACTCGATGGCGGCCTCGGGCAGAGGGAGCTCTTCAGCGCCAGGCCGGGCCTGGGCGCGGGGCTCGGGGGCGGAGGTGGGGCGGGGCGGCGGGTCGGCCATCGGAAACCATTGATCGTGCGAAGCCAAGGGGTATCATCCGCCGATCCCGGTGGTCAACGTCCTAGGATAAGGCGAGAGAGCGCGATGGCGACTCCCCCTGAACCTCCCGAAGTCATCGTGGTGGATGGCCGCGAAGTCGCCTGCGACGGCGGCGGCGGCGCGCTCGGTCACCCCAAGGTCTACCTCAACATGGGGGACAAAGGGTGGGTCGAGTGCCCTTATTGCGACCGCAGGTTCACCCTCAAGGCGGGCGCCGGCGGGACGGCCGGGCCGTGAGTCGCTTCCGGTCGGGCGCCGTTCCGCGCCGTGCCTTGCGGTCACGCCGATTTGAGCACAAACGCACCGTGCTTCACATGACATGTCCCACGTTTTTGTGGCATTAAATTACTGGACTTTTCCGTGGAAAAACTCGATTTGCCGTGGAAATCCGTTATTTGCTCGAGAAAACTCCGGACAGAACTTGGGAGGCAGGAATGGGCAAGATTCTTGACGACGTACTGGAGGCCAACAAATCCTACTCCGAGAGTTTCGGCGACAAAGCCAATCTGCCGTTGCCGCCGGGGTGCGGCTTCGCCATTCTCACCTGTATGGACGCGCGGCTTGATCCGGCCAAATACGCCGGACTCGCCGAGGGAGACGCCCACGTAATCCGCAACGCCGGCGGTCGGGCAAGCGACGACGCCATTCGCTCGTTGGTCATTTCGCACAAGCTCCTCGGAACCGGCGAGTGGTTCGTCATCCATCACACCGACTGCGGCATGGAAACCTTCACCGACGAGATCATGCGGGGTCTCTTGGCCAACAGTCTTGAAACCGCCACGATCGACGAGAAGGGGTGGCATGACACCGGAGCGGGCCCGGGCTCTGCGGAGGGCGACTTCATCGACTGGCTAACCATCGAGGACAATGCCAAAAGCGTGGTCGCCGATGTCCAGCGTATTCGTTGCCATCCGCTGGTCCCGAAAAGCATCCCAATTTACGGCTACATATACGACGTCAAGTCCGGCCGCCTGATCGAAGTGCCGGAGGCCATGGAGGCCGGCCGCGCCTCCTGACCAACCGACCTCAAGGCCCACGCCGCCAGGGGCGCCCGGGATCGGCCCGGCTCGCCGGTCCCGCCCCGCCAACCTGGCTCCGCCGGAGGCGAGGGCTTCGCCGGGCGAGAGGTTACGCCGGAGGCAGCTGCCCGGAGGGTGGAACCGTGGTTTGGGTCCGCGGAGAGCACAGGCGAGGGGCGCTCAAGGCTCGACTCCCGGGACGGGTTCCGGCATCCTGAGGAAACCCGTCCGGCCCGTCTGCCGACCCGTCGCCCGAAGGCTTTGGGCCGCAGGGCGAAGTCGTACGGCGCGCAGGCGGGGCGCTCAAATCCACGGGATCTCTGAGGTGCCTCCGGCCCAAGAGCCATGACCGCCGCCAGTGAGAAACCCCACCACGTCTATCTGATCGACGGCTCGGGCTTCATCTTCCGGGCCTTCCACGCCCTGCCGCCGATGACCCGCCGCGACGGCACGCCGGTCAACGCGGTGTTCGGCTTCACCAACATGCTGATAAAGCTGATCGAGGACGTGGACGCCGACCACATCGCCGTCATCTTCGACGCCGGGCGCAAGAGCTTCCGCAACGAGATCTACCCCGACTACAAGGCCAACCGGCCGGAGACGCCGCCCGAGCTCGTGCCCCAGTTCACCCTCATCCGCGAGGCGACCCGGGCCTTCAACCTGCCGTCCGTGGAGATGGCGGGCTTTGAGGCCGACGACCTGATCGCCACCTATGCGCGCCAGGCGGCGGGGCGGGGCTGGCAAGTGACCATCGCCTCCTCCGACAAGGACCTGATGCAGCTCGTCTCGGACCTGCCTGCGCGAAGCCGAAGCTCCGCTTCCTCCCTCCATAGCACTGCGGAGGACGGGTCGGCGAAGGCAGGCCTGATTGAGATGGCCGATCCGATCCGCAACCGCAAGATCGGCGCGAACGAGGTCAAGGAGAAGTTCGGCGTCGGCCCCGACAAGGTGGTGGAGGTGCAGGCCTTGGCCGGCGACGCGACCGACAACGTCCCCGGGGTGCCCGGCATCGGGGTCAAGACCGCGGCCGAGCTGATCAACGCCTACGGCGATCTCGACACGCTTCTCGATCACGCTGGCGAGATCAAGCAGCCGAAGCGCCGCCAGGCCTTGATCGATCATGCCGAGGCCGCGCGGCTGTCGCTCCGGTTGGTGACCTTGAAGGACGACGTGCCGGTCACCGATCCCCTGGATTCCTTCGCCGTCCGCAGGCCGGACCCTCGAGCCCTCACCGCCTTCCTCAAGGCCCAGGGGTTCAAGTCGATCCTCGCCCGGGTCGAGGGCCGGCTCGCCGCCGCCGGCGAGATCGAGTCGCCGGAGGCCAAGGAGATCGCGCCCGCGGCGGGGGCCTACGAGCTGGTCCAGGACATCGGCGCGCTGGAGCGCTGGATCGCCCGCGCCTCCGCCGACGGCGTCGTCGCCGTCGATACCGAGACCACCTCCTTGAACACCATGCGGGCCGAGCTGGTCGGCGTCTCGCTTTCGCTCGCCGCGGGCGAGGCCTGCTACATCCCGCTCGGCCACAAGGCGCCGGCCCCCCCGGGGCAACTGCAACTGAGCGGGCCGGAGGCGCAAGACGAGGCGGGGCGGCCCGAGCAGATCGGGCTGGCCGACGCGCTCGCCCGCTTGAAGCCCATGCTCGAGGACCCGGGCGTGCTGAAAGTGGGCCAGAACATCAAATACGACATGGCGGTGCTCGCCCGCCACGGCATCCACCTCGCCCCGGTCGACGACACCATGGTGATGTCCTACGTGCTCGAGGGCGGGCTCCACGACCACGGCCTGGACGCGCTCGCGGAGCTCCATCTCGGCCACACCACCATCAAGTACAAAGACGTGACCGGCGCCGGCAAAGGGCAGGTCGGCTTCGACCGGGTGCCGCTGGAGAAAGCCCTCGACTACGCCGCCGAGGACGCCGATGTGACCGGCCGGCTCCACCGCCTGTTCAAGCCGCGGCTCGTCGCCGAGGCCATGGTCACGGTCTACGAGACCATCGAGCGGCCGCTGATCCCGATCCTGGTCCAAATGGAGGCGGCCGGCGTCAAGGTCGACGTCGCCGAGCTCAGGCGCCTGAGCCAGGACTTCGCGGAGCGGCTCGAGGCGCTCGAGGCGAAGATCCACGGGCTCGCGGGGCACCCCTTCACCATCGGCTCGCCGAAACAGCTGGGCGAGGTGCTGTTCGAGGAAATGGGATTTTCAAGCGGCAGAAAGGGCAAGAGCGGGGCCTACTCGACCGGCGCCGACGTGCTCGAGGACCTCGCCGCCCAGGGCCACGAGCTGCCGGCCCGGGTCTTGGACTGGCGCCAGCTCGCGAAGCTCAAGACCACCTATGCCGACGCGCTCACCTCCCAGATCAACCCGGAATCCGGGCGCGTCCACACCTCCTATTCACAAGCCGTGACCTCGACCGGCAGGCTGTCATCGACCGACCCCAACCTCCAGAACATCCCGGTGAGGACCGAGGAGGGCCGCAAGATCCGCCGCGCCTTCGTCGCCGAGGAGGGCTTCAGGTTCGTCTCGCTCGACTACTCCCAGATCGAGCTCCGGCTCTTGGCCCACGTGGCCCAAATCGAGGTCCTGAGAGAAGCCTTCCGCGCCGGTGAGGACATCCACGCCTTGACCGCGAGCCAGGTCTTCGGCGTGCCGGCCGACGGCATGGACGCGCAAATCCGGCGCAAGGCCAAGGCGATCAATTTCGGCATCATCTACGGCATCAGCCCGTTCGGCCTGGCGCGCCAGCTCGGCATCGCCCAGGGCGAGGCCAAGGCTTACATCCAGGCCTATTTCGACCGCTATCCCGGGATCCGCGACTACATGGAGCAAACCAAGGTCTCCTGCCGCGAGCGCGGCTATGTGGAGACCCCGTTCGGGCGCAGGGTCCACGTGCCCTTCATCAACGACAAGAACCCGGCCCGCCGCGGCTTCGCCGAACGCCAGGCGATCAACGCGCCTTTGCAGGGGGGCGCGGCCGACATCATCAAGCGGGCCATGATCCGGGTGCCCGAGGCCCTGGAGGCGGCGGGGCTCAAGGCCCGCATGCTCCTCCAGGTCCACGACGAGCTCCTGTTCGAGGTGCCCGAGGCCGAGGTCGAGGAGACCACCCGAGTGGTCCGCGGCGTGATGGAGGCAGCCCCCTTGCCCGCGGTCGAGCTCTCGGTGCCCTTGACCGTGGAGGCCGGCGTCGGCCAAAACTGGGCCGAGGCGCATTAGGGGGGCGGGCGGGCTCAGGGGCGATACCTCGGGATGCTGCTTGAGCCCCGCCGGCCCGCCGGTTGCGCTCGGTTTCGATGACGTCATGACACTGCGCTGCGGGCGAGTAAGAAAGCCGGCCCGAAGGCCGGCTTTTCTCCTTCGTAAAGGCGCCAGCGGGCGTGAGGCTCACGCCGCGGCGTGGATGCCGGCGGCCTTGACCCGGTCGTCGACATGGGGCTCGAACTGCTTGAAGTTGGCCTCGAAGCGCCTGGCGACCTCGCGCGCGGTTTGGTCATAGGCCGCCGGATCGGCCCAGGTGTTCCGCGGGTTCAACACGCCATTGGGCACCTCGGGACAGCTCTCGGGCACATGCAAACCGAAATGGGGATCGGGCGCGGTCGCCACCTCCGCCAGGCGGCCGTCCAAGGCCGCCCGCACCATGGCCCGGGTGTGGGCGATCTTCATGCGCTCGCCGACCCCGTAGCCGCCGCCCGACCAGCCCGTGTTGACCAGCCAGCACGCGGTGCCGTGGCGGGCGATCCGCTGGCCCAGCAGGCCCGCGTAGACCGAGGGGTGGCGGGGCATGAAGGGCGCCCCGAAGCAGGTCGAAAAGGTCGCCTGGGGCTCTTTGCCCAAGCCCTTCTCGGTGCCCGCGATCCGGGCGGTGTAGCCCGAGAGGAAATGGTACATGGCCTGCTCGGGCGTGAGCCTGGAGATCGGCGGCAGCACGCCGAAGGCGTCGGCGGTCAGCATGATGACGGTCTCCGGATGGCCGGCGCGGCCGGTCGGGCTGGCGTTCGGGATGAAGCTCAAGGGGTAGGACGCCCGGGTGTTCTCGGTCAGCGCGGCGTCGTCGAGGTCGAGGGCCCGGGTCTCGGGCTCGATCGCGACGTTCTCGAGGATGGTGCCGAAGCGGGAGGTGGCGGCGTGGATCTCGGGCTCGGCCTCGGGGCTGAGTCGGATCACCTTGGCGTAGCAGCCGCCCTCGAAGTTGAAGACGCCGGCCTCCGACCAGCCGTGCTCGTCGTCGCCGATGAGGGTCCGCGTCGGGTCGGCTGAAAGCGTCGTCTTGCCGGTGCCCGAGAGGCCGAAGAAGATGGCGCTCTTGCCGCCGTCCCCGACATTGGCCGAGCAGTGCATGGGCAGCACCCCGCGCTCGGGCAGGAGGTAGTTCATCACCGTGAACACCGACTTCTTGATCTCGCCGGCATAGCTGGTGCCGCCGATCAGGACCAGGCGCTCCTCGAAGTTCACCACGATGAAGGCCTCGGAGTTGGTGCCGTCCTCATCCGGCACGGCGTGGAGGCCGGGCGCGTGGATGAGGGTGAAGGCGGGCTCGAAATCCGCGAGCTCGGCCGGCCCGGGATGGAGGAACATGTTGCGGGCGAAGAGGGAGTGCCAGGCGGTCTCGGTGATGATCCGCACGGCCAGGCGGTAGGCCGGGTCGGCGCCGGCGTAGCAGTCCTGGACGAACAACTCCCGGCCCTCGAGGTACGCCAGCACGCGCCGGTGCAGCGAATCGAAATGGGCTTGCCCGATCGCCACGTTGAGCTGGCTCCACCAGATGTTGTCCCGGCTCGCGGGCGCCTCGACGATGAACTTGTCCTCGGGCGAGCGGCCGGTGTGGGGGCCGGTGTGCACCACCAGCGCGCCGCCCCGGCCCAACAGGCCCTCGCGCCGCCGGATCGCCTCCTCGATGAGCATCGGTCCGCTGAGGTTCCAGTAGGCCACGTCAACGTTGCGGATGCCGTGGTGATCGAGCTCGCAGCGGCTGATGACGGGTCCGACTTGCTGCACGCTTTGCCTCCCCTCTCGCCCCGCTCGCCCCGCTCGCCCCTGTCGTCCGTGGTCGCTGCGGGAGACGCGCGGAGATCAGGATAGACGGCAAGGCCCGGTCAAGGCAACACTCGGCCGGCTGGGGCCAGTGGGTCGGTTTGTGGGGTCGCCGCTTTGTGCTAGCCTTTCACCAATCAATCAGCCCAGAGGAGAAGGGAGGTCGCCATGAAAGGAACGGCCCTGGTGCTTAACGTGGCCTTGGCGGGAGCCATTGCGATTGGGGCAACCGGTATCCAAGGCCTTCATGCTGCCGAAGAGCAAGAGGAATACAAGTCGAAGGCGGAGGTCACGACGCTCCTCCAAGCACCTTTGGAGGAAACAGAGGGCAAGGAAGTCATCATTAAACACCTCGCGATCCCTCCCGGGTTCGTTGGAGGTAGACATTTCCATCCCGGCTCCGTTTTCATCTATGTCCTGGAAGGTTCGCTAACCTTGGAGATGGAAGGGGACGCTCCCCGCACGATAAACGCTGGCGAACTATATCAAGAGCCGCTGCAGAGAGTGATGCAGGCCAAGAACTTAAGCACGACCGATTGGGCGAAGATCGTCGTTTTCCAGGTGGGCGATGCAGGCAACCCCATGATGATTAAGGCGGACTGAATCAATCGGCCAGTCGGAAGATATCCCGACTCTTGCCTGGGTGTTGCCGCTCGAATTACCCGCCGGCGCCGGGTATGAGCCGCCGGGCGCGGCGGCCCGGATCTTCCCTGTCGCCTGCCATGGGTTGCTTGACCCACCCGCCCGGAAAGCCCGTGTGCCAAGTAAGCCTTCGCGCCGGCCGCGGGGGAGGCATGCGCCGTGGTCGGGGGCGACGCGCGGGCGGCCCCGGGGCCGCTGAGTCCCGCTCCTGACGCGCGACAAGCCGCCCGACCAGCCGGCGGAAGGGGTCAGGCGAGCCTCGGATAGAGAAATCCCGCAAGCCCGCCCAGCACCAGCCAGAACAGCGCGGTCGCGGCGAGGGAAGCCACCCAGAAGGCCTGAACGAGGTCCTGGGGCACCGCGCCGCCATGGGCTTCCAGCTCGGGCGCGCCGACGGCGTGGGGCAGAATGAGCACGATCGCGCCCACGGCCTTGAGGAGCCGGCGTGGGGCGAAGGCGATCAGGCCCAGTCCCAGCGCCGTCGCCGCCGCTGTTCCCAACCACCAGAGCTGGCGCTCGGCCAACGGCGCCGCCTCGACGCCGGGCGGCTCCGGCGGCAGGCCCAGCGCCGGGGCGAGCCCAAACACGGCGAACCCGGCGAGCCCCCAAACGAGACCCCGGCGCCAGTCAACCGGGCGACCGTGAAGGGCGAGGGCCGCGCTCAACAGCAGGGCGAAGCCGAACCCCGTCAACATGTTGGCGAGGACGGTGTAGGAGGTGCGCTCGATCCCGTCCCCGGGCGCCCATGACGGCATCCCATTCGCGCCATTCTCGCCGCTCTCGCCGTTCTTGCTCTGGGCAGCGGCGGCTTCCGCCGGGGCCGCGGCCTCGTAGGTCTCGGCTTCGATAATGAGGGGGTGGACCCCCATCATCTGGACGAGCGAGACGAACACGCCGGCGCCCAGGCCGGCGGCCAGCGCCGTCACCAGGATCCGTTTCAGCACCGGGTGCCCCTAATGGCAGGGAAAGGCGAAGGCGTGGCGGGCGTCGTGGGCCGCGTTGTGCAGCGCGTCCGGCTGGGCGAAACCGGTGCCGATCAGGATGAACACCCCAAGCGCGATGGCGACGAGCGCCGGCACGACGGCGACGGTCTTATGCGCCGCCCGGACGGGCGCCGAGGGCTCAAACGAGGTGCGCGTTTCACCGGTCATGGTCGACTCTCCCCTAGAGTGCGATGAGCAAGATCAGACCCGTGGCGGCGATCGCCGCGCCGCCGGCGCGCACCAGGCGCAACCGGAAGCCCGCCCTGGCAAAGGAGCCGAGGCCAAGCCCCACGCCGTGCAACAGGGCCGTGGTTGCTATGAAGCCGAGGGCGTAGAGGGCGGGCGAGACCGCCTCGGCCAGCTCGGTGCCGTGGGCGTGGCCGTGAAAGACGGCCAGCAATCCGACCAGGGCGGCGCCCACCCACAGGCGCGCCTTCGCGGCCAGGGCGACAAGCGCTCCAAGCACGAGCAGCGAGCCGACGATCCCGAGCTCGACCGCCGGCAGGGGCGCACCCGCCATGGCGGCCAGGCCGCCCGCGGCCATCATGACGACGAAGGAGCCCGGAACCAGCCACAGGGCCCGGCCGCCGATCTGCGCCGCCCACAGACCGACGGCGACCATGGCCAGCAGATGGTCGAGCCCACCCAAGGGATGGAAGGCGCCCTCGGCAAAGCCGGCGCCGGCGGCCCCGTAGAGGTGGGCCTCGGCGGCGCCTGAGACGGTGAGAAGCACGGCGGCAACCGAAATCACCGCCGCCGGGCGAGCCCGTATTCCCCAGCTCGTACGATTCTTTTGAGGCGGGTGATGAGACATCGAAACCCTCCGTTTCGGCTGACAATCGCGACCTGCCAGCGCGAACGAAGGGCTCCCTCTTCATAGATCCCCCTTTACCACCGGTTCCCCCGCCCGGTGGGTCCGCGCTGACAGATTGACGGCAGATATCCTGGCTTGCGGCTCGGCGTCCGTGGTCCTTGCCTTCCCGGTCTCCCAGTGGCATCACGCGGCCACGGACTCACCGCTTACAGTTGCGGGGGCAGCCACGGCTTTGACCCCTTTTGGACAGGGCCGCACCGCGTTCCCTTTTAATCCCCGAAACGGGGAACCGTCGCCCTACTTTGTAAGGCGGCATAGGGGGGCTGTCAATCGCCGACGGTGGTTGCCCCGATGGCGGCGCCCGGGGTCCGGCGCCCGGGGCGTCGCCGCCGCCTGGCGCGCCGCAAACCCCCATAATTAACGCGCCGCAAACCGCCATAATTAAGAGGCCTTGGTCATGGCATTTAAGGCATCGTTGCCTTAATCTAAGGTAAGGAGGGTGCCTCAATGCGCCAGATCATCGCCCTCGTTGACGATGACCGCAATATCCTGACCTCGGTGTCCATGGCGCTCGAGGCCGAAGGATTCGAGGTGCGGACCTATGCCGACAGCACCGAGGCCTTGAAGGGCCTGACCGTGCGGCCCGTCAATCTTGCCATCCTGGATATCAAGATGCCGCGCATGGACGGCATGGAGCTCTTGACCCGCCTGCGTCGCCACAGCTCGATGCCGGTGATCTTTCTCACCTCCAAGGACGAGGAGATCGACGAAGTGCTGGGGCTCAAGATGGGGGCGGACGATTACATCACCAAGCCGTTCTCCCAGCGCTTGCTGATCGAGCGGATCCGCGCGCTCCTGCGCCGCAGCGAGCTCATCCAGGAAGGCTCCACCGACGCCGATCGCGACTCGTCCCTGGTGCGCGGCGACTTGGTGCTGGACTCGGCGCGCCATCTTTGCACCTGGCGCGGAGAGCCGGTGACGCTCACGGTCACCGAGTTCCTGATCCTGAAGGCGCTGGCGGCACGCCCCGGCCATGTCAAGAGCCGCGATCAACTGATGGATGCGGCCTATGGCGAACACATCTACGTCGACGACCGCACCATAGACAGCCACATCAAGCGGCTGAGAAAAAAGTTCAAGGCGCTCGATCCTGACTTCGACTGCATCGAAACGCTCTATGGCATTGGTTATCGCTACCGCGAGGGCTGACATCCGGGCCGGCGATGGCGACTGAGACGAACCGCCGAACGGCACCGCCCAAAGGCGCGCGGCGAGTCCGCGCCGGGGTCGCCGACGGGCGCGGCGCCTTGCGTGAGTGGGGCGCGTTCTCGCCGCTCACCCGGCGCATCCTGGCGGTGAATGTGCTGGCCCTTGCCATCCTGGTGGGCGGCGTGCTTTACCTCGAGGAGTATCGGGACAGCCTGATCCACACCGAGCTCCAGGCGCTCAGGACCGAGGCTCGGATCATCGCCGGCGCGCTGGGCGAAAGCGCGGTGGACACCGATCCGATCGAGGGCCAATGGCTGGTGCCCGAGAAGGTACGCCAAATCGTGCGCCGCCTGAGCGAACCCGCCCGCACCCGGACGCGGCTGTTTGCGATCTCGGGCGATCTGCTCGCCGACAGCCGCACGCTGTCCGGGTCCGCCGGCAAGGTCCAGGTCGAGGAGCTGCCGCCGCCGCGCGCGGACGACGTGCTGGTGACCCTGATCTTCGACACCTATCGCTGGGTCATCGGTTGGCTCCCCCGCGGCGATGACCTGCCGCCCTATCGCGAGACGGGCGTCCAGCGCGCCGCCGATTACATGGAGGTGCTCGCCGCGTTCACCGGCGAGAGCGGGAGCGCCGTCAGGATGACCGAGGACGGCCAAATGGTGCTGAGCGTTGCGGTGCCGGTCCAGCGTTACAGGCGGGTCGTGGGCGCGTTGATGTTGACCACCAGCGGCGCGAAACTGGAGCAGAGCCTCAGGGCGGTGCGGCTTGACATCCTTAAGGTCTTCGCCGTGGTCCTGGCGATCACCGTGTTGCTGTCGTTCTATCTGGCCGGCACCATCGCCCGGCCGATCCGGCGCCTCGCCACCGCCGCCGAGCGCGTACGAAGCGGCCGGGGCCGCCGTCATGCCATCCCCGACTTCACCGGCCGCCGTGACGAGATCGGCGAGCTCGGCAGGGCGCTCCGGGACATGACCGACGCGCTGTGGGAGCGCATGGACGCCATCGAACGCTTCGCCGCCGACGTCGCCCACGAGATCAAGAACCCGCTGACCTCGCTTAGAAGCGCGATCGAGACCGCGGCCCGCGTCCAGGACCCCGAGCAGCAACGTCGGCTTCTTACCATCGTGCTTGAGGACGTACAGCGCCTCGATCGCCTGATCAGCGACATCTCCGACGCCTCGCGCCTCGACGCCGAGCTCTCCCGCGCCGAGAGCGTGCCGGTCGATCTGGGCGGCATGCTGGCCACCCTCGCCGATATCCATCGCGCGACCGCCGCCCCCGACGCCCCGCGGCTCGTCCTCGAGGTCGCCGACCACCAGGACCTCACGGTCCCCGGCATTGAAGATCGGCTGGCCCAGGTCTTACAAAACCTGATCGCCAACGCGCTGTCGTTCAGCCCGCCCAAGGGGGTCATCACGCTTAAGGCCGCGCGCGAGAACGGCTTCGTCCAGGTCGTCGTCGAGGACCAGGGCCCGGGCCTGCCCGAGAACAAGCTGGAAGCGATCTTCGAGCGCTTCTACAGCGACCGGCCGGCGGGCGAGAAGTTCGGCACCCATTCCGGGCTCGGCCTCAGCATCTCCAAGCAGATCGCCGAGGCGCACGGCGGCACCATCACCGCCGAAAACCGGCGGGATAAAGAGGGCCGCGTCAAGGGCGCCCGCTTTATTATTCGCCTGCCCGAGCGTTAACAGAGCCTAAGGACTGACGGTGCCGGGGCGAGGCCAAAGGCTGCCAGCGGATCGGGAAGGCGCGATCATTCGGGTCCACGCCACCTCGGTCGAGCTGGCCGGCACGGCGGTGTTGCTGCGCGGCCCGTCCGGGAGCGGCAAATCCGACCTGGCGCTCAGACTCATCGACGGCGGCGCCCGGCTGGTCGCCGATGATTACACCGAGATCGAGCTTCGCGACGGCCGGCTGGTGGCCAGCGTCCCGGCGGCCACCGCCGGGCTCTTAGAGGTCCGCGGCCTGGGCATCGTCCAGGTGCCGAACGTGGCCGAGGCCTGGCTAAGGCTGGTCGTCGATCTGGTTCCCCCGGATGAGGTGGAACGCTTGCCGGAGAAGGCCCATATGGCCTATCTCGGCGTCGAGCTGCCGCTCCTGGCGCTCGCCCCTTTCGAGTCGGCGACCCCCGCCAAGCTCCGCCTTGCCGCGCACACCATAGCGCAGGATATAATGCCGGCGCCATGACCGACCAAGCCAAGCCGAGGTCCGCCGCCAAGGCGGCCGAGGCTACCGCCGCCGATAAAGGCGGACAGGGACGCGTTCTTCTGGTCACCGGATTGTCCGGCGCGGGCAAGTCGTCGGTCTTAAAAGGGCTAGAGGATCTGGGCTACGAGGCGGTCGATAACCTGCCCCTATCACTGCTGGTCGGCCTGTTCAGGCCGGGCGGCGACGTTCGCCGGCCCGTCGCCATCGGCATCGACATCCGCACGCGCGACTTCGCGGTCGAGCCCTTTCTCCACGAGATCGAGACCCTCATGGCACGCGACGATCTCGACCTCAGGCTGGTCTTCGTCGACTGCGACGACGAGGTGTTGCGCCGCCGCTTCACCGCAACCCGCCGCCGCCACCCGCTGGCCTCCGACCGGCCGGTGACCGACGGGATCGCCCACGAACGCCGGGTGGTCTCGCCCCTGCGTCACCGCGCCGATGTCGTGATCGACACCACCAGTTTGACCCTGGGCGATCTCAGGCACCTCGTCGAAGACCATTTCGGCCTCGATTCGCAGCCGGCGCTCGCAATCTTCGTCATCTCTTTTTCCTATGGCCACGGGCTGCCGCGCGAGGCCGACCTGGTGTTCGACGTCCGCTTTCTCGCCAATCCCTACCACGATCCCGACCTCAGCCCGCTGACCGGCCGTGATCAGGCGGTCGGCGCATACATCGCCGCCGATTCCGGCTTTGCGCCGTTTTTCCAAGGTCTCACCGACATGCTCGCAGCCCTGTTGCCCCGGTTCGTCCGGGAAGGCAAAAGCTACCTCACCATTGCAATCGGCTGCACCGGCGGCCACCATCGCTCGGTCTTTGTCGCCGAGAAACTGGCGCGGTGGCTCACGGAGGAAGGCCAATCCGTCAGCCTTCGCCATCGGGATCTGGAGCGCATCCTCACCGGATAGTTGATATGATGATGGATCGCATGGGGCCCCTTGAGCGACGAAAGGATTGCCCATGATCGGAATAGTACTGGTGACTCACGGCCGTCTGGCCGCCGAGTTCATCGCTGCGCTCGAGCACGTGGTCGGCCCCCAGACGAACATCGCCGCGGTGTGCATCGGTCCGGACGACAATATGGAGCAGCACCGCAAGGGCATCCTCGACGCCGTCGCCAAGATGAACGACGGCAGCGGCGTGATCGTGCTCACCGATATGTTCGGCGGCACGCCGTCGAACCTGGCCATCTCCATCATGGACAAGCCCGACGTGGAGGTGATCGCCGGCGTCAACCTGCCGATGCTGATCAAGCTGGTGAGCGTGCGTGAGAATGAGACGCTCGCCGACGCGGTCGTCAGCGCCCAGGAGGCGGGCCGCAAGTACATCAACGCCGCCTCGCAGCTGTTGGCCGAAGAGGGGCAATGAGCGAGCCGCGGGCGCCAGCGGACGCCGGCGCATCGGATCAGGTGTTTCGCCGCATCGTGACCATCGGCAACCGCCGCGGGCTGCACGCGCGCGCCGCGGCGAAGTTCGTACAGCTGGCGGAGCAATTCGATGCGGAAATCTGGGTCGCGAAGAAGGATACAGTGGTCTCCGGCCTTTCGATCATGGGTTTGATGATGTTGGCCGCCGGGCCGGGCTTGGAAATTGAGCTGAGGGCGCGCGGCGCCCAAGCCGAGACGGCCATTTGCGCGCTCGCCGAGCTGGTCCAGAACAAGTTTGACGAAGAGGATGAAGCGTAAGGTCGAAAGCAAGTCCGCCTCTGTCCCCGCCGGCCCCCCCCCCGCCGGCCTCCCCCCCGCGCGAGATGCCGAACGGATCTTCAGCGGCCTTGGCGTCTCCGCCGGGGTCGCCATCGGGCCCGCCCATGTCAGGGAAACCGGCGCCATGGAGGTCCCCGAATATCCCATTCCGGCGGACAAGGTCGAGGCCGAGCGCACCCGCTTCGCCGACGCCGCGGCACACGCCCGCAAACAGGTAAAGAAGCTGAAGCTCAAAGCGGCGGCGCTGCCGGAGGCGGCCGCCGAGGAAATCGGCTATCTCCTCGACGCGCACCTGCAAATGCTGACGAATTCGCGGCTCATACGCGGCGTCGAACGCCGGATTCTTGACCAGCGCCAAAACGCCGAGGCCGCGGTCCAGGCTGAAATCTCGGACATCGCCAGGGGCTTCGCCGACATGGACGACCTCTACATCGCCGCGCGCGTTCACGACATCCGCGACGTCGGCGCGCGGCTGGTGCGCAATCTGACCAAAGCGCCGTACCAGGCATATTCCCGCCTGCCCGAGGGCAGTGTCATCATCGCCGAGGAGCTGACTCCCGCCGAGACGGCGCTCATGGACCCTCGCCACATCGCTGGATTCGGGACGGTGTTGGGCGGCGCCGAGGGACATACGGCGATCATGGCCCGGTCGCTCGGCCTGCCGGCCGTGCTCGGCGTCGCCGGCCTGATCGCCGGGGTCCGGAGCGGTGACACGGTGGTGGTGGATGGCACGGCCGGCCAGATCATCGTCAATCCGTCCTCCGCGACCCTTGCCGAATACCAGCATCGCCGCGAGATGCTCCACCGCGAGCAGCGCCAACTGGCGCGGCTGCGCCGACTTCCGGCGGTCACCCGAGACGGCACCCGGATCACACTCCAGGGCAATATCGAACTGGCGCACGAGTTGAAAGCGGTGCTCGAGACCGGCGTCGAGGGTATCGGGCTGTTGCGGACCGAGTTTATGTTCATGAACCGCGACGACCTGCCCGGTGAGGACGAGCAGTACCACGCGCTCAAGCCACTGGTCGAAGGCATGGGGGGGCGGCCGGTGACGGTGCGAACCCTCGACATCGGCGGCGAAAAACTCGCCTCCTCCTTGGGCGGCCGCTTAACCGACGGCGTCAACCCGGCACTGGGCTTGAGGGCCATCCGTCTGTCGCTCAAGAAGCCCCGCATGCTGGAGACCCAGATCGCCGCCATGCTCAGGGCCGGCGCTCACGGCCCCTTGAGGATACTGCTGCCGATGGTCTCGACGGTGGGCGAGGTCCACCAGGTGCGGAAATGCCTGAAGAAGGTGGCTCGGCGGCTCGCCCGGCGCGGGGTGGCGATCGCCGATCCCCTGCCCCCGCTCGGTGTCATGATCGAGGTGCCGAGCGCCGCGCTGGCCGCCGACGCGTTGGCCCACGTCACGGATTTCTTCGCCATCGGCACCAACGACCTGACCATGTACACGCTTGCCATCGACCGGGGCGACGAGCAGGTGGCGCATCTTTACAACCCCCTGCATCCGGCGGTTCTGCGTCTCATTCAGTTTACCACCGAGGCCGCCTCGAGAGCCCGGATCCCGCTGTCCCTGTGCGGCGAAATGGCCGGCGATCCGCGTTACAGCGCGCTGTTGCTCGGCCTCGGCATCCGCGACCTGTCGATGGCGGCGGCCAGCCTGCCGCGGGTGAAACAACGCATTCGCAGCCTCGACCTGGTTGCGGCGACCCGGCGCGCCCGGCTGATCATGGACCAGTCGGACGCGGGCCGGATCGCCACCTTGCTCGACGACTTCAACGCACTGGCTTGAGGGAGCCGCCCCCGAAGGGTTGGTCGCCGCCCAAGGGGTAAACACTTGTCGCGCCAAGGCCGCGCTGCTATACGGCCCGTTTGCGGGTTTCGGGCCCGAAGCCCGCCTGTTGGACCGCGCCGGCTGTAGCGTCGGCCCGCCGGGAGAGGCAAATGCGCACCGACACAGACCACAAGGTCGCCGACACCGGTCTTGCCGATTGGGGCCGCCGGGAAATCGCCATCGCCGAAAGCGAGATGCCGGGCCTCATGGCCCTGCGCAAGGAATACGGCGAGGCGAAACCCCTCGCCGGAGCGCGCATCGCCGGCTGCCTGCATATGACGATTGAGACCGCCGTCTTGATTGAGACGCTTCACCACCTGGGCGCCGAGGTGCGTTGGAGCTCCTGCAACATTTTCTCGACCCAGGATCACGCCGCAGCCGCGATGGCGGCCGCCGCCGTGCCGGTGTTCGCCTGGAAGGACGAGACCGAGGAGGAGTACGAGTGGTGCATCGAGCAGACCATCCTGGGCCCCGACGGCTGGCGGCCCAACATGCTGCTCGACGACGGCGGCGACCTGACCCGGATGATGCACGAGAGGTTCGCGGAGCTGTTCAAGGACGTGCGGGGCCTGACCGAGGAGACCACGACCGGGGTCAACCGACTTTACCAAATGGAACGGGCCGGTGAGCTCATGGCGCCGGCCATGAACGTCAACGACTCGGTGACCAAGTCCAAGTTCGACAACCTCTACGGCTGCCGCGAGAGCCTGATCGACGGAATCAAACAGGCCACCGGTGTCATGATCGCCGGCAAGATCGCCGTGATCTGCGGCTATGGCGACGTCGGCAAGGGCTGCGCGGCCAGCCTCAGGGGCCAGGGCGCCCGGGTGCTGATCACCGAGATCGACCCGATCTGCGCCCTGCAGGCGGTCATGGAAGGCTACGAGGTCACGACCATGGAGGAGGCCGCGCCCGAGGGCGACATCTTCGTCACCGCGACCGGCAATGTCGATGTCATCACCCTCGACCACATGCGGGCCATGAAGGATCGCGCCATCGTCTGCAACATCGGCCATTTCGACCGCGAGATTCAGGTCTCGGCCCTGAAAAACCTGAAATGGGAAGAGGTCAAGCCCCAGGTCGACGAGGTCGTGTTCCCGGACGGCAAGCGCCTGATCGTGCTGGCCAAGGGCCGGCTGGTCAATCTCGGCTGCGCCACCGGACATCCCAGTTTCGTTATGAGCGCCTCCTTCACCAACCAGGTGTTGGCGCAGATCGAGCTGTGGACCCATCCGGACAACTACGAGAAAAAGGTCTACCTCCTGCCGAAACACCTGGACGAGCGGGTCGCCGTCCTGCATCTGGCCAAGGCCGGGGTCAAGCTGACCAAGCTCACCCGGGAACAGGCAAGCTATATCGGCGTCGATGCCGATGGGCCGTTCAAGCCGGACTATTACCGTTACTGACGCGCTCCCATACTGAGGCGCTCCCACCGATGCGCTCCGGGGAGGCCTGAGACCTCGCCCGGACCCGACCATTGCGGATACCGGCGGCGGCGGCTCGCGCGGGCAGGCCGGCGCCGGGTTGTTTGCCTTCGGTGGAGCTATCTGAGAAATGTCCGGATAAATTGTTCTCGATATTTTTCTCCCAACAAAAAAGGCCGGAATGGTATTCCATCCCGGCCCATCTAAAGTCTGTGAACGGCAACTAGAAAAGGAAACGCACTCCGACCTCGACGTTATGGCTGCGATATTCTCCGTCAAAAGTAGTGGTGCCGTTCACGGCGGTAAACTCAGGGTCCGATGTTCCGAAAAACCGATACCCGAGGCTCACGATGACTGTCGGGGTCAGCTCGTAGCCTATGCCGGCGCCCGCTTGGTACGCAAACACCTGGTCCTCATCGTCCGCGAGAGAAATTGTCGAGGAGGAAATATCATTGAGTGAAATTCTGGCTGTGCCTACACCCCCACCAATGAAAGGCTTCCATGGTGACCCTGTATCGAAGTCGTACCAAGCATTTGCCATGAAGCCGAGAGCCGACACATCTCCGTCGGCATCGAACGAGCCAAGAGTGTCAAGGTTAAGGGAGCTGATCGCGCCCGTGGTGCTCGTGACAGTTAGCGTATCGACGTCGTTCTTCCTGTACGACACCTCTCCTTCCAAGCGGAAACCGTCCCAGGAATGTCCCACGGCGCCGTGCACGCCGAATCCGGGATCGAATTCGGTGTCAAAGTCGGCCGTACCTAACGAAGGATCGGTAGCCGTGCTGCTGGAATCTTGAAGGAAGGCTGGACCAACACCGCCCGAGACATACCATCCGCCTGCGGCTTGCGCACCCGCAGCAACGCCTATAAAGGCCGCTGCGCTTAGCAATCCAAGAATTCGCTTATGCATGGTCAGCATCCCCCTCTGAAAGGCGCTACAGAGATGGGGGACATCGTCCGCGTAACACTGTCATCGGGTCGACCAAGCGTCCCCCGCACTTGGCCAATCATCAGCGCACGGGAACAACGCTTCACGTTGCAACCAATAAGTACCCTAAAATTATCTTAGAGTCAATCAGCTATAGGGCAAAACACTTTGAGGGAAGCGGTTTCGCAGTGCGGCGGCTACCATTTGGCCTATGAAAAGGCTTGCAAAGCACAACATAGGCTTGCGAGTGAGGGCCGCGCGAGTGCAGCGCGGGCTGACTCAAGAGCAACTTGCCGCGTCAATCGGAAAAACGAGCGCGACCATTGCGAACATCGAGAATGGTCGCAGCATTCCCAACCTCTACACGCTTGAACGGCTGAGCCAAGCGCTGAACATGCGGTTACGGGATTTCTTTGAGGAGAGGGATGGGAACGCGACCGACGAGAACCGGCTGAAACTCCAATTGCGAATACAGGGAATGATTAGGGAGCTGGATATCGATGACCTTGAAATCATCGCCGGGCAGATCGCGGCTTTCTTGAGTTTCCGCAGCGAACAGAAGGGTAGTGACTAGCCAGTATGGGATATCCGATTGCGGCGGGCGCAAAGTCGAACAAATGCTGTGGGTCAACACCTTACCTTATATAACCTTCCGGCTTTCCTGCCTTCCTTTCCTGCCTTCCTCTCTCGCCCTCTGTGCCTCAAATTCCCTGGCGCCGCCTACGATGTCACCGCGCGGGATAACGCCCTAAGGCCATTTTCACCGACCAGGAGCGGGTTTTCGACAGGTTCGAACGCGGCAAGAGCGCGGAGGGCCGCCATCCCGGCCCGATGAGGGCGCCGTCCGTGCCCTGGGTGCGGCCGCTGCGGGCCGGACTTGACATGCAGAGGCGGGGGCGGAAGATGGGCACAGACCGTGGCGCCTGAACGTGGCCGTCCCTGATTCGATGATCAAGTCCAAGCCTGAGCGCCGCGCCGGCCCCGGGGCCAGGACAAGCCCGCGGGCGGTGGCGGGCGCATCCGGGACCCAGCGCGTGGTCGAACGCGATCTTGCCGACCTCCAGGCCACGGCGGGGTTGGCGCGGGACATAGCCCGGCTCGCCCGGCGCGGCGATGTGATCGGGCTCACCGGCGATCTCGGCGCGGGCAAGACCACCTTCGCCCGCGCCTTCATCCGCGCGTGGTCCTCGCGCCACGGCGGCGAAGCCGAGGAGGTGCCCAGCCCGACCTTCACCCTCGTCCAGATCTACGATGGGGGACCCGCGCCGGTGTGGCATTTCGACCTCTACCGCCTGGGCAAGGCCGAGGAGGCCTTCGAGCTGGGCATCGAGGAGGCCTTTGGCGAAGGCGTCTCGCTGATCGAGTGGCCGGAGCTTTTGGGCCCCCTGCTGCCGGCGAATTATCTGGAACTGCGGCTGACTTTCGGCGCCTTGCCCGAGGCGCGCCGCGCCCGCCTCACCGGCCGGGGGACGTGGGCCGGGCTTATCAAGGAGCTCGGGGCGGATGGCTGACCGCGACGCCCGGATCGCGGCCCTCCTGCGCGCGGGGAGGTGGAGCCGCGCGGCCCGCACGCCGCTTGCCGGCGATGCCTCTTTCCGCCGTTACCAGCGGCTCACGGACGGCGGGCGCCGGGCGGTCCTCATGGATGCGCCGCCGCCCATGGAGGACGTGCGCCCCTACATCGCCGTCGCCCGCCATCTGCTGAAACTTGGCTACAGCGCGCCGCGCATCCTGGCCCAGGATGTGCGCGCGGGACTGGTGTTGATCGAGGATCTCGGCGACGACACATACACCCGGCTGTTGGAGAGAGATGGCGACGAGGAGGCGCTGTACACCCTTGCCGTCGACCTCTTGATCGACCTGCACGGCCGGGCGCAAGCCGCGACCGCGGTGGCGGTCCCGCCCTACGACGACGGGCGGCTGCTGGACGAGGCCGTGCTGCTCGTCGACTGGTACCTGCCCGCCATGCGCGGGCGCCCGTCATCGCGGGCCGAGCGCAAGGGCTACCTCGAGCCCTGGCAAGCGCTGTTTCCCGCGGCCCGCCGCGTGCCGGAGACGCTGGTCTTACGCGACTATCACGTCGACAATCTGATGCGGCTCAAAGACCGGGAAGGGATCGGCGCCTGCGGGCTGTTGGACTTCCAGGACGCGGTGATCGGCCCCGTCACCTACGACCTGATGTCCCTGCTCGAGGACGCCCGCCGTGACGTCGCGCCCGAGCTCGCCCGAAAGATGAAGGCCCGTTATCTCGCCGCCTTCCCCGAGCTCGACCGCGAGGCGTTCCAGACCTCGTACGCGATCCTCGGCGCCCAACGCCACGCCAAGGTGATCGGCATCTTCACCCGGCTGTCGGTGCGCGACGGCAAATCCGCCTACCTCGCCCACATTCCGAGGGTCTGGCGGTTGCTCGAGGGGGCCCTCCAACACCCCGCGCTGGCGCCGGTCAGGGACTGGTTCGGCCGCCACGTCCCATCCTCCGAGCGCGGCGTCCCGCCACGCCGGACCGCGGCCTGACGGCGGCGGGGACAACGGGGCAATGGGGACAATGGCCGCCGGGGTAACGGTCGAGCGGGCCATGGTGCTGGCCGCCGGCCTGGGCCTGAGGCTCCGGCCGGCCACCGACAGCATTCCCAAGCCGCTGATAGAGGTCGCCGGGGGGACGCTCATCGACCGGATCCTCGACCACCTGGCCGCCGCCGGGGTGGAGGCCGCGGTCGTCAACACCCACCATCTGGGCGGGATGATCGAGGCCCATCTTCGCAATCGCCGGCGCCCGCGCGTCCTGCTCTCTCCGGAGGCCGAGCTGCTGGACACCGGCGGCGGGGTCCTGGCCGCCCTGGACCGGCTCGGCCGCGGGCCGTTCTTCGTGGTCAACAGCGACGTGCTGTTGCTCGAGGGCCCCAAAAGCCCCCTGGGTCGCCTGGCCGAGGCCTGGGACGACGCGCGGATGGACGCCCTGCTGCTGCTCCACGCGGCAGCCGGCGCGGCGGGTTGCGACGGCGATGGCGATTTCTTCATCGACCGGCGCGGAACCCTCCGCCGCCGCGGCGCCCGCGAGGCCGCCCCCTTCCTGTTCGCGGGGGTGCAGATGCTGCATCCCCGCCTGTTCCGGGCGGCGCCCGGGGCGACGTTTTCGCTCAACCTGCTCTATGACCGGGCCCAGGCGGCGGGCCGCCTCCACGGCCTCGTCCACGACGGGGCGTGGTTCCATATCGGCACCCCGGCGGGGCTCGCCGCGGCGCGGGCCGAGAACCGGCTCGTCCTCATCGAGATCTGGGCGACGTGGTCAAAGTGCTGTCTGGAGATGGCCAAGACGACGCTCCAGGACGACGAGGTCGTGGCCCAGCTCAAGGACTACGTGAAGATCAAGTACCAGGCGGAGAACCTCGGCGCATCACCCGCACGCCAGATGTTCGAGCGCTTCGAGGCGATCGGGCTGCCGAGTTATCTCATCCTGAAGCCTCGACCCGGCGCGGAAAGCGTGCCTGCAGCCCTCGAGTTGACCACCGGCGCCCCCGCCGTTACACCCCGGCGGTGAGCTATCGACGTT
>JACZXZ010000091.1 GCA_022571365.1 Pseudomonadota bacterium | reverse complement strand
TCGATGTAGCTCATCTCGAGGTTCAGCTCCATCTCGCAGCGGCCGCGGACATCTGTGACGCTTTGCCGGAAAGGCCTCTTGCCGTCCAGCGGACCGGAGTACCAGTTGCCCTTGCCGTCGGCGAGTGGCTCCGCGGCCAGGGCCTGGAGGTCCATTTCCTCGCCCGCGGCTATGGCGGGCGGGAGGCCGGGCCGCTGCGGGTGGAGCCGGACCGCCACGGCGTCCGGGAGGTGGGCGACGAGGCGCTGCTGCTGGCGGCACGGGCGCCGACCTGGATCGCCCGCGACCGTCCGGCCGGGGCCCGCGCCGCCGCCGCCGCCGGGGCCGGCGTCATCGTCATGGACGACGGCTATCAGAACCCGTCGCTCATGAAGACCCTGTCGCTGGTCGTCGTCGACGGCGCCTACGGCTTCGGCAACGGGCGGTTGCTGCCGGCCGGTCCCCTGCGCGAGCCGGTCGCGCGCGGCCTGGCGCGGGCCGCCGCCGCGGTGCTGGTCGGCGACGACGAGGCGGGTGTCGAGGCCGGCCTGGAGGCCAAGCTACCGGTCTTGAGGGCGCGGCTGGTGCCCGGCCCCGAAGCCGCCGGGCTCAAGGGGCGCGAGGTTGTGGCCTTTGCCGGAATCGCCTGTCCGCGCAAGTTCTTTGACATGATTGACGAGATCGGCTGCCGGGTGGTGGCCCGCCACAGCTTCGCCGACCACCACCTCTACACCCCGGGCGAGCTCGCGGCCCTGTTGGAGGAAGCCTCCGCTCTCGGCGCCGTGCCGGCGACCACCGCCAAGGACGCGGTGCGCCTGCCGCCCGAGGTACGGGCCATGGTCGAGGTCGTGGTTGTCAGCCTCCTCTGGCAGGATCCGGATGCGCTCGCGCGGGTTCTCCGGCCGGTGCTGGACCGTGGGTGAGTATCGTCTTGCCTATAGTCATGAGTCGCCTCCCATCCAAACCCTCCCCCACAAGGGGAGAGGGCTCGGCCCCGGGTGCGCGCCGATCCGTGTTCCCCCGCCCCTGGGGAGAGGGCTCGGCCCCGGGTGCGCGCCGATCCGTGTTCCCCCGCCCCTGGGGAGAGGGCGCGGCCCCGGGTTTTCCCCCTCCCTTGGTGAGAGGGGTTATAGGGGGAGGGGTTTAAGGGGAGGGAACGAGTGAGCATGAGAGTGGGAGGGGTTTCAAGGGGAGGGAGCGAGTGACAGAGACTCCCGTGAAAACGGCCACGAGCAAGAATCGTTTGCGGGCGCTCCGAAAGCGCTTTGTCGTCTATCCGCTGGAGGGGTTGGTGGTGAACCTGGCCTACGCCTTCTTCGCGGCTCTTCCCATCGATCGCGCCTCGGACCTGGGCGGCTGGCTCGGCCGGACCTTCGGTCCCAGGCTGGGCATAACCGAACGGGCGGTCCTCAACCTCGAGCGCGCCTTTCCGGAAAAGCGTGCCCCCGAGATCCAGGCCATCGTCCGCGCCATGTGGGACAATCTCGGCCGGGTTCTCGCCGAATTTCCCCATCTGGGCGAGATCCGCCTCTGCGGCAAGGACCGCCGGGTCGAGGTCACCGGCCTCGAGAATTTCGACCGGCTGCGCACCGACGGCCGGCCGGGCATCTTCTTCTCCGCCCACTTCGGCAACTGGGAGGTCGCCCCCCTGGCCGCCACCCAGCGCGGCTTGCCGCTCGGCCAGATCTACCGCAGCGCCAACAACCGGATGATCGACCGTCTCATCCGGCGGGCGCGCAGCGGCATCGACGGCGAGCTCATCCCCAAGGGCGCGGAAGGCGCGCGCAAGGCGATCGCGACCATGAACGCGGGCGGCCACCTCGCCATGGTGGTCGACCAGAAGATGAACGACGGTATCGCGGTGCCGTTTTTCGGGCGTCAGGCCATGACCGCGCCGGCGCTGGCCCAGCTCGCGCTCAAGTTCGACTGCCCGGTGGTCCCGGTCAGGGTCGAGCGCTTGCGTGGCTGCCGCTTCCACATGACCTTCTTCCCGCCCATGGAGATCGGGTCCACCGGCGACCGCAAGGCCGACGTGGTCCGCATCATGACCCGGGTCAACGCGCTCATCGAGGGCTGGATTCGCGCCCGCCCCGAGCAGTGGCTGTGGCTGCACCGGCGCTGGCCGGAGTGACCGCGCCTGGGAAGTGGACTCATAAGCGCGCTTTGAGTGGATGGGGTATTCGGTCCGCCGATGTCCGCTCGTGACCCAAAGGAGACATTAGCTCAGATGGATTGGTCGAGAACGCAGACAGGCGGCGCTTCACGTAGTCGTGCTGCCACGGACTCCTCATCTTTTACGAACAGCGCGTTCGAAGACGGGTAGTCGGTGGGCTCACTCAATAGTGCCCGCTGGTAAGGGTCGTAATACACTCTCCTAAATCCATGTCGGTCGAGTGTCTTCCCAAAGAATTCAGAGACACTCTCAGCCTGTATGGCGATTAGCGATTTTTTGGAAAGACTAGCATCGGCCCCTTTCAAAACTTCGTCTTCGTAGCCCTCAACATCCAACTTCATCATCGTGGGCGCGCGTCCATTAAGAATTTCGTCAAGTCGCCTCTGCCGGACTATCCTTACATTCTGGTCGCCTGGGTCTGCAACTCGGTTCATTGTGTCACGTCCAATGGTAAACGCGACATCTGTTTCATTTGGGCCCAGCGCCACCTCATGGATCGTCGCGAGTTTGCCTATCGCATTGATCTCAATGTTTCTTCTAAGACGTTTTGTGGTTACGGGATCGGGCTCAAATGCCCATGTTTGAGCCCCACACACACCGGATGCTAGAACTGTGTAGCTTCCAACATTGGCGCCGACATCTAAAAATAGATCATTGGGTCTCAAAAAATGGAGTAAGAAAAGCATGTCTGCGAACTCGTGAAGACCAACATAAATATTCCCCGTGGCGCCCGTCATGCCGTGCCGGACAGCCAGCTTTGTTCCACCGATCCAGGTAACAATGAACTCATCGCCCAGACGGCTTTTGATTTGCCAAACGATGAACCTTAGTAACGCCTTTAACTTCGATTGCCGCGTTAGTGGATGGGAAAAAAGAAAGCGAATGATATTCAACACTGGAAGGTAGTCTCCATCGATGGACTTACAGTTCGCCACATACCAAGAACGCATGATCCTATAACGTGTCGCGCGCCAAGTCTGCCACTGCGGACCGAAAAGTCTGCTGTTGGCTCCAAGCGGACAGCGGCGCGGCGAGCCTGCGACCGTCCACGCCTAGATTCGGTGACTACACAGCCTTAGCGGACCTCGAGCGCGGCCGGCATCGGCCCGGCGATCAGCGGGCCTGGATTGCGCCGGGAGGCGTAGGAATCACGACTCCCTTCAACGTTATATTAAGCATGCTTCTTCGCCGGCAGACCGGTTATCCGCTCACAGGCGTTGTGCCGAATCCTCGACCGCTTCAGCGCCGAGGGCGATCACCTACAACTATCGGTGTAATTGGAGGCTTACTCTCCGATTACTGTGGCTTTTGACCAACCACGAGAAAGAGTGTCAAGCCGCCGAGAATGCGGTCAGCGCGTTTCCGTTCTTCCATCTCACCAAACCATTGATCGGATTCGGCTTCCGTCAGCTCTCCTTCGGCGATTGCGGCTTCAGCGATCCCACGGAAATGGAAGATCTTGTCAAATAGGGCCCAGTCGGCCGTGACCCACGGGCACAGATCCAACCGGATATTTTCCAAGCCCACGTCCCTAAACAGACGGTAGAGCTGGCAGCCAACTCGACCATTTGGAACCGAATCCGATAGGGCGTGTATCATCTTTCGGGTGGTGGAGCACAACGAATTGTCGAACCAGACTCCTTCCAGATCCGGTTCGACCACGACAACCCGGCCGCCTGGTTTAACAACCCGCTTCGCCTCTGCTAATGCAGCCAGCGGATGATCGAGATAGAGATAGAGCCGGTCTGACCGAACCCCATCGAACGACTGATCCGGGCAGGCGAGATTATGGGCTGGTGATTGCTTGAAACTGATTGGAAGGGAAGCTTCGGCGTGTCGCGCCTTTGCCTCTTCAACCATCGATTCGCTGACGTCAAAGCCAACCACGCTGCCCGTTTCGCCCACGAGATCCGCGAGCTTGCGCACATCATCGCCCGGGCCGCACCCGATATCAGCAAGGTGCTTACCCGGGCCGGCACCCATGCGCTCGAAACTCTCGCGCTTATAGTTCTGGAAAAAATCAAGCGATTGCAGGAGGTCGAGGCGACTGATCAATTCCTCGCCATCGGCATGGTCGACATCGACGAAGTTCCTTATCAGGCCTCGTTTCTCCTTGCCCATCACGGCCTCCGTGCAAGGGATTCAAGCCAGCACTCTGCTGTCATGACGTTGACCGGTATAGCACGCGCCGGTTCGTCTCTTTGATGTTCAAACAAGTCGCGCACCGATAGCAGCTCGTCCGCCCGCATGGCAGCGTGAGTCGGCGCTTCTTCGAGGTGCCGCCTCATGAGCAGGCTGGCGGTGCAGTAGATGTTGAGGTTGGAGATCATTATTTTGCGCTTGCCGCCACAAATGTGAACTAGCACGAGCCGAGATTCCCCAGATGGCTCCCCGCGGTTGCCGACGATGGGAGCACAAAGGATGTTCGACGACTAACCCGGCGCAGAGCCTCGAAGTCCGTTCCTGGCTATAAGCTGACACCGGCGAGGTGGGCCCCTACGACCGTCTCGCGTACGTTCCTGAGTACACAGCCTAGCGGACTTCGAGCGCCGCCGGCATCGGGCCGGCGATGAGCGCCGGGTCGAGCCGGATATCAAACAGGTTCACGCGCCAGTCGAGATGGGGCCCGGTGGCGCGGCCGCTCGCGCCGACCCGGCCGATGGGCTGGCCCTGGACCACCCGGTCTCCGGGCCCGACCAGGATCGCGCTCATGTGCAAAAAAGCCGAGCTGAGCCCGTGGCCGTGGTCGATCACCAGGGTCTGGCCGGTGAAGTACATGTCCGGGTGCGCGAGCGCCACGATGCCGTCGGCCGGGGCCTTGACCGGCGTCCCCTCGGGCGCCGCGATATCGACCCCGTAATGGGGCTGGCGCGGCGCGCCGTTCAAGACGCGCGCCGTCCCATAGACGCCGGTGATCGGGCCGATGACCGGCCAGGTGATGCCGCTCAGGAAGTAAGGCGCGGCGGTGTCGGGCCGGCGCGCCTCGGCGATGAGCGCGGCCTCCGCGCGGATTCTCTCCATCACCTCGGGCTTCGGCGTCACCATCTCGGCCGGCAGCCCGTCGATGCGCTGGACGCCGTAGCTGCGCTCGGCGATGGCAAGCGCGCGGGTCTCGCCGGGGCCGTCGGCGAAGCTCACCTCGAGGCGCGCCTCGGGCCCGGCGTCGCGGCCGAAGCCGATGAGAAAATCCCCGTTTTCCGAGACCCTGACCGGACGGCCCTCGAACCGGACCCGGGCGTCCGGCACGGTGACGCCGTGGACCAGGCCGCCCTGGGTGAACGCGCCGTCGAGGCTGAGCCTGCCGGCCCCGGCGGAATCGGCCGGCGCCGCCAGCAGCGTCAAC
>JACZXZ010000004.1 GCA_022571365.1 Pseudomonadota bacterium | reverse complement strand
CGGTCATCCTCGGCGACGCGGTCGAGGGCGAGGCTCGCGAGGTGGCCCGGGCCCACGCCCGCCTGGCCCGCGCGGCGGCCCATCGCGGCGAGCCGGCAAAACCGCCCTGCGTCCTCGTCTCGGGCGGCGAGACCACGGTGACGCTCACGCACACGGGCGGGCGCGGCGGGCCCAACTGCGAGTACCTGCTCGCGCTCGCCCTGGCGCTCGACGGCGAAGCGGGGGTCCACGCGCTCGCCTGCGACACCGACGGCATCGACGGCAGCGAGGACAACGCCGGCGCGGTCATCGCCCCGGACAGCCTGGCGCGGGCCGAGGCAAGCGGCCTCGACGCCCGGGCGAGCCTCGCCGGCCACGACAGCTACGGCTTCTTCGCGGCCCTCGGCGACCTGGTGGTGACCGGCGCCACCCGGACCAACGTCAACGACTTCCGCGCCATCCTGGTCGCCGGAAAGGCTTGAGCCGTTCCGGGCGGGGCGAAGGATTCCTGCTGCATCCGGGGGCGGCGGTGCTAATCTGATCCCCATGCGACGCCAACGCTGCGCCAAGATCATCGCCACGCTGGGACCGGCGAGCTCCGGGCCGGCGACGGTCCGCGCCCTGTTCGAGACGGGTGCGGACGTCTTCCGCCTCAATTTCAGCCATGGCAAGCATAGCGACCACCGGGCGATGCACGGCACCATCCGGGACCTCGAGAAAGAGGCCGGGCGGCCGATCGGCGTGATCATGGACCTGCAGGGCCCCAAGCTGCGCCTGGGCGAGTTCAAGGACGGGCGCGTCCGGCTCCAGGCGGGAAGCCGGTTCCGCCTGGACCTCGCGCCCGAGCCCGGCGACGACACGAGGGCGCCGCTACCCCACCCGGAGGTATTCGCGGTGCTTCGGCCCGGGACGGAAATCCTGATCGACGACGGCAGGGTCAAACTCAGCGTCAGCCACCAGGACAATGATTGCGTGGACACCGAGGTTGTGACCGGCGGCGAGATATCGGACCACAAGGGCATCAACGTGCCCGGCGTGGTGCTGCCGTTGTCGCCGCTTACCAAGAAGGACCGCGGCGACCTCGACTTCGGCCTTCGTCTGGGCGTGGATTGGGTCGCTCTTTCCTTTGTCCAGCGCCCCGAGGACGTGGCCGAGGCGCGCGCGCTGGTGGCCGGCCGCGCCGCCATCCTGTCCAAGCTGGAGAAGCCGGCGGCGATCGAGCGCTTGGACGAGATCATCGAGCTGTCCGACGCCGTGATGGTGGCGCGCGGCGATCTGGGGGTCGAGATGCCGCCCGAAGACGTGCCCGGCCTGCAGAAGCGGATCGTCCGCGCCGGCCGCGCCGCCGGCAAGCCGGTGGTGGTGGCCACCCAGATGCTGGACTCCATGGTCCACGCCCCGACCCCGACGCGGGCCGAGGCCTCCGACGTGGCCACGGCTGTCTACGACGGGGCGGACGCCCTGATGCTTTCGACCGAGACGGCGGCCGGCGCGTACCCGGTGGAGGCGGTGGCCATGATGGACCGTATCATCGCCCGGGTCGAGCAGGACCCCAGCTACCGGAGCATCATGGACGCCGAGCATCCCGAGCCGGAGGCGACCGTGGCCGACGCCATCACCGCCGCCGCCCGCCATGCCGCCCATACCGTCTCGGCGGCCGCCATCGTCACCTACACCACCTCGGGCTCGACGACGCTGCGCGCGGCGCGGGAGCGCCCGGACGTGCCGGTGCTCTGCCTCACCCCTTCGCTCGCCACGGCGCGCCGCCTGGCGCTGGCCTGGGGCGTCCACTGCGTCCATACCAAGGACGTGCGGAATGTCGCCGAGATGGTCGAGAGGGCCTGCCGCATCGCGGCGGAGGAGGGCGTGGCGGGGCGCGGCGACCGGCTGGTCATCACCGCCGGCGTGCCCTTCGGCACCCCGGGTACGACGAACCTGCTCCGAATCGCCGGGATCGGGGATTAGGGCCCGGTCCCGGCCGTGCTTCCGCCGCGCACGGGTCGCCGCGCCCGGGACCGGATTAGTCTGCCCGCGCGCCCGATCCGACCGGCCTAATCGTGGTGGCCGGCGATCGGCCCTTCCTTGAACAGCTTGTCCTTGAATTCCCTGGCGAAATCTGGGTTGTGGCGGCGAATCCACTCGAGGATCATGGATGCGTGCTCCATCTCCTCCCGCATGTTGTGCAGCAGAATTTCCTTCAGCGCCTCGTCCTCGCAGTCGTCGGCGCGCTGGCGATACCAGTCGACCGCCTCGAGCTCCTCGATCAACGAAACGATAGCCTGATGCATGGCGAGGGTCTCGGCACTAAGCCGTTCGCGCGGTGCGTGCAACGCTTCACTCGACATGATCTCTCCCTTTTACCCTTGGCAGTGACGGTCGCCCGGCCCGCTGACAGACGAGAGCAAGAGATGCCGGTCAGCCGGACTCGGCGTCTTCGTCGAGGGCATGGCGCGGCCGCCACGGCGTCGGCCAGGGCTCGTCGAAATCCTCCAGATGGCAGAGGATGCGCTCGACCTCCAGACGGATGGCGCCACCGCCGGCAAACAACAGCACGATCGCGCCGTCCTCGGGCATGATGCCCAAGAGCTCGAGGATATGTCCGCGGTTGGCCCGGTCGAGCGCGCGCAACCGAACCGATGTCACCCGCTCGAACGAAAGCCCGCAACTCACCCGCTCATAGCTCTCGCGCTCCGCGCGCGACTCGTCGCAGTTCTCCCACTTGAAGCGATTGACCGCCAGGACGAAGCGCTGTTCCGCGGGCAAATAGGCCATCTCGCTGAACGGGATCAACGCGTCCTGCAGGCAGGCGGAGATGACGCTGATGTCCTCCGCGTCCTCGGCGCGTAGCTTCAGCGGCTTCGTCATTCCTTCTCCCTGACGCGCTCGATGTCGGCGCCGCAGGCGGCGAGCTTCTCCTCGAGCCGCTCGTAGCCGCGGTCCAGATGGTAAACCCGGCTGATCGTGGTCTCCCCTTCGGCGGCGAGGCCGGCCAGCACCAGCGACACCGAGGCCCTGAGGTCGGTGGCCATCACCGGCGCCCCGATGAGCCTATCCACCCCCCGGACCATGGCCGAGGCGCCCTTGAGCTTTATGTTGGCGCCCATGCGGGTGAGCTCGGGCACGTGCGCGAAACGGCTCTCGAAGACGCTCTCCGTAATCGTCGAGGCGCCCTCGGCCGTCGCCATGCACGCCGTCATCTGCGCCTGCAGGTCGGTGGGGAAGCCCGGGAACGGTCCGGTCGTCACATCGACGCAGGTAAGCGCGCCATCGGAGCGGGAGGCGTGGATGCCGCGGTTGGTCTCGACGAGCTTCACCCCGGCCCCGGTCAGCGCCTCCGCCACCGCGCCGATCTGGTCGAGCCGACCGCCGAGGAGCTCGAGCGCGCCGCTGGTGATCGCCGCCGCCATGGCGTAGGTGCCGGTCTCGATGCGGTCGGGCTCGACTTCGTGCCGGGTGCCCCCGAGCTGGTCGATGCCCTGGATTCGGAGCTTGTCAGTGCCCACGCCCTGGATCCGGGCGCCCATGGAAGTGAGGCAGCGCACGAGGTCGGCCACCTCGGGTTCGCGGGCGGCGCCCTCGAGCACGGTTTCACCCTCGGCCAGCACGGCCGCCATCAACAGATTCTCCGTCGCCCCGACCGAGACCGACGGGAAGACGATATGGGCGCCTTTGAGCCTGCGGGGCGCCACGGCCTGAATGTAGCCCTCGCCAAGCTCGATCTCGGCGCCGAGCGAGGCCAGGCCTTTGAGGTGCAGGTCGATCGGCCGCGAGCCTATGGCGCAGCCACCGGGCAGCGACACCTTGGCCCGACCGGCACGCGTCAAGAGCGGTCCCAGAACCAGAATCGAGGCGCGCATCCTGCGCACCAGCTCATAGGGCGCGGTGGTGTTGGTGATCTCGGTCGCGGTCAGCGACAGGGTGCGGCCGGCATGGCCGTCTTTACCGGCGTCGCCGTCCATGGTGATGGCCACGCCATGTTGGGCCAGCAGATTGGCCAGCGTCGTGATGTCCTGGAGGTGGGGCAGGTTGGAAAGGGTCAAGGTCTCCGGCGTGAGCAGGCTTGCCGCCATCAGCGGCAGCGCCGCGTTCTTGGCGCCGCTGATGGGGATGGTCCCTTCAAGCCGATTCCCCCCCCGGATATGGATCCTATCCATCAACCCCCTCGAATCCGGATCGGGGCCGCCGGGCGGGATGGCGAGGACCCCGCTCCGCCATGCCGTCCCGGTGATCCGCGCGCACAGTCGTCATTGCGCCTTTATATGGCAAGCCGCAGTCCGGACGCCAGAACTTCATATCGCTATGCCCCGGCCGGTGCGCCAGTACCCGCCTGGGCAATTTCGCGGCACCGGGCTGGGTCGTCGCACCCCCTCACCTTGGCCCCCGTGGGGGAGAGGGGGCCTCGCATCCCTGGAGGCGCGGGCCTCAGCCCTCCTTCCCGCCGGCCGCCGGTCCCTTGGCGGGTGGCCGTCCCATCTCCCGGGCGCGTTGCTGCGCCTTGCGCCTCTTGAGGTTCTCACGCAAGGCGCGGGCCAGGCGCTCGCGCTGGGCCTCGGCCCGCGCCCGGCCCTCTTCCGTCAGGGTCGGACGGTCCGTCCCCTTGGCGCGCGTCATGTCGGGACTCCGGCGGGTGCGGCCGGCACCCCTTTCTCCAACGGCTGCATGGCTCACCGCTTCAAGGCGTTGTTGTCGATCTCGCCGGCCGGCAATTGCCATCCCGCCGACCGCAGGTCCGCCGACCGCAGGTCCGCCGACCGCAGGTCCGCCGGCCGCAGGTCCGGCGCTTGCATGGAGCGAGGAGGGTGTGGCACTGTGGGTTCGGCAAAGCCGTGCCGCCGTAGCTCAGGGGTAGAGCACACCCTTGGTAAGGGTGGGGTCGAGGGTTCGATTCCTTCCGGCGGCACCATAATTTTCAACGACTTAGCGGATTTTCATGGGGTGCGATTGCGGTCAAATTGACCGCACACTACCCTCGAGCGCCTCGGCTCCAACGTTTTGGTCCCCCCTACTCCTGGGCCGGGTGCATGTTGTAGACGAAGAAGGCGGTCTCCTCTCCGGTGTTCTTCAAGCGGTAGTGCCAGCCCGGCGCCAGGTAGACCGCGTCGTCCGCGCCGAACTCGATTTCGCCCTCGTCCCAGGTGAGCGTGAGCCGGCCGCGGAGGCAGTAATAGGTCTCCTCGATCGGCCCATACCAATGCTCGCCCGGGCCCGTGTCATCGGTCTCCGCCGAAGAAAACAGGCTGGACTCCTCGCCCGGCTCCATCTCGCAGACGCCGAGCATGAGCTCCGCGCCGTGGCGCCTGCGGTTGATGAGCCGCCGGACCTTGACCTTGGTGGGGGCCTCCGCGGCCGACGTCCATGGAATGTCGTCGAGGTGGATCTTGGCGGGTTTGGGCGTGGGCTTTGACATGGCGTGGCCTCCTCCGTGTGCCGTCTCAAGACAATGAGATGATTTTCTCGTAACTGGCGCTACGCCCGACGGCCAGCCGCCGGTCGCCATCCGCTGCCGGGCGAGCTCGCGGGCGGGGGCGTCGGCGGACACTCCGCTCCCCTGTCTCGCCTACGAGGACATGGTGATCGAGGTCGCGGCCATCGCGGCCATCGCGGCCATCGCGGCCATCGCCATGGCGCCGTGAACGGTGTCCTTCGCTACAGCAGCGGCGCATGGAGGTCCAGGAACGCCTCGACCGCCGCGATGAGGCCGTCGAAGTCGGCCTCGGTCATCGGCAGCGACAGGCTGATCATGCCGCGCGGCGCCAAGTAGAAGCCGCCGAGTAGCATCTCGAGGTGGAACAGCCGCTGGGCGGTCTGATTATCCGCCGCCGCGTCGGCCGGCGAGCGGATCGTCTCCGCGCGGAAGTGCACCGTCATCATGGAGCCCAGGCCGGTCACCTGCGCCGGCACGCCGCGCCGCGACATCACCTCGCCCAACCGCCCGCGCAGCCGGTCCCCTCCGGCGTTGAGCTCCCGGACCGCCTCGGCTGTGAAAACCTCGGTCAGCCCCGCCAGGCCCGCGGCCATGGTCAGCACGTTGTTGTTGAAGGTGCCGGCGTGGGGAAAGGCGTCGGCCCGGCGCGGATCGAACCGCTCCATGATGTCGGCCCGGCCGCCGAAGGCGCCGAAGCTCAAGCCGCCGCCGATATATTTGCCGAGCGTCGTCATGTCGGGGATCACGCCCACGGCCTCCTGCAGACCCCCGGGCGCGAGGCGCGAGGTCATCACCTCGTCGAACACCAGGATGATGCCGTGCCGGGTGCTGGCCTCTCTGAGCGCCTTGAGGAAGTCGGGCTCGGCCGGGATGCAGCCGCCGGCGCCGGCCATCGGCTCGATGATGATCGCGGCCAGGTCGTCGGCCTCGCCCTCGATGAGCTCGAGGGTCCGCTCGGTGTCGTTGTAGGGCGCCATGACCATGGGGAACGGCACGTTCAAGGGCGAGCCCTTGCCGGCGTAAAAGAAAACACCGCCGTGGTAGGCGCCCTCGAAGGCCATCAGCTTGGCCCGGCCGGTGATCGCCCGGGCCGTGCTCAAGGCCAGCAGATTGGCCTCGGTGCCCGAGTTGCAGAAGCGCACCAGTTCGATCGAGGGGAACCGTTCGCTCACCGCCTGGGCGAAGCGCGCCTCGATCTGGTTGGGGCCGCCGAGGGCGATGCCGTCCCTGAGCGCGGTCTCGACCGCGGCGCGGATCACCGGATGGGAATGGCCGTAGAGGCCGGCCGTGTACTCGCCCAGGAAGTCGGCGTAGCGGTGGCCGTCCACATCCCACAGATGGGCGCCCTCGCCGCGCGCCAGGGTCACGGGGAAGGGCGGGTAAAACAGGATGGTCCGGGTATTGCCGCCGGGCATGGCCTCACAGGCCGCCCGATGGCGGCGCTTACTTTCGGGATTGGCCTCGATGTAGCGCCGCTCCGCCTCGCGGAGCGCGGCACTGAGGTCCAGATTGCGGGCCGGCTGGATGGCCATGGAACGTCTCCCGTCTCAGAGGGCATGAGCCAACCGTAGCCAAAGACGCGGCGATTTGCCATACGCCCCGGCTGATGGCAGCGTGCCTATCGTCCGAGGGCCGGCTAGTCGCCGGTCGCCGTCCACTGGCGGGCAAGCTCGCGGGCCTGGGCGAGGGCGTCGGCGGACATGCGGCCGGCCAGGCGGTCGCCGGCCAGCGCGGCGTCTGCGTGGCCCCGGGCCGCGGCGATTTCGAGCCACATATAGCCGGCCACCTCGTCGCGCTCGACCCCGCTGCCCCAGAGGTAAAGCAGGCCCAGGTTGTACTGGGCAACCGCGAGGCCCTGCTCGGCGGCCTGGCGGTACCAATTGGCGGCCCAGACCGGGTTCCGGGGAACGCCGCGGCCCAGCTCGTACATATGGCCCAGGTTGTACTGGGCCTCGGCGAGACCGTTTTCCGCCGCCGACTGGTACCACCTGACCGCCTCGGCCAGATCCTGGGACCCGCCTTCGCCGTGCTCATAGAGGACGGCCAGCTTGAATTGGGCCATGACGTGGCCCTGCCGGGCGGCCTTGCGATACCACTCGGCTGCCTTGGCCAGGTTCCGGGGGAGGTCGTTGAGGCCCTCCTCGTAGATCAGGCCCAGGAAGAACTGGGCCTCGGCATCGCCCGCCTCGGCAGCTTCGGCATACCACCGCATGGCGTCGCCATAGGTGGTGGGCACGTCGACCTGGGCCCGGGCAGCGACCGCCAGGACCAAGCCAAGCGCGGCGGCAAGAACGGCTTGCTTGATCAAGGGCACTTCCCCCTTTGAGCCGGAACACCCTAGCCTAAGGCGCGGCCGGATGCCAACTCCGGCGCGGCCGGTCGTGGCTCCAAGACGGACCGTGCCGGCTGGAAGGCCGGGTTCCTCTCCGGGCCGGGATCGGTCGGCCTCAGGCGCATCGCCGCCGACGGGCCCCGTCCAACCGGCCGCGTGCGGCCACGCGCATCAGCCCGCCGCCCCCTCGCCGGTCCGCGTGGCGTTGACCAGCACCGCCATGTTGCCCGGGGGATGGCGGTTCTCCAGCATGAGCTGATGCGCCTCGCCCAGTTCGTTGAAGGGAAAGGTGCGGGAGAGGCCGGGGTCCAGCTTGCCTCCCTCGATCAGCCCGAGGACGGCCGCCGCCTGCTCGTCGTTGGCCAGATGACTGCCCTGGAAACGCTTTTGACGCATCCAATGGTGGCGCAGGTCAATGGTGACGTTGTAGCCGCTCGTCCCCGCGCAGATGACGACCATGCCTCCGGTGGCGCAGACGTAACACGAAGTGGGAAGCGTCGCCTCGCCCGGGTGCTCGAAGACGATATGCGGGCCGACCTTCTCGCCGACGACCTCCCAGATGGCCTTGCCGAACGCGCGCGCGCCCTTGACCCAGGCTCCGTATTCCGGGCTCTCCGTGTTGGGCATGATGCCCCAATGGTCGAATTCGTTGCGGTTGATGACGCCAATGGCGCCGTGGTCCAGGCAGAACTGCTTCTTGGCCTCGTCGGAGACGACGGCGATCGGCCGCCCCCCCTGGACCGCCGCGATCTGCACGGCCATGCTGCCGAGCCCTCCGGCGGCGCCCCACACCAGCACCACGTCCCCCTCTTCCACCGTGTTGGGCGGCCAGCCCATGAGCATGCGGTAGGCGGTGGAGGCGCACAGCAGGAAACAGGCCGCCTCTTCCCAGGCGAGTCTCTTCGGCTTGGGCAGGCACTGATGCGCTTGCGCCCGGGCGAACTGGCAGTAGCTCCCGTAGTTGGTCTGGTAACCCCAGATCCGCGTGCTGTCGGCCAGCATGGGGTCGCGTCCCGACAAGACCCAGGGGTCGTCGGGCGGCCACCAGCCGCTGTGCACGACCACCTCGTCGCCCACCTTGACGTTGGTCACCTTCTCGCCGACGGACCAGACGATGCCGGCGCAATCGCTGCCGCCGGCGTGGAAGTCCTCGGGCTCGCCCCGGCGCTGGCGCTCGGCGATGACGTCCAGCGGCTGGCCGAGCGCGGCCCACACGTTGTTGTAGTTGATGCCCGTGGCCATGACGTAGATCAGCACCTCCTCCGGCGTGATCTCAGGGGTGGGGACGACCTCGGCCTGCCAAGCGTCACGCGGTTGACCGAAACGGTCCTGCCGCACCAGGAAGCCGTGCATTTTCTCCGGCACCTCGCCGAGCGGCGGCTTCTCGCCCAAGTCGTAGAGTTCCTTCATTTCTTTCTCTCTCCTTTTGGTCTTATTGCCTGGTTTTATCGCGGTTGTTCACCTGTCGCTCAGCGCCCTTGCCCGTCTGTGCCGGACGGTTTTCCTCGAGCCCCTCCCGGCGGCTGTCCGGGGGCCGGTCCCAGCGGCCCGCGCCCGCCGCCACCATAGCAGAGGCGAGCGCCGACCGTAAACGCAGGCACCGCCCCGCCAGACGACTCCCCAAGCCGCGGACCGCGACGGATTTCGCGGATTCCCAACCCCAGCCGTATGACGCCTCCTAAGTACTCGGATTTGTGTCCCGGATTTGTCCGACGGCGATGCCCCTGGCATCACCTCCCGCTCCGGTCTTGAGGGCGGGCGAACCCCGGCGGGGATCGGCGCCTCCCTACCGGCAATCGCCCTACCGGCAGTCACCCTGTCCCTGCGCGAGTATGTAGGCGAAGCGAAGGGGCCGATCCCTGGCCATAGCCATCGCCACCTCGACGTACCGCACCGGCTCGTCCACGGTCAGCTTCGTGCCCAGATGGGCGTTGGCGAGCTGGACCATCACCCTGTGGCGCCAGCCTGTAGGGTGGGGATTCCACATCACCAGGCACTGCCCTGGCTCCCGCGCCGGCGGGGGGATGAAGGCCAGATGCTTTGTGGTGATCACCCGCGAGTCGGGAAAGTAGACGCGCAGATTGCCGGCGATGTCATAGGGATGCCAGAAGGCGAAGATGGTACCCTTTTCGAACCCTCTCTCCCGAATCCGGTCGGCGATCTCGGCGTAGGGAACGTGCAGGTAGCATTTGCTGCACCTCAAGGGGTCCGCCACGTACTTGAAGAACAGCCCGCCGACCACGGCCACGGCGAGCAATGGCAGCACGCCGGCGAACCGTTCGAGCGAGCTCTGTTTCAGGCCGACGGCCCGGACCCGCGCGAAGAAGTAAATCGGGAACAGGATCAGAATGAACATGTAATGGGTGCGGATCCTGGTGGCTGCGAAGACCAGGATCGCAGCGAACAAGATGGCTAGGAGCGAGGCGAAAAAGACCTCCAGCAGGCGGCGGTAACGGGCCGAGGAAGAGGCGTTCCTTCCGACCGGCCCGAAGGCCCGCCAGAAGAAGATCAACAGCAAGATCAGAAGCGGGGACAGAAACCCCACCACGGCTTCGGCCGCATCCAGCACCCCGGTCGCCGCGGCGGCGACGTAGCCCGGGCCCCCAGAAATCTCGAACTTGGCCTTGGAGGCCGAGAACAGGTTGTCCGGCTGGTCCACGATCCAGAGGATATGAGGCAGGATGACCGCCGCGGCGGCGGCGAGCGCAAGAAGGCTCCACGGGCTTATCAGGCGCGCCCGCAGGCTGCGGTCGGCGAGGCAGGCCACCAGGAGGGACACGGCGAACAGCGCGTATGGATATTTGGACAACAGGCCCAGCCCCAACGCCAGGCCGAGGGCGAGATAAGAGAGCACGCTGCCCTTTGCGTCCAGCCGCAGCACGGCGTAGAAAGTCACCGCGCACATCGCCATGAGCAGCACCGAGTGGCTGTAGCCCAGCACCGCGTCCCAGGCCACGTAATACAGCGCCAGGGGCGACAGGGCCGCGAGCGCAGCCAGGCGGTCATCCTCGAGCACGTGGCGGGCCGAGCGGTAAAGGAAGACGTAGGTCAGCCAGATGAGCGAGAACTTGACGAAGGCGACCGACAGTACCGTGACGCCGAAGACCTGCTGGGAGGCAACCACCAGCCAGGTGTAGAGCGGCGGGTTGGCGATGTCGTAACCCCAGGCAAGGGTCTGGGAGAAAACGAGCTGCTCGGCGTCGTCGCCGCCGGTGCCGGGGAACAGCAGCCCGCGCACCAGGAAGAGGACGAGGATGTGGACGGAAATGAAGGCGTGGAATCCGCTCCTCGATAAGACCAGCCGCGCGTTCCAGGCGAGCGCCCGGCGCCCCAGCGGGAGTCGGACCCCGGTGTGGGTCAGCCCGCCTTCGCTCACGAGCCGGGGGTGGCCGCGCGCCGCCGGTCCCGCCTGATGAAGAACAGGTTTCGCCCGTAGATGAGCAAACCGCCGGCCTGGCCGACGATGAACACCGGGTCCTGCCGCCAGAGCGCGTAGGACAGAAGCGTGACGCCCCCGGCGACGCTGAAATACCAGAAGGCGACAGGAATGATGCTGCGGCCCTCACGCTCGCTGCGGATCCACTGCACGACAAACCGCATCCCGAACAGGACCTGGCCGAGGAATCCGATAACGAGCCAAATCGTGAACTGCGTCATGACCCATCCTTGTTATCGATAATTGGCTGTTTCGTCCGCCGCTGGAGCCACATCACGCCGAGAAGGTCGGCGATACCCGTCCACAGGCGGTTGTGAATGCCGTAGCTCGATTTGCCGCTGAGCCGCGGCCGGTGATCGACCGGGACCTGGATCACCTCGCCGCCGTTGCGCCGGATGAGCGTCGGCAGGAAACGGTGCATGTGATCGAAGTAAGGAAGCGCGAGGAACGCATCCCGGCGGAACAGCTTTAGGCCACAGCCGGAGTCGATTATGCCGTCCTTAAGCAAGCGCCGTCTCAAGCCGTTGGCGACGCGCGAGGAGACGCGCCTGAGCCAGTTGTCGCGACGTCGGCGGCGGATGCCAGCGACCATATGGAGGTCCTCGAGATCGGCCGCGTCGCGCGCCTCGAGCATCATGGGGATGTCGCCCGGCACGTTCTGGCCGTCGCCGTCCAGGGTGACGATCCACTCGCCCCGGGCCGCGGCCACGCCACTCCATATCGCCGTGCTCTGTCCGCAGGCGTGCCGGTGGCTGAGCACCCTGAGCCGCGGGTCGGCCGCGCGCGCCGCCCTGAGCTCGCTGGCCGTGTTGTCCTCGCTGCCGTCGTCCACACAAACGATCTCGAACGCGACAAGCGGCTCCAGCGCCCGGTGGATTTCCTCGATCAAGGGCCGGATGCTGCCGGCCTCGTTGCGTGCCGGAATCACGACCGACAGCGCCGGCCGCCGCGCGTCGGCCGAACGTTCGGCCGCGAGCGGCGGCTCGGGGCCTGCCCGATCCTGGTCGGGACGGCCGGGCTTTCGAGCACGGGAGCGCTGAACGGCGGACATGCGCGCATGCCTCTCTGGCTGGGACCAACGAATGACGCTTTAACGAATGGCGCCTTGAGGTCAGGTCCGAATGGTATCGGCAAACGGCGAATGCGCAAGCACGGAAGGGAGTGAGCTCGGTTCAAGTCGATCTGCGCGGGGCGGGTTTAAGCGACGGCCGGAAACCGTTTGAGCCCTGGCCCGCGCCCGCCCGCGCGCCTCTAGAGACATTCGGTGAAGCGGACCGGCGCGCCCACCGGCGCGCCCAGGAGCTCCCCCTCGCGCATGACCACATGGCCGCGCACGATGGTCGCGGCGGGCCAGCCCGTGACCGCCATCCCCTCGAACGGCGTCCAGCCGCAGCGGCTCGCGATCCAGTCACCCTCGATCCTGCGTTTGGCGCCGAGGTCGACCAGGGTGAGATCCGCGTCGCGGCCCACCGCGATGTGGCCCTTTTGGGCGATGTTGTAGATGCGCGCCGGCCCGGCGCTGGTGAGATCCACCAGTCGTTCGAGCGAGAGCCGCCCGGCGTTCACATGGTCGAGCAGGATCGGCAGCAGGGTCTGGACCCCCGGCATGCCGGAGGGGCCGTCCGGATAGGGGCGGTCCATTTCCTCCCGCGTGTGCGGCGCGTGGTCGGAGCCCACCACGTCCACGACGCCCTCGCCGAGCGCCCGCCACAAGGCCTCGCGATGATGCGCGTCGCGGATCGGGGGATTCATCCGGGCGTGGTTGCCGAGCCGGTCGTAGCACTCGGGCGCGGCGAGCGTCAGATGCTGGGGCGTCACCTCGACGGTCGCGATGTCGCGGCGCTGGGCCAAGAGCGCCATCTCCTCGGCCGTCGAGACGTGCAGGACATGGACCCGCCGGCGCGCGGCGCGGGCCAATCCCAAGAGCCGTCGGGTCGCGCTGAGCGCCGTCTCCACGTCGCGCCACACCGGATGCATGTGGGCGGTCGCCCCCGCCTCGATAAGCGCCCGCCGCGCGCGCAGCCGCTCTTCATCCTCGGCGTGGACGGCGACGCGGCGGAAGCCCGCGGCCAGCACGCGGGAGACCCCCTCATCGTCGGCGACCAGCAGGTCGCCGGTCGTGCTTCCCATGAACAGCTTGATTCCGGCCGCGCCCGGCAGCCGCTCGAGCTGGCCCAGCCGATCCATGTTGTGCTCGGCCGCGCCGACGAAAAAGGCGATGTCGCACCGGGCCCGGCCGCGCGCCCGCGCCACCTTGTCGGCGAGAGCGGCGGCGGTCGTGGTGCTGGGGTCGGTGTTGGGCATGTCGAAGACCGCGGTGACGCCGCCCAGGACCGCGCCGGCGGTGCCGGTTGCGATGTCCTCCTTGTGCTCCAGCCCGGGCTCGCGGAAATGGACCTGGGTGTCGATGACGCCGGGGAGGAGATGAAGGTGCCGCGCCTCCACGATGGTGGGCGCCGATGCGCGGGCGAGGTCGCCCATGGCGGCGATGCGCCCTTGCCGGACGCCGATGTCCGCCTGGGCCCGCCCGTCCGGCGTGACCGCGATGCCGCCACGGACGATCAGATCATAAGCCTCGGCCATTCGGAATGGCTCCTCCTGCCGAAATCGGTCCACGCCCTGGTCCACGCGCTGGTCCACGCCCGGGCCGGCTGGGGTGGTGAGGCCGCCCGGGCTTCTGCTCCCTTTCCCGCCACTCCCTTTCCCGCCACCGCCGGGGCTCACCCCCGCGCCGCCAGGGTTTCGAACGCGTCGCCCTCGGGCTTGAGACCGAGCACGTGATGGCGATGCCACAGGGCATAGAACAGCAGCGTCCAGGCCGCGAAACCCTGGCGCTTGCCGCGCGCGGCGAACAGCCCGGCGACCGCCGCCGGCTCGCAGATCTCCGCCACCCCCGGCTGGGCGGCCACCAACGGGCCCAGAGTCGCGCCCCGCCGCGCGATCCATTCCGCCACCGGCACGGTGAAGCCGCGCTTGCGGGTAAACGGCTCGGCTTCAGGCAGATGCTCCTCCAGCCAGCGCCTGAGCAGCCACTTGCCCATGCGGCGCCGGATCTTGAGCCGGTCGGGCAGGCGGAAGCTGACCTCGGCCACCCGGCGGTCGAGGAACGGGGTGCGCCCTTCGAGCCCGTGGGCCATGAGACACCGATCCAGCTTGATGAGCAGGTCGCCCGCCAGCCACCCCGCGCAATCGGTCGCCTGGGCGACCTGCAGCCGCGAGCGGCCGGCCTTGGCCTCGGTGATCTCGATCGCGGCAATGCCGTCGCGCCAGCCGACCGCCTCCGCCCTCAAGACCCCGAGCCCGTCGAGGATGCCGCGCGGCCACATGGCCCGGCCGCCCCGCCACCAGGGTCTCATGGCGCTGCGGTAGCGGCCGTAGCCGCCGAGCATCTCGTCGCCGCCCTCGCCCGTGAGGATCACTTTGAGCTCGCGGCTCGCCTCGCGGGCGAGCTTGTAGGTGGGCAGGATGGCGTAATCGGCGGCGGGATCGTCGAGTGCGGCCGCCGTCTCCGGCAGGAGCCGCCAGAAGTCCTCTTCCTCGAACGGGATCTCGACATGCTCGGCGCCGACGGCCCGGGCCACGGCGCGGGCGCGGGCGCGTTCGTCGGGGACGCCCGTGCCCGGAAAGCCGACGGTGAACGCCTTGACCGGCCGGTCATTGAGGCGCGCCATCAGGGCAAGCAGGGTCGAGGAATCGATGCCGCCCGAGAGGAACATGCCGTAGGGAACGTCCGAGCGCTGGTGTACGCGCACGCTGTCGGTGAGCGCATCGTCCAGGCGGATGAGCGCCTCCCTTTCGTCCCAGGCCTCGGGCCCCCCGGCGGGCAGGGCATCGAGCCGGCGGCGCTCGACGACGCGTCCGCCCGCCACCACCAACGTCTCGCCGGGAAGCACCCGCTTCAGGCCCTTGAAGATGGTGTGGGCGCCCGTGGTGAACTGGAGCTGTAAGAGCTCGGCGCGCGCCTCGGCCTGTATCCGCCGCGCCGCCAGCCCGGCGCCGAGCAAGGCCTGGGGCTCGGAGGCGAAGGCGAGGCCGCGCGCCGTCTCGGCATAGTAGAGCGGCTTGATGCCGAAGGGATCGCGCGCGAGCACGAGCCGTCCGGCCCGGGGGTCGTGGAGCGCGATCGCGTACATGCCGCGCAGGTGCGCCACGAAGTCGAGCCCATGGCGGCGGTAAAGATACAGCGCCGGCTCGCAGTCGGAGGTCGTGGCGAAGTTGACGCCGTGAAGCGCCTCGCGCAGCTCGACGTAGTTGTAGATCTCGGCATTGGCGACCAGGGCCGCGCCGCCCGGCTCGAAAAACGGCTGGTCGCCGGTCTCGAGGTCGATGATGGCGAGCCGCCGCTGGACCATGCCGACATTGCCCGCGAGATACCGGCCACGGCCGTCCGGCCCCCGGTGGCCGAGGGCCTCCGCCATGCCCTCCAGGACCACCTGGTCGGGCGGCGATCCGTCCGCGGTCATGATCCCGGCTATGCCGCACACGGTCCCGTCACGCGCTCGAAGAAATCGAGGTAGCGAGCGACCACCGCGGCCTCGCTATACTCACCTTCATAGGTCCTCCGGCCGCCGGCGACAAGCCGGGCCGCGAGCCCCCTGTCGGCGAGGAGCCGCCGGATCTCCCGGGCGAGCGCGCCCGAATCGTCGATCGGGACCACAAGGCCGTTCTCTTCCGGCGAGATGAGCTCCCTCGGCCCGGCGCTGGCGGCGGCGATCACCGGCACGCCTTGGGCCCAGGCCTCGATCACGACGTTGCCGAGCGGCTCGTGCCGGGACGGACAGATCAGCATGTCGGCGGCCGCGAGCAGGCCCGCCACGTCTTCGCGCCAGCCCAGGAACCGGATGCGCGGGGCCACGCCCAGGCGCGCCGCAAGCGCTTCGAGCTCGCCCCGGAGCTTCCCCTCGCCGGCGAGCCACAGCCAGGCCTCCGGCACCTTTGTCAGCGCCTCGATCAAGACGTCGAAGGCCTTGTTCGCGTGGAGACGTCCAAGGGCGAGCAACAGCGGCGCCTCGGCCGGCGTTGTCAGGGCCTTGCGCGGAACCGGCGGCGCCGTGGCCGCGCTCGCGAAGTTGGGCAGATGATGGGCGCGCTCGGCCGGCCAGCCGCTGCGGACCATGTAGTCGACGATGGCCCGCGTGTTTGCGATCAGGTGGCCGCAGCGCCGGTAGTATTTGAGATCGTAGTAGCCGCCCAGACGGCCGACATGGATGAAGCGGCCGGCCGGGCACAGCCGGCTTGCCCGGCTCATCCAGGTGAGCACCACGTCGGCGCGAAAGGCGGCGATCTCGCGCCTGAGCCCGCGCGCCGTGAAGAAATCCAGGGCGCCGCCAAAAGAGAGCTCCACGGGCTCAATGCCGCCCGAGCGCAGCGTCGCCGCCCGTCCGGCGTGGCGCCGCATCACCACGCGTTGTTCGAGCCCGGCGCGGTCAAGCGCCAGGACCAGGCGCGTGAAAAAAGCCTCGGCGCCGCCGTGCTCGGCGCCGGCGATCGCCTGAAGCACACGGGTCACGGCCAGGGCTCCCGGAGGGCAGCGGCGCGGGACCTGCGGCCCCCGGGCGGGGGCCCACCCGGTCGGACGGCCGGGCCGAGGGGGCGCGGATTCATTCGTCCTCGAGCCTGGCCTTGAGATACGACAGCATGGGGTAGAGACCGGCAAAGAGGGCGATCAGGAAGCCGTACCCCCCTTCCCGGTAACCCTTGCGGGCGATGTAACACTTGCAAAAGCGCCAGACCATGCGTCTCAGGTTGCGGCCGAACGAGCCGATCTCGCCGGACTCGCGCAGGTCCCGGGCCCGCGCGGTGCTGTAGCGGTCGAGCCGATGGATCATGTCCGAAATGTTGCGGTCGACATAGTGAATCATCGGCGTCTTGAGCCAGCGCCTGGTGCCCCTGAGGACCAGCTTGGGATGGACGCGCTGGTTCCCCCAGCGCTTGGCCCCGGGCGAGAACAATCTGGCCGTCGCGCTCACGCCCCAGGACCCGCCCCAGCCGTAACGCACCAGCCGCTCGCCGATGTGGTTGTCATAGGGGATGAGGAAATAGCCCGGCGCGGCGTCGGTGATCGCCTGGCGAATCTCCTCGGCGAGGCGCGGCGGCACCCGTTCGTCGGCGTCGACCTCGAGGATCCAATCGCCGGCGCACGCCTCGATGCCGCCGTTGCGACGCGCCCCTTCGTTCTCCCAGGCGCCCTCGATTAACTTTTGGGCATAGCGCGCGGCGATTTCCTTCGAGCGATCGGTGCAGCGGTCGAGGACGACCACGATCTCATCGGCGAAGCCAAGCCGCTCCAGGCAGCTGGCGAGCTGAGCCTCCTCGTTGTGGACCACGACCAGGGCCGACAGCCTGGGTCCGCTCATGCGGCCTGGCCCGCCGAGCGCCGCCACAGCGCGCGCGCCGCCGCTTCGGCGGCGTCCACGGTGAGGCTGTCCATCAGGCTGCCGGTGGTGCGGTGGTCGTAGTCCGGTCCGCCCACCAGATCCTCATAGGGGACGGCGGTGCGCACCACCGCGCTGTGCTCACCCCAGGGCCCGTACAGCTCCTCCCGGCTCGGGCCGAACAGGCCGAGGGTCGGAATCCCGGCCGCCGCCGCCAGATGCATCAGGCCCGAATCGTTGCCGACATAGAAGGCGCAGCGCCGGAGACAAACATGGGCGGTCACCAGATCGGCCCGGCCGACCAGATTGATGCGCTGGCCCGGCGGTATCGAGGCGATCACCGGCACGGCCGTCGCTTTTTCACAGGCCGCGCCGAACACGGCGACGCGGGCGCCCGGCAATATCCCGCCGGCCCCGGTGAGCCGGCGGATGAGCTCGATGAAACTCGCCATCCGCCACTGCTTGCCGCGCCAGTTGGCGGTCGGCCCCACGGCCAGCACCGGCGAGCCATCGGACACCAGTTCGGCCGCCGCCCGCCAATGGTCCGGCGTGGTCCAGATGCGGGGGGCCGGGGGATCGTCGAGACCAAACAGGCTCGCCAGATGGCGAACCCGGTGGACCGGCTCGCCGCTTGGGCGGAGAACGCGCCGGCGACGGGTCGGCAGCAGATACGATATGCCGGAGGCCCGCAAGTCCACCACCAGGTCCCAATAGCAGGCGACGCAGGACGCCCAGAGCTCGAGCCAGTGTCGCGAGGCCGGCTTCTTCTCCACCACGAGGATGCGCTCGAGGTTGGGCACCGCGACGAACAGCTCCGCCGCCGCGGGACCGCAGGCGATGGTGAAGCGCGCGCCGCGGTAGCGTTCGATGAGATGAAACAACACCCCGGTCGAGAGCACCGCGTCGCCGACCCGCGTCGAGGTGATGAACAGTATCCTCATCGCATGAGCGCCTCGAACCCCTCCGCCGCTACCGCCCAACCCGACCCGCGCCGCGCGAGCCCGCCGGCCGGCCCGGCGAGGGCCTTCTCCGGACCGCCGCCCCAAGACTCGCTCGAAGGGCCGTTGCCGTCGAGAGGAATCGTGTCATCGATCAGGATGATAAGCATCGCGCGAATTTATACGTGCCTTCCGCCAAGTTGCAAACAGCGCGCTCGCCGCGGGCGGCAATCGCGCGGCCGAACGGGCCGCCGGGCGCGGGCCTTGTCAAGCGGAGCGGGGTTGCCCAAGTGATACAAGTGATAACGGAGAATGCTGCAAACCCATTGACTGCGGAGAGTTTGAAGATGGCCGGCGGGTCTTATGTGGTGCTGAGAAACCGGGGGCTCATGACCGTCACCGGCGAAGATGCGGGCCGCTTCCTCCAGGGGCTGATCTCGAACGACATCGAAAAGCTCGCGACCGACCGCGCCATCTATGCCGCCTTTCTCACGCCTCAGGGCAAGTACCTGCACGACTTCTTCATCGCCCGGATCGGGGAAACCCCCTATCTCGACTGCGAGGCCGGGCGGCTTGATGATCTCAGGCGGCGGCTCTGCATGTACAAGCTGCGCTCCAAGGTCAGCGTGGAGGCCGCCGGTGACGGCTTCGTCGTCGCCGCGCTGTTCGGCCCGGGCGCGATCGGCGCCCTGGGCCTGGACCGAGAGCCGGGCCGGGCGGCGCCGTTCGCGGGCGGCGTCGTCTATGTCGATCCGCGCCTGGCCGCGGTCGGCGCCCGGGCGATCCTGCCCGCGGATGTCGCGACCACGGCGCTTGAGGAGGCCGGCTTCGCCGCGGCCGAGGCGGCCGCCTACGACCGCCTGCGCCTGACCCACGGGCTCCCCGACGGCAGCCGCGACCTGGCCGTCGAGAAAGCAATGCTGCTCGAGAACAACTTCGACGAGCTCAATGGAATCGACTGGGACAAGGGCTGTTACCTGGGCCAGGAGCTGACGGCCAGGATCTACTATCGCGGCCTGGTCAAGAAGCGCCTGATGCCGGTCGAGATCGAAGGACCGCCGCCCGAGATTGGCACGCAGGTCATGCTTGGAGATAGGAACGTCGGCGAAATGCGCTCGGCCTTGGACGGCCAGGGCCTCGCGTTGCTGCGCCTGGAAGCCGTCGCCGAGGCCGAAAGGGAGGGCCGTGCGCTCACCGCCGGCCGAGCCCGCCTCAAGCCCCGAAAGCCCGACTGGGCGTCGTTTTAGCGGCCCGCCGCGAGCGCGGCGTCAAACTTTTGAAACCGGCGCTGCTCCACGGTTGCGCGAAACCCCCATGTCGGGATCCCGGCCCTCATGCTTCGACAAAAGCTCAGCATGAGGGCCTCACCCTGAGCCTGTCGGGCCTCACCCTGAGCCTGTCGAAGGGCGAGGCTGAGGCCTGTATCGCGTATTCGTGCGAGTCGGTATCAGTCGGCCGTCTCGGGCTCGGCGGCAAGCGCCGCCTGGGCCGCCGCCAGGCGGGCGACCGGCACCCGGTAGGGCGAGCACGAGACGTATTCCAGGCCGACGCGCTCGCAGAACCGGATCGAGGCCGGGTCGCCGCCATGCTCGCCGCAGATCCCGAGCTTGAGGTCGGGACGCGTCTTGCGGCCGCGGCGGCAGGCGATGTCGATGAGCTCGCCGACGCCCGCCACATCGAGGCTGACGAACGGATCGTGTGGGATGATGCCCTGTCGCTGGTACGCCTCGAGGAAGCTGCCGGCATCATCGCGCGACATGCCGAAGGTGGTCTGGGTCAAATCGTTGGTGCCGAAGCTGAAAAACTCGGCATGCTCGGCGATCTCCCCGGCGCAAAGCGCGGCGCGCGGCAGCTCGATCATGGTGCCGACCAAGTAGCGGAGCTTCTTGCCGGTGGCGCGGGAGACCTCCGCCGCGACGCGGTCGATCACCGCCTTGAGGATCTCGAACTCGCGCCGGATCGCTATGAGCGGGATCATGATCTCCGGCACGACCTCCTCGCCCGTCTCCGCCTCGGCCTCCAACGCCGCCTCGAAGATGGCCCGGGCCTGCATCTCGTGGATTTCCGGGTAGGTGATGCCCAGGCGGCAGCCGCGGTGGCCGAGCATGGGGTTGACCTCCCTGAGCCTGGCCGCGCGCTGGGCCACGGCCGCTACGTCTTTGCCGGTGGCCCGGGCGACCTCGGCCATCTCCGCTTCGGTGTTGGGCAGGAACTCGTGCAAAGGCGGGTCGAGCAGGCGAATGGTCACCGGCAGCCCGGCCATGATGCGGAACAGCTCGACGAAGTCGCGGCGCTGCATGGGCAGGATCTTTTCGAGCGCGGCGCGCCGGCCGGCCTCGTCCTCGGCCATGATCATCTCGCGCATGGCGACGATGCGGGCGCCTTCGAAGAACATATGTTCGGTTCGGCACAGGCCGATTCCCTGGGCCCCGAAGCGGCGCGCCGTGCGGGCGTCCTCCGGCGTCTCCGCGTTGGCCCGCACGTCCAGGCGGCGGAACTCGTCGGCCCACTCCATGAGCGTGGTGAAATCGCCGGTAAACTCCGGCTGGATGGTCGCCACCTCGCCGAGCATGACCTCCCCTGTCGAGCCATCGATGGTGATGCGCTCGCCGGCCTTTACGGTCACATCATGCACAACCATGGCGCGGGCCGCGTAGTCGACGCGGATGTCGCCGGCGCCGACGACACAGGGCCGGCCCATGCCGCGGGCCACCACCGCCGCGTGGCTGGTCATCCCGCCGCGGGTGGTGAGGATGCCTTGGGCCGCGTGCATGCCGTGGATGTCCTCGGGGCTGGTCTCGGCGCGCACCAGAATCACGGCCTCGCCCTTGGCGGCCCTGTCCTCGGCTTCGTCGGCGCTGAACACGACCGCACCGGCGGCGGCGCCGGGCGAGGCGGGCAGGCCGCAGGCCAGCTTCTTGCGCTCGGCCTTGGGGTCGAGGGTCGGGTGGAGGAGCTGGTCGAGCGCCAAAGGATCGATGCGGCGGACCGCTTCAGCCCGGTCGATGAGGCCCTCGCGCACCATGTCCACCGCGATCTTGACGGCCGCGGCGATGGTGCGCTTGCCGGTGCGGGTCTGGAGCATCCACAGCCGGCCGGCCTCGACCGTGAACTCGATGTCCTGCATGTCGCGGTAATGGGCCTCGAGCTTGTCACACACCGCGCCCAACTCGGCGAACAGCTCCGGCATGGACTCCTCCATGGCCGGCAGTCGGGACCGTGCGGCCTGTTTGCCCGCGACGGTCAGGTGCTGGGGCGTGCGGATGCCGGCGACCACGTCCTCGCCCTGGGCGTTCACCAGATATTCGCCGTAGAACGTCTTCTCGCCGGTCGAGGGATTGCGGGTGAAGGCGACCCCGGTGGCGCAGCCGTCGCCCATATTGCCGAACACCATGGCCTGGACATTGACCGCCGTGCCCCAGTCCTCGGGTATCCCGTGGAGCCGGCGGTAGGTGACGGCGCGCTGGTTCATCCAGCTCTTGAACACGGCCGCGATGGCGCCCCAGAGCTGGCCGTCCACGTCCTGGGGAAACGGCCGGCTGAGTTCGTCCTCGACCTTGCGCCCGTAGGCCTTGATCAGCTCCGCCAGGTCCTCGGCGGTGAGCTCGTTGTCGAGCGTGAGGCCGCGCTCCTCCTTGCTCTGCGCCAGCAGGTCCTCGAAAAGGTGGGACTCGATTCCGAGCACGATGTCGCTGTACATCTGAATGAAGCGGCGGTAGCTGTCGCGGGCGAAGCGCGCATTGCCGGACCGCGCCGCGAGGCCTTCGACCGTCTCGTCGTTGAGGCCCAGGTTGAGGACCGTGTCCATCATGCCGGGCATGGAGGCGCGGGCGCCGGAGCGCACCGAAAGCAAAAGCGGCTTCTTGGGATCGCCGTACCGGGCGCCGACGCTGTCCTCGACCCGCGCGAGCGCGGCGGCGACCTGGTCTTCGAAGCCCTCGGGATAGGAGCGCTCGCTGGCGTGGAAGCGGGCGCAGATCTCGGTGGTGATGGTGAAGCCGGGCGGCACGGAGAGGCCGATGGTGCACATCTCCGCGAGCCCGGCGCCCTTGCCGCCCAACAGGTCGCGCATGTCCGCCCGGCCTTCCGCGGCGCCGGCGCCGAAGCTGTAGACCCATTTGGTCACGGCGCCCTCAGCCCTCGATCTGGCTGAAATCGGCGACCGTGTTCATGGTCGTGCGAATTTCGGACAGCAGTTTCAGCCTGTTTTCACGCAACTCGGCCTCGTCGCAATTAACGGTGACCTTGTCGAAGAACACGTCCACGGGCTTCCTGAGGCCGGCGAGAATCTTCATTGCGTCGTCGAACCGCTCCGCCTTCAGGATCTCGCCGCTTTGCGCTTTCACGCGGCCGAGCCGTTCATAGAGGTCGCGCTCCTCGGGCTGCTTGAACCGTTTCGCGTCGGCGGCGCCGTCGTAGCTGACGCCGTCCCTTTTCTCCTCGATGCGCACGATGTTGGCGGCGCGCTTGTAGGCGGTGAGCAGGTGCTCGCCGTCCTCGGTGTCGAGGAAGGCCTGCAACGACTCGACCCGGGCCATGAGCCGCACCAGATCGTCCTCGCCGCTGAGCGCGAAGACGGCGTCGATCAGGTCGTGGCGCACGCCCTTCTCCCTGAGATGCACCTTGAGCCGGTCGGCGAAGAAGGCAAGAAGGCCGTTGATTACCTCATCGCGATCCCAGTCGATTCCCTCCGGCGTTTCAGCATGCAGCATGTCGGCCTGACCAAAAATCCTCCTCAAAGGGAGACGGAGCTCATTTTCAAGAATTAGCCGGATGATGCCGAGCGCGGCGCGGCGTAAGGCAAAAGGGTCCTTCGACCCGGTGGGCCTTTCGCCAATTTTCCAAAACTGGCAAAGGGTATCGATCTTGTCTGCGAGTGCCACGGCGACGCTGACGGGCGCGGCCGGGCAGCGGTCGTTGGGGCCCAGTGGCGCGTAGTGCTCGGCGACGGCCTCGGCCACCTCCGGCCTCTCGCCGTCACCAAGCGCGTAGTACCGCCCCATGAGCCCTTGGAGCTCCGGAAACTCCTTCACCATCTCGGTGGTGAGGTCGGCCTTGGAGAGCAGCGCGGCGCGGCGGACATGATCGACGTCGGCGTCGGGGATGGAGGGAGCGAGTTCGGCCGCGAGGGCCTGTACCCGCGCCACCTTCTCGGCCAGCGTCCCGAGCTTCGCGTGGAAGATGATCCCTTCCAGCGCCGCCACCCGGCTTTCCAGAGTCGCCTTGCGGTCGTGGTCCCAGAAGAACCGGGCGTCGGCGAGCCGGGCCTTGAGCACCCGCTCGTTGCCGGCGGTGATCGCCTTGCCGCCGTCGTCGGGCTCGGTGTCGGCGACGACGATGAAGCGCGGGGCGAGAGAGCCGTCTTTCTTCACGAGCGAGAAATACTTCTGGTGGTGGCGCATGACCGTGGTCAGCACCTCGGCCGGCAGGTCCATGAAGGCCTCGTCGATGCGCCCCATGAACACCTTGGGCCATTCGACCAAGCCGGCGACCTCGGCCAAGAGCGCGTCGTCCTCCTTGACCGTCAGCCCTTCGGCCTTGGCGAGCTTTTGGGCCTCCTTCCAGATCGCCTTTCGCCGCTCCGCCGGGTCGAGGACGACGTGGGCCTTCTTGAGCTTCGCCTTGTAGTCCGCGAAGTCCTTGACCGTGAACGCCTCGGGCGCGAGGAACCGGTGGCCTTGGGTGCGGTTGGAGATCGGAATTTCTAGCTCACCTGGAGCAGCATCCAATCCACCATTCATCGCAAATTTTAAGCCCGGAATTTTATCTTCGAGACCCAACTGAAGAACATCGTCAATTGGTTTTCCGTCAAAAATAGCCAATATCCTTTGAATCGGACGGACCCAAGTCATTGCAGTCGAATGCCATCGCATTGATTTAGGCCAACCCATATTGAATACCGCTTCCGAAACAATAAGCGGCATATAGTCAATTGTTTGACGCGTATCTTCCTTGACCACCGCGAAATAATATTCGCCCTTTCCGGTATCGCGGATTTCAAGTTGATCGACACTCACACCAATTGACTTGGCGAAGCCTACGACCGCTTTTTCCGGCGCCGCCTTGGATGGGCCACGGCGGTCCTCTTCAACCGCCTCGGTCTTCACCGGCAGGCCGTCGACCACCAAGGTCAGCCGCCGGGGGGTGACGAAGGTTTGCAGACTTTCAAACTTTAGCCCGTCTTTTTCCAGGCGGTCGGTGATGAGCCGCTTCAGGTCCTCGGCGGCGCGGGCCTGCATCCGCGCCGGGATGTCCTCGGACAGAAGTTCGAGAAGGAGCTCAGGCATCAATTTCCCGCCTTATCCTGAGGAGGCCGGAGGCCGTCTCGAAGGATGAGGCACAAGGCAATGTCCGCTCACCCTTCGAGACGGCGCGCAAGCGCACCTCCTCAGGGTGAGGACGAATGACGGGGCTCGCCCGCATCGTCAGGCCGCCGGAGATTCGGCGAGGTGGCCCCGGCTCTCCAGCCAGGCCTCGCAGCAGCCCTTGGCCAGCGCCCGGATGCGGGCGATGTAGGCGGCGCGCTCGGTGACGCTGATCACGCCGCGGGCGTCGAGCAAGTTGAACAGGTGGGAGGCCTTGATGCACTGGTCGTAGGCCGGCAGCGGCAGCTTCCGCTTCAACAACGCCCGACATTCCTCCTCGGCGTCCTTGAACTGCCGGCTGAGGGCCTTGGTGTTGGCGTGCTCGAAGTTGTAGGCCGAGAACTCGCGCTCGGCCTCAAGGAAGACATCGCCATAAGTTTTGCCGCCCTTGTCCTTCGGAATGCCGTTCCAGTCGAGATCGAACACGTTCTCGACACCCTGGATGTACATGGCGAGCCGCTCCAGGCCGTAAGTGAACTCGACCGAGACCACCTCACAGTCGATGCCGCCGACCTGCTGAAAGTAAGTGAACTGGGTCACCTCCATGCCGTCGCACCAGACCTCCCAGCCGAGGCCCGAGGCGCCCAGGGTCGGGGCTTCCCAGTCATCCTCGACGAACCGGATGTCGTGGCGCCGGGGATCGATGCCCAGCTCCTTGAGGCTTTCGAGATAGACCTGCTGGCTGTTCTCGGGCGAGGGCTTCAGGATCACCTGGTATTGGTAGTAGTGCTGGAGCCGGTTCGGATTCTCGCCATAGCGGCCGTCGGTAGGCCGCCGGGAGGGCTGGACATAGGCCGCCCGCCACGGCTCCGGACCGAGCGCGCGCAAGATCGTCGCCGGGTGGAAGGTGCCGGCGCCGACCTCCATGTCGTAGGGCTGCAGGATGACGCAGCCCTCACCGGCCCAGAAGGTGTGCAACTTCAGAATGAGATTCTGGAAGCAGTTCTTGGAAGCGCTGTTGCGCGGCATCGATGGCCACTGCCGACCGCCTTAGGTGCGGCGCACCATAGCCGCCGCCGCGGCGCAAGGTCAAGGGCGTGGGGCGGCGGGTTCGACCGGATTCCGCCTCGGGCAAAGGGTCAAGCAAGGAAAAGGGAGGCGCCCCCTGCCGGCATGAGAACCGGCGGGAAAGGGCCCCCCATATCACAGGCGGCGGCGATCCCAAGCCTCCCCCGCGCCCTCCTTCCGGGCCGGCGGCAAACAGGGCTCATGCGAGCCCGTGGGCCTTGAGCATGCGCCGCACCGCCGGCCGCGCGGCCACCATCGCCACCGAGCGCGCGACATTGGGGAAACCCGAAATCGGCTCGTGGTCCCCCTCGACCCAGGTGGACAGCATGTGGAGGTACAGGTCGCAGCCGCTGAACCGCTCGCCCAGCAGGTACGGGCCGGGGTCAAGCGCGTCATCGAGCTTGCCCCAAAACTCCGCGAGATCCTGGACCGCCCTGGCCTTGACCGCAGGCACGTGGTGAATATCGGTCGAGAACCGGTGCGGATAGTTGTATCGCTTGAAAGCGGGCTGCACCGTGTCCGCCAGGTAAAGCAGCCACTGATAGTAGTGCCCGCGGTCCCGCTCGCCGGCCGCGGGCGCCAGGCCGGCCTGCGGATGGCGGTCGGCCAGATACAGCATGATCGCCGCCGCCTCGTAGAGCACGGTGCCGTCGTCGACCAGGGTCGGGATGCGCCCGTGGGGGTTGAGCTTGAGGTAGTCGGGCGGCATCGCCTTGAGATCGACCTCAACGAGCTCGTAGTCCGCGCCGATCTCCTCCAGCGCCGCCTGCGGCGCCATGGCGGCCGTGACGGGCGCGTAGTATAGCTGGTACATCTTCGCCTCTCCTCAAGGGGTCTGTGCTCGGCCCGGCCATGATCGGATCGCCGCCGCCGGGCTGTCAAGCAATCCGTCTCCCGGGATGGCCGCGGCGACCGGGAATCCTTGGGCAGTCGGCCGGCCCGAGCGAGCCTGAATCAAAAGCGGCTTCGCCTTGGCCGGGCCATCTTCTCGATCTGGCGGCCGACGCGCTGGGCCATCCGGGCTTAAAGGATATGGGACAGGGCCTGGCGGCCGACGCAGCGGTGGTCACCGCTCCACTCGTAGCCCTGCATCTGCATCTCCTTGATAACTCTACAAGGTTGATGACTCTATCAAGGCCCGGGGCAGGCTTCGGATCGTCACGGCCCGTGGCATGGGAATTCCCCTTACTTGTCGGTTCTCACATAGCCAAGGGGCACCCCTTTCCTTCGCCTGACATCAAACCCGTCGCATCACCCTGGGTCGCCGCGCGTTGCGCGCACGAGAGCACGGGACTATAATTTCACGGGATTATATTCCAGGGAGACAAAAACAGTTTTATCTGCGCCGGCAGAGCGCGGGTAACGCCATCCGGCCAACCGGGGGTGACGCGGGGAGAAAAAAGCCCCGGGAGAGGGCTCGAAATCGGGATCATGTCTCAGAACAACGAGGCGCTCGTCCAATTTATCGGGGTCGAGAAGACCTATGACGGCGAGGTGCTGGCCGTCAAAAACCTGAACCTCGAGATTCATCGCGGGGAATTCCTGACCCTCCTGGGGCCGTCGGGCTCGGGCAAGACAACCACCCTATTGATGCTTGCGGGGTTCGAGACGACGACCCACGGCGACATCCTGCTCAAGGGCAAATCCATCACCAAGGTCCCGCCGCCCAAACGCAATTTCGGCATGGTGTTTCAGGACTATGCCCTGTTCCCGCACATGACGGTTCAGGAAAATCTCGCGTTTCCGCTCACCGCGCGGAAGGTGCCGAAGGCGGAGATCGAGAAAAAGGTAGCGCGGGCGCTCGAGATGGTGCGGCTCGCGGGCTACCAGACCCGTCGGCCCAACCAGCTTTCCGGCGGGCAACAGCAGCGCGTGGCGCTGGCGCGGGCGCTCGTGTTCGAGCCCCAGCTTGTGCTCATGGACGAGCCATTGGGCGCGCTGGACAAGCAGCTCCGCGAGCAGATGCAACTCGAGATCAAGCACATCCACGAGCATCTCGGCGTGACCGTGCTCTACGTTACCCATGACCAGATCGAGGCGCTGACTATGTCGGACCGCATCGCGGTCTTGCACCAAGGCGAGATCCAGCAGCTGGCGACGCCGACGAAGCTTTACGAAGAACCGGAGAATTCCTTCGTCGCCGATTTCATCGGCAAGAACAACCGGTTTGCCGGAAATGTCCTCGAAATCAACCGTTCGAACTGTAAGGTGGAGATCGACGGCGGCGCGACGGTCGAGGCCCTGGCGGTCAAGGTCGGCGGCGTCGGCAGCCGGACCCTGCTGTCTCTGAGACCCGAGAGCGTGGTCCTCGATCCCCCCGACGGCCTTTGCCCCAATCGGTTCGAGGCCCGGGTCGAGGAATTGATCTATCTGGGCGACCACATCCGGGCGCGGGTCAGCGTCTGCGGCAACGACGAATTTGTCATCACGGTGCCGCGGACGGGAAACGCGCCCCGGCTGGAGGTGGGGCAAACGATTAACATTGGCTGGCAAAGCCAGGACTGCCGGGCGCTGGAGGTGCCCTGACGAACCGTCTGCCGGGTCCCTCGGTCGGCCGCCACATCGGCAGCGACCGAGGGACCTGGCGGCTACCGTGGGCCGCCGGCATCCGCCGGCACGAACAGAACAACAGGGAGAGAGCAACGATGAAACATTCGCTCACATTGACTGCCTTGGCCGCCACCGGCATCGCCTGGGCCGCTCTGACGGGCCCCAGCCCGGCGGTGGCTCAGGACAGCATCACCATCGCCTCGTGGGGCGGCGCCTACAGCATGAGCCAGCGCAAGGCCTATTACGAGCCGTTCATGAAGGAGACCGGCATCACGGTCCTCGAGGACGAGTGGGATGGCTCGATGGCCAAGGTCCGGGCCATGACGGAGACCAAGAACTACCAGTGGCACGTGATCGACGCTGAAACCCCCGACATTCTTCAGGGGTGCGACGAGGGCACCCTTGAAGAGATCGACTACGACCGGCTGGGCGGTAGGGATCGATTCATTGAGACTGCGGCGTTGGACTGCGGCGTCGGCACGATCGTTTGGTCGACGATTTACGCTTACGACGGGGATGTGTTCCCCGAGGGTGGCCCCAGGCCCTCGACCATCGCGGACTTCTTCGACGTCGAAAAGTTCCCCGGTCCGCGGGGCATGTACAGGTTCCCGAATCCCAACATGGAGATCGCCCTGATGGCCGACGGCGTGCCGAACAGCGAGATCTATGACCTCCTGCGTACCGAGGAGGGCATCGCCAGGGCGTTCCGCAAGCTCGACGAGATCAAGTCCCATGCCATCTGGTGGAGCGCCGGCGCCCAGGCGCCCCAGCTTCTCGCCGACAAGGAAGTGGTCATGACGCAGGCCTGGAACGGGCGCATCTACAACGCCGTCAATATCGAGGGCAAGAACTTCGTGATCGTCTGGGATGGACAGCTCCTCGACCTCGACTACTGGATCATCCCGAAGGGCCATCCTGAGACGGACTTGGCGTACAGGTTCATAGAGTTCGCCAGCCGGCCCGAGGTGATGGCCAACCAGTCCAAGTACATCGCCTATGGGCCGACGGTCAAAGCGGCGATTCCGTTGATCAACCCTGACATCCTCAAGGATCTGCCGACGGCGCCGGAGAACACGAAGAACTACCTGCGGATTGACGCCGAGTTCTGGGCCGATTACTCAGACGAGCTGGAGGAGCGCTTCGAGGCGTGGTTGGCCCGGTAGGCGAGGGATCCCGGGGGTAAAGCGCGCTTTACCCCCGCCTTTCCCTCCCCCGCACCGGCCACCGGCTGAAACACTGGCCCGCTCCATGACCACCATCGTCCCGACCGCGGACATCGTGCGGACCGCCGACGGGGTCCCGCTCAAGGTGAAGCTCCGCCGGGCGGAGCGAATGCGCAAGATCCGGGCCGTCAGCCTGATCGCGCCGTTGTTCCTGTTCCTTGCGGTGACGTTTGTCATGCCCATCGGGATCATGCTTTTCCGGAGCGTGCAGAATCCGGAGGTTTCGCAGATTCTGCCGCGCACGGCGCAGGCCATCCAGCAGTGGGATGGTGAAGGGCTGCCTGGTGAGGACGTAGTCGCCGCGTTTATCGCCGATCTGCGCGCGGCAAAGGAGGCCAAAACCCATGGCAAGGTGGCAAAACGGCTCAACTACGACCTCTCCGGCTTTCGCTCCTTGACCCTCCAGACCGCGCGCAGGCTGCCGCCGCCCGAGACGCCGCCTTCGGAGCTGCTCGATAAGCTGATCGAGATCGACAAGCGGTGGGGAGAGACAAGGTATTGGGCCACCATCAAGAAGGCGGCGCCGCCTTACACCATGTTCTACCTGCTGGCGGCCCTCGACCGTAACTTCGATGTAAAGGGCAATGTCATCCACGCGCCGCCGGAGGTCTCCATTTATATCGATGTTCTGGAGCGCACCTTCTGGATGAGCTTCATCGTGACCGCGGTGTGCTTCCTACTCGGCTATCCGATTGCCTATCTTCTCGCCACCCTGCCGACCAAGCACAGCAATCTGCTCATGATCCTGGTGCTGTTGCCGTTCTGGACCTCGCTCCTGGTCCGGACGACGGCCTGGGTGGTTCTGTTGCAGACCCAGGGCGTGGTCAACGATGCCGCGGTGGCCCTGGGTTTGTGGTCCGAACGGATTCAGCTCATTCACAACCGCACCGGCGTTTACGTCGCCATGGTGCATATCCTGCTGCCGTTCATGGTCCTGCCGCTCTACAGCGTCATGAAGGGAATCTCGTTCACCCACATGCGTGCCGCGGCCTCGCTTGGCGCCAACCCGCTCCGGTCGTTCCTGAAGGTCTACGTGCCGCAGACCATGCCCGGCATCGGCGCCGGCATACTCTTGGTCTTCATCATCTCGCTGGGCTACTACATCACGCCGGCCCTGGTCGGCGGCCCGAGAGACCAGATGATCAGCTACTTCATCGCGTTCCACACCAACACGTCGGTCAACTGGGGGATGGCCGCGGCCTTAAGCGTGGTCCTGCTGTTCTGCGTCATGATTTTCTTCGGGATTTACAACCGCTTCGTCGGCATAGAGAAGATGAAGCTGGGATAAGACCATGGCGCTGCCTCCTTACGCTTCGCCCGTGGAACGGGCCTGGTACTACAGCTTCCGCGTGATTTGCGCGCTCATATTCTTTTTCCTGATTGCACCGATTTTCGTGATCATGCCGCTGTCGTTTAATTCGGAGCCTTACTTTACCTACCCGATGCCGGGCTACTCCTTGCGTTGGTACGACGTGATATTTGGCGACTCTCCTCAATCCATCCTATGGCAGCGCGCGATCAAGAACAGCGTCATCATCGGCTTCTCGGCCACATTGCTCGCGACCGCCCTGGGCACGGTGGCGGCGCTTGGCTTAAGCCGCGCCAATTTCCCGTTCAAGGGCGTGGTGATGGCCGTGCTGATCTCGCCGATCGTGGTGCCCATCGTCATCACGGCGGTCGGCATGTACTACTTCTACGCCCAGATCGGGCTGGCGAGTACCATTCCCGGCATAATTCTGGCCCACACGGCCTTGGGAGTGCCGTTCGTCGTGATCACCGTGACCGCCACCTTGGTCGGGTTCAACCAGAACCTCATCCGCGCCGGCTCCAGCCTTGGCGCCGGCCCGGCCAGGGTGTTCTTCAAGGTCACCCTGCCGCTCATTCTCCCCGGGGTGGTCTCCGGCGCGCTGTTCGCCTTCGCCACGTCTTGGGACGAGATCGTGGTGGTCCTGTTCCTGGCCAGCGTCGAGCAGCACACCATACCGCGGCGGATGTGGAGCGGGATCCGGGAATTGATCGACCCGACCATCGCCGCGGCCGCGACCTTGCTGATCTTCCTGTCGATCCTGTTGATGGTCACGATGGAAATACTGCGCCGGCGGAGCGAGCGGCTCAGGGGCATCAAGGCCTAGACCCACACGCCTTCGCCAGCATCACGGCTGGACCGGCCCCGGCGGCCGCCCGGTCGTCGCCACCGGCGCCCCAGGAGATCGCCGGAGCCAGCGCCATATATCGCCTTCCCTGCGCGCGTATTCCAGCGGCCATGGCGCCCCAGGCCGCGCCCCGGGAGATCGCCGGAGCCAGCGCCATATATTCGCCTTCCCTGCGCGCGTATTCCAGCGGCCATGGCGCCCCAGGCCGCGCTCCGGGAGATCGGTGCCGACCGGGAGCGCATCGCGATCGATCTCAAGGGCCGGGGCCCCCTGAGTATTTGAAGCTGAACTCCTACGCTCGGGTGCCGCCCTCGGGCGACGACGGCCCCCCGTTCCTCTTTTCGAGGCGGCGGCCGTGATGCACCCGGTCGAGCGCCCTCCCGAGGCCGGCCTGGAAACGGCGCGCGCGGACAGGTCGGCGTTAACTCCTGCATGTTTGCATATTTATGGGTACATGCTTTTATGTATACTGGAGACGCGTCGCCAGGGTCCGGGAAGCCCCTTGCAGCCAACCGGGGGACAACGCTGGGAGAAAAAAAGCTCCGGGAGAGGGCTCGAAATCGGAATCATGCCTCACAAGAACGACGTCATCGTAGAGTTCGTGGACGTCCAGAAGAGCTATGACGGCGCGGTCCTCGCCGTTAAGGATCTCAACATCGACATCAGGAATGCCGAGTTTCTGACCCTCCTGGGGCCGTCGGGCTCGGGCAAGACGACGACGCTTCTGATGCTCGCCGGATTCGAGGCTCTGACTGGCGGCAACATCCTGCTCAAGGGCGAATCCATTACCAAGGTTCCGCCGCACAAACGCAACTTCGGGATGGTGTTCCAAAATTACGCCCTGTTCCCGCACATGACGGTGATCGAGAACGTGGTCTTCCCGCTGAAGATGCGCAAAATCAACAAGGCGAAGGCCCAGGAACAAGCGCGCCGCGCCCTCGACATGGTGCAGCTCGCAGGCTTCGAGAATCGCAAGCCGAACCAGCTTTCAGGCGGTCAGCAACAGCGCGTGGCCCTCGCCCGTGCTTTGGTATTCGAGCCGGTCGTGGTGCTCATGGACGAGCCATTGGGCGCGCTGGATAAGAAGCTCCGCGAGCAGATGCAGCTCGAGCTCAAGCACATTCACGAGCGGCTCGAGAACACGGTGATCTACGTGACTCACGACCAGTCCGAGGCGCTGACCATGTCGGACCGCATCGCGGTGTTCAACGAGGGCGTCATCCAGCAGGTAGCCACGCCCGACGACCTTTACGAATACCCGGCGAACTCATTCGTCGCCCAATTCATCGGCGAGAACAACATGCTGCATGGAACCGTCGAGGCGATCAGCGCCGGCGAGTGCTCGGTCATGCTCGACACCGGCGAGAAAGTCTTGGCGACATCGATCAACGTGGACGGGGTCGGCTCGCGGACGACGCTTTCGCTCAGGCCTGAGCGGCTGGTCATCAATCCCGGCCCCTCCAATCACCCCAACCGTTTCAAGGCTAAAGTGACCGAACTCATCTATCTCGGCGACCACAACCGCTACCGCGTGAGTCTTGCGGGCAACGACGATTTCGTCATCAAATTGCCCAACAACGAGGCGACGGCCATGGTCAAGGAGGGTGACGAGATCGAGGTGTGCTGGCATAGCCGGTACTGCAAGGCGCTCGACTGGGTGACGGAGGCGGGCGGCCTGGGAAAAGACGGGCACAAGCACTAGCTGACGAGGGAGGGCCTTGGAAATGAAACATCTGCTCAAGACAACATCGATCGCCTTTGCCGGTATATTTGCCGCCGGCCTGATGGCCGCGCCGACCGCCGGAGCCCAGGAGGTATTGACCTTCGTTTCCTTTGGCGGCGGCTACCAAGACGCGCAGCGCGAGGCCATAATCAAGCCCTTCACCGAGGAGACGGGCGTCATAGTCAACGAGGCCAGCTACGGCGGCGAGCTCGGCAAGATCAAGGCCATGGTCACCGCCGGCAATGTCGAATGGGACATCGTCGACGTGGAAGGGGGGGACGCCGGCGTCCTGTGCGAGGCAGGCCTGGTCGAGATAATCCCCGACGAGTTCTGGGAAGAGGTTGGCGGCAAGGATGCCTTCCACCCGGCCGCCGTGCAGGAATGCGCGGCCGGCGCCATCTTCTGGTCGACCGTCTTCGCCTATGACGCCAACAGGATACCGCCGGAAAAGGCGGCCAAGACCTGGGCCGATTTCTGGGATGTCGAGAAATTCCCCGGCGCGCGCTCCCTGCGCAGGTCGCCCAGGTCGAATCTCGAGTTCGCGCTGATGGCCGACGGCGTGCCGTTAGACCGGATTTACGACCTGCTGCGCACCCCCGAGGGTGTCGACCGGGCGTTCCGGAAGCTCGACGAAATCAAGCCCCACGTCAAGAAGTGGTGGGAGGCCGGCGCCCAGCCGCCGCAGCTCCTGGCCGACGGCGAGGTCGCCTACGCGACCGCCTATAACGGCCGCATTTATGACGCCAACGTGAAGGAGGGCCAGAACTTCAAGATTGTCTGGCAGGGCCACAACTACACCCTCGATCTCTACGTCATCCCGAAAGGTTCGCCTAACAAGGAGCTCGCCTTGAAGTGGATCGCGTTCAGTCTTCGTCCCGACCGGCAGGCCGCCATGACCGACCATATTTCCTACGGGCCGGTGACGACGGCGGCGATCCCGCTCATCAACCCAAAGGTACTGCCGCACCTGCCCAACGCGCCGGAGAACTTCAAGCAGGCGCTGCTCGTGGACGAGGAGTTCTGGGTTGAAAATCGGGAACTTCTGACCGAGCGGTTCGAGGCCTGGCTGGCCCAGTAATCGCCTCACCTGCGGGCGGGCGGGCCCTCCCCTATCCGCCGCCCTTATTTGTTTGCGCGGTTTTGGGCATCGATCGTGGCGCGGTTTTGGGCGTCGATCGCGGCGCGGTTTTGGGCGTCGATCGCGGCGCGGTTTTGGGCGTCGATCGCGCCGAAGTTGTGGTTTGCCGAAGTTGTGGTTTGCCGACGAACACCTCTTGAGAAGATTTAGCCGATGGCAGCCGAAACCCTGAAGCTCCCGATCGAGATCGGCGGTGTGTCGCTGAAAGTGAAGATGCAACGCGCCGACCGGCGGGCCCGAACGAGGGCGCTGACTCTGATCGCGCCGCTGTTCTTTCTCCTCCTGCTGGTTTTCGTGCTGCCGATCGGCTACATGCTGTTCTACGGTGTCTACAGCCCAGAGTTGCGCAACGGGCTGCCCGACTTCGCCGCCGCGCTCGACCAGGATTCAAACGAGGTCCCGGGGGAGCCGGTGTTTCGCGCCTTGGCCCAGGATCTCGCAGAAGCGCGCGAGAGACGCGAGCACAAGAAAGCGATCACGCCCATCCGCCAGCAAGATATTGAGCTCTGGAGGGTGTTCCGGCGGACGGTCGAGAACCTGCCCAAGGACGAAGTAGCCTCCATGAAGGAGTGGTTCATCAGCTTCGACTCGGCCTGGGGCGAGCCCGACAGCTGGAAGGTGATCCGCCGGATCGCCGCGCCCTACACCGCCTACTACCTAATCAACGCCGTCGATGCCCGGCTCAGCCCGGACGGCTCGCTCGAGCTCAAGCGGGCCGAGGAGCGCGTCTATCTCAAAATCATTGGAACCACCTTCGAGATCAGCTTCTGGGTGACGGTCATCGCGCTGATCCTCGGCTATCCCGTCGCCTATCTTTTGGCGAACGTCAGCCAGAGGCATTCCAACCTGCTGATGATCCTGGTGCTGCTGCCGTTCTGGACCTCGCTTCTGGTCCGCACCTATGCCTGGATGATGCTGCTCCAGACCGAGGGCGTGGTGAACAACGTCATGACCGGCTTCGGCATCTTCACCGAGCCGGTCCAGATGATGCACAACCGCATCGGCGTTTACGTCGCCATGGTGCACATCCTGCTGCCCTTCATGCTGCTGCCCATCTACAGCGTCATGAAGAACCTCGGGCCGTTTCCCATGAAGGCGGCGGCCAATCTGGGGGCGAATCCGTTCCGGGCGTTCGTGCATGTGTACCTGCCGCAGACCCTTCCCGGCGTCGGCGCGGGATGCTTGCTCGTGTTCATCCTGTCGCTCGGCTACTACATCACCCCGGCGCTGGTCGGCGGGCCCAAGGATACGATGATTAGCCTGATGGTCGCGATCAACGTGAACACCTTCCTGAACTGGGGCATGGCCGGAGCGCTCGGCACGATCCTCCTGATCGCGACCATTGCGGTATTCCTGGTTTACAACCGATTCCTCGGCCTGGAAAAAGTGCGCCTGAGCTGAGCCATGGCCCTGCAACCCTATGCCTCCAAGCCGGACCGCGTCTGGTATTACGCCTTCCGGATTTACTGCGCCCTGGTATTCCTGTTCCTGATCATTCCCGTCCTCATCGTGGTGCCCATGGGGTTCAGTTCGAGCCGGTACCTCACTTTCCCGCCGCCGGGCTTCTCGCTTCAGTACTTCGAGGAGTTTCTCAACGAGCCGAAGTGGGTGCTCGCGATCAGGAGCAGTTTCGCCATCGGCCTGACCACCATGGTCTGCGCCACGGTGATCGGCACGATGGCCGCGGTCGGCCTGGTCAGGGGCAAGTTCCGCGGCAAGGCGGTGCTGACCACCTTCCTCATTTCGCCGATGGTGATACCGCTGATCATCACGGCGGTCGGGCTCTACTTCCTATACAGCCAGATAGGCCTGGTCGAAACCTTTCCGGGCATGGTCATGGCGCACACCGTGCTCGCCACCCCGTTCGTGGTCATCGTCGTCTCGGCGACGCTGCACGGCTTCGACCGCAGCCTGGAGCTCGCGGCGGTGAGCCTCGGCGCCTCGCCGGTCAAGGCCTTCATCAAGGTCACCTTGCCGGTGATCGCGCCCGGCATTGTTTCCGGGGCGCTTTTCGCCTTCATTATCTCCTTCGACGAGGTGGTGGTGGCCCTGTTTCTCTCCGGCATGGAATACCGCACCCTGCCAGTGAAGATGTTCGAGGGCATCCGCTACGAGGTCGACCCCGCGATCGCGGCGGTGGCGACCTTGGTGATCTTCATCGCGGTCCTTGTTTTGACCACCGCCGAGCTTTTGCGCCGGCGCGGCGAGCGGCTTAGGGGCATCAAGCCTTAGGGCCCCCATCCTCGCCATCATCACGGCGAGGCCCGGAGCCGGCGGCCCCCCGATTCCCGTCACCGGCTTGTCCATCATGCGAGGGGCTCCCGAGCCCGGTCCGAAAGGCAAGACCGTTCGAGAATACAAAACATCGCCGGCGCCCTCGGCCGCGCCGTCGTCGCGGCCGCGCCAATGTCGAATTCTTCACATTGACGACATTCCGTTCTTGATCGTTCCGGATGAGCGCCGTTTAATCTTCGGCCCAGGCGTGGCCGCTCGCGCGAATCGACGCGGACCCGGCCATCTGTTATCGTGGCGGGGTCCGTGCGACCCGAGAAGCGAGCCCACGCAAACTTGCCAGCGCGCCTGAGAGTTGGGAGGGCAATGATGGACCGAACAGGGGGCGACAAGAAGACCAAGCCGACATTGCCGGACGGCCTCTCGCGGCGCAACTTCCTCGAGACCGTCGGGGGCTTAGGCGCGGTCGGCTCCCTGATGGTCATCATGCCCTCGGCGTTGCGCGCGCAGGAGGCGGGCGAGCCGGTCAAGATCGGCGTCATGGGACCGTTCACGGGTCCGGCCAGCCGCACCGGCGACGCCATCAGGGACGGCGCCATGATGGCGTTCGAGGACGCCCGCGCCGCCGGCGAGGTGCCGGTCACGATCGACGGATCCAAGCGTGACATCGAGATCGTCTGGGTCGACAGCCAGTCGAGCCCCGAGAAGGCGGTGAAGGCCGTCACCGACGCCGTCAACCGCCGGGGCGTGCAGGTCATGGTGACCGGCTGGCACTCCTCGGTCGCCATGGCGGTGATGGACGCCGAGGCGGCGCTCAAGATCATCCACATCGGCCACCTGGGCGAGTCCCAGTACGTCTCCGAGAAGATCAACAAGGACCCCGAGAAATACAAGGGCTGGTTCAAGGGCTGGCCCTCGCCGCCGATTTTCGCCGGCCTCTACGGCGAGCCCTTGCGGTACTTCATGGATAACGGCCTGTGGACGCCGGCCACCAAGACCGCCGCGGTGCTCGTCGAGGACACCGATTACGGCCGCGGCTGGGGCGAGGCGCTCATGAACTCGCTCAAGCAGGCCGGCTTCGATCCACTGCCCTACGACGTGACGGCGCTCGACGAGACGGAATTCTCGCCGCTCATCGCCAAATACAAGGCGCTGCGCGTCTCGGTCGTGGGCATGACCACGACCGGCAGCGTCAGCGCCGCCAACTTCGTCAAGCAGTTCCGCAGCCAGCGGGTCAAGGCGCTGGTCATCGGCCACGGCTTGACTTGGTTCAGCGAGTGGTACGAGCTGACGGGGGATGCCTCCGATTTCGTCGTCACCACGGACTCGCCCCACGTCATCGCTCCGTTCCAGCAGGCGTGGGTCGACCGTTACGAGGCCAAATACGGCGAGGAGCCGAGCATCGCGCCGTCCGGCCACCCTTACGACTACATGCGCCTGGCCATCGAGGTGCTGAACCAGGCCGGCACGCTCGACCTCGACACCCTGGTCGAGACCACGCGCGAGATCGAGTACAAGGGCGTCTGGCATTTTTACAAGTTCTCCAAGGAGCCGGGACCCAACGCCCTGGCGCCGAACGAGGTCATGACCGGGCGCTTCATGGAAGGCTTCTTCTTCCCGATGGTGCAGCTCAAGAAGGGCCAGGCCAAGATCGTCTGGCCCTTGGAGTACGCCCAACAGGAGTTCGAGCAGCCGCCTTGGATCTGACCGCCGGCCGGAGACCATGGCGAGAGGTCGGCGTCTCGGGCTGTGGGCGGCGTCGCCGCGATGCCGCATTTCGGCATACCCGAGACGAGAAACCACAATGACGGAGGGGAGGGGAAGCGATAGGAAGACCAAGCTGACATTGCCGGACGGCCTTTCGCGGCGCGGCTTCCTCGAGACCGTCGGGGGTTTGGGCGCGGTCGGCTCCTTGATGGTCATCATGCCTTCGGCGTTGCGCGCGCAGGAGGCAGGCGAGGCGGGCGAGCCGGTCAAGGTCGGCGTCATGGGGCCGTTCACGGGCCCGGCCAGCCGCACCGGCGACGATGTCAGGAAGGGCGTCGAGATGGCTCTCGAGGGCGCCCGCGCCGCCGGCGAGACGCCGGTCACGATCGACGGATCCAAGCGTGACATCGAGATCGTCTGGGTCGACAGCCAGTCGAGCCCCGAGAAGGCGGTGAAGGCCGTCACCGACGCCGTCAACCGCCGGGGCGTGCAGTTCATGGTGAACGGCTGGCATTCCTCGGTCGCCATGGCGGTGATGGACGCCGAGGTGCCGCTCAAGATCGTCCACATCGGCCACCAGGGCGCGTCCCAGTACGTCTCCGAGAAGATCAACAAGGACCCCGAGAAATACAAGGGCTGGTTCAAGGGCTGGCCTTCGCCGCCGATTTTCGCCGGCCTCTACGGCGAGCCCTTGCGGCACTTCATGGATAACGGCCTGTGGACGCCGGCCACCAAGACCGCCGCGGTGCTCGTCGAGGACACCGACTACGGCCGCGGCTGGGGCGAGGCGCTCATGAACTCGCTCAAGCAGGCCGGCTTCGATCCACTGCCCTACGACGTGACGGCGCTCGACGAGGCGGAATTCTCGCCGCTCATCGCCAAATACAAGGCGCTGCGCGTCTCGGTCGTGGGCATAACCACGACCGGCAGCGTCAGCGCCGCCAACTTCGTCAAGCAGTTCCGCAGCCAGCGGGTCAAGGCGCTGGTCATCGGCCATGGCTTGACTTGGTTCAGCGAGTGGTACGAGCTGACGGGGGATGCCTCCGATTTCGTCGTCACCATGGACTCGCCGCGCGTCATGGCCCCGTTCCAGCAGGCGTGGGTCGACCGCTACGAGGCCAAATACGGCGAGGAGCCGGGCATCGCGCCGTCCGGACATGCTTACGACTACATGCGCCTGGCGATCGAGGTGCTGAACCAGGCCGGCACGCTCGACTTCGACACCCTGGTCGAGACCACGCGCGAGATCGAGTACGAGGGCGTCTGGCAATATTACAAGTTCTCCAAGGAGCCGGGGCCCAACGCCCTGGCGCCGAACGAGGTCATGACCGGGCGCTTCATGGAAGGCTTCTTCCTCCCGATGGTGCAGCTCAAGAAGGGCGAGGCGAAGATCGTCTGGCCCTTGAAGTACGCCCAACAGGAGTTCGAGCAGCCGCCTTGGATCTGATCTCGAACGAAGCAGTGACGCGCGTGCGCGGGGGAGAGGCGATGTCGGCCACCCGTTTCCCCTCTCGCTATCCGTCCGCGTTCAACGGCGATGATCGCTGACCCCCGAGGGGAGGGCTGAGCGAGGACGATGGCGCTGCTCACGGTCGCTAATCTACAAAAACGCTTTGGCGGCCTCGTCGTGCTCGACGAGATCTCGCTCGAGGTCGAATCCGGCCAGATCCAGGGGATCATCGGCCCGAACGGCGCCGGTAAGACGACACTCTTCAACGTCATCAACGGAATCTACACCGCCACCCGCGGGACCATCACCTTCAAAGGCAAAACCATTACCAACAGGAAGTTAAACGACATCGCCTCGCTCGGGCTCGGACGAACCTTTCAGGTCGCCCGGGTGTTCAGCGAGATGACCCTGCTCGAGAACATGCTGGTTCCGGCCATCCCGCGTAGGCTCTCGCGTGTCGCCGCGAAGGCGCAGGCAATGGAGCTGCTCGATCTGGCGCAACTCGCGGAGCTGAAGGACCAGCCAGCGATTGAGATCTCGGGCGGGCAGCGGAAGCTGCTCGAGTTCATGCGCACCATGATGGTCGATCCCGAGCTCGTCCTCCTCGACGAGCCTTTCAACGGCATCAGCCCGGCGCTCATCGACCGGCTGATCGAAATCGTCCTCAAGCTCAACAAGGAAGAGGGCAAGACCTTCTTGCTCATCAGCCACGAGATGCCCCACGTCAGCCATCTCTGCGAGACGGTCACGGTGCTCGCCGCCGGCCGCAACATTGCCAAGGGCACGCCGGCTGAGATGCGCGAGAACCCGGCCGTGATCGAGGCCTACCTGGGACATTGACGGACGCGCGGTCGGCAATGGGCGTCACCGGCGCAGATCCCCGCGAGGGGGAGCGCGCGCGGTGCGGGAAGGGGTGGTGAGGGCATGACACTCGAAGTCAAAGGCGTCGTCGCTGGCTACACCAAGGAGGTGCCCATCCTGCACGGCGTCGACCTGACGGCCCGGGAGGGGCTCGTGACCCTCATCCTGGGTCCCAACGGCGCCGGCAAGTCGACGCTGCTCAAGACCATCTACGGCTACCTGCCGCCGAGCGAGGGCGACATCCTGTACTACGGTAAGTCCATGAAGGGGCTGCGGCCCAAGGACATGTTGCGCGAGGGTATCGCCTACCTGCTTCAGGACCACAGCGTCTTTCCCAACATGACGGTGCACGAGAATCTGCAGCTCGGCGCCTGGATCTTCAGGGGCGATAAGCCCGCGGTCAAGAGGGCCTTCGAAGTGGTCTATGGCCGCTTTCCCCGCCTCAAGGAGAAGCGCGGCCTTGCCGCGGGCGCGCTCTCCGGCGGCGAGCAGCGCATGCTCGAGATCGCCCGCCTCACCATGACGGGACCCAAGACCCTGCTGCTGGATGAGCCCTCCGTCGGCCTCATGCCGAAGCTCGTGGACTCGATCTACGAGGAGATCTCCAAGCTCAAGGAGGAGAAGTTCACCATCCTCATCGTCGACCAGAACGCAAAGAAGTCGATCGAGATCGCCGACTACGTCTACGTTCTGAAGCTCGGCGAAAACAGCCACCAGGGCCCGCAGGCGGAGTTCAAGGAACGCCTCGAGGACATCATCAAGGAGTGGCTGTGACGAATCTGAGCCTCCTGCTGGAACCCAGTATCTTAAGTGAGGTCTTCCTCCAGGGCTTGGTGCGCGGCTCCATGTACGCCCTGATGGGCGCCGGCCTCTCGCTCATCTTCGGGATCCTCGGTGTCGCGAACTTCGCCCACGGCGCGCTTTTCATGATGGGCGCCTACGTCATGGTGTCCGTGAGCGTCATGCTCGGACTGCCCTTCGTCGTGGGCATCGCCGCCGCCGCCGCCGTCCTCTTCCTGGCCGGCATGATCATCGAGCGCGGTCTCATAGCGACGCTGCGCAAGCGGGCCGGGCGCGACTGGCTGCTCGACTCCTTCGTGCTGACGATCGGGCTGTCGGTGCTGCTGGAGAACCTGGCGCTCATCCTCTTCGGCAGCCGGCGGCGCGGTATCACGCAGATGATTTTCGGCGACGTAGCCATAGGCGACATCAGCATCAGCTACGAGCGCCTTATGATTCTGGGCATTGCCACGCTCGTCGTTTTCCTGCTCTGGGCCTTCATCAAGTTCACGAACACCGGCAAGGCGATCCGGGCGACCGCGCAGCACCCTGAGGCGGCGCAGACGCTCGGCATCGACATCAGCCGCGTCTACACCTATGCCTTCGGCCTCGGCGCGGCGCTCGCGGGCCTCTCGGGCGCCCTGCTCATCTCGATCTACCCGGCCTATCCCTCTGTCGGCCTTCAGCCCATCGTCAAGGGCCTTGCGGTGGTCATCCTGGGCGGTCTCGGCTATGTGCCGGGGGCGATCGCCGCCGGCCTGCTGCTCGGCGTCATCGAGGCCTATGCGATCTTCTTCATGTCGGCCGGCTGGCAGAACGTGCTCACGGCCGTGCTCGTCGTCCTGATCCTTATCCTCCGGCCGTCCGGGCTGTTCGTGGCGGCGAAGGGAGAGCGTCCGTGACCGTGAGTCTCGCGTCCACCGCGGGCCAAACCAACCGGCTCACGCTGCTCAGGGTCATAAAGTTGGCGGTGCTGATCGGCCTGCTCCTGTTCGTCCCGCCACTGGCCGACAGCCCATTCATCACGACCGTGTTCATCTCGGCGCTGATGTTCGGGATCTTCGGCGCCATCTTCGACCTCATGCTCGGCTATGCGGGCCTGATAAACTTCGGCTATGCCGGCTTTATCGCCGTTGGCGCCTACGGCTCGGCGCTCGCCTCTTTCCACTACGGCATCAGTCCATGGGCCGGCCTCTTCATCGGCGGTGCGGTGGCGGCCGCTCTTGGATTCATTACCGGCATCATCACGATCCGGTTGAAGGGGCTCTACCTCGCGCTCATGACCTTCTTCGTGGGCGAGGCCGTGCGTTTCTCCATCTCGAACACACCGGAATATACGCGCGGCGTTCTGGGACTGAGCGTCGATCCCTTCCCCAGCATCCTTGGCGTTGACTTCGGCCGCGATAACCTTCTCGCCTACTACTACCTGCTGATCGTGCTCGGAACGATCATCCTGATGGCCATGTGGCTGCTCGTGCGCTCGAAGTTCGGGCTCGCCTTCCAGGCGATCCGCGAGGACCAACTGGCGGCCGAGAGCCTCGGCCTCAACGCGACCAGGTACAAGCTACTCAACTTCACGGTGGCGAGCTTCTTCACCGGCATCATGGGCGCTTACTACGCCCACTACATCGGCATCCTGTCGCCAACCCCGGAGGAATTTGGCCTCCCGCGCACGGTGGAGATACTGACCATCACCTATGTCGGCGGGCGCGGCACGCTGTGGGGCTCGCTCTTTGCCGGGCTCCTTTTGATCGGCTTCCAGGAGTACTTCCGCGGCCTCGGCGCCTGGCGCCTCGTGCTGTTCGGCGCGCTTTTAATCGTTGTCATGCTCTTTGCACGCAAGGGGCTCTCGGGTCTGAAGAAGTACGTCTGGTAGAGCTTTCCTAACGCCTCGAATGGAATCGGAGAGACCGCTGGGCCGCGCTACATTCAGGCAATGTCCGCAGTGACGAGGACTGGCGCGGTTCCCGCTCGGGCAGTTGCAATGCCCCTGGGATTGGTTACCATGCCGGATCGTCGGAGCGTTTGGGGGCTGCTCCGCACGAACGACTGACATTTCCAGGGGGGGTTGCCATGTACGCTCTGAGTTCCGCTCTCGAGACCATCAGCGGAGTGGTCTGGGGCCCGCCGATGCTGCTGATGCTGCTCGGCACCGGCCTGTTTCTGACGATCGGCCTTAGAGTCATGCCGATCCGCAAGCTCGGCTACGGCTTCAAGCAGCTCTTTGCCGGGCGCCACCCGGAGGAGAGCGCCGAAGGCGAGATCACACCGTTCCAGGCGCTCATGACCGAGCTATCTGCGACGATCGGCACCGGCAACATCGCCGGCGTGGCGACGGCGATCTACCTCGGCGGGCCCGGTGCGGTGTTCTGGATGTGGATCACCGCGCTGGTCGGCATGGCGACGAAGTACAGCGAGGCTGTGTTGGCCGTACGTTACCGCGAGGTCGACGAGCGCGGCGCCTATGTCGGCGGCCCGATGTACTACATCAAGAACGGCCTCGGCCCACGCTGGAAGTGGCTCGGCGCCGCCTTCGCGCTGTTCGCCATGATCGCCGCCTTCGGCATCGGAAACATGGTGCAGGCCAACTCGGTGGCGGACGTCCTCGAGCAGTCCCTGTCGGTACCCACCTGGGCCACCGGCCTCGCCCTGGCCGCCCTCGTCTTCGCCGTCATCATCGGCGGCCTGAAGCGCATTGCCCAGGTCGTCGAGCACCTCGTGCCCTTCATGGCCATCGTCTACGTCCTCGGCGCGCTCGTCATCCTGGTCCTCAACGCGCCCCAGGTGCCGGGCGCCATCGGCATGATCTTCCGCGACGCCTTCTCGGGCACGGCGGCCGTCGGCGGGTTCCTGGGCGCCGGCGTGATGGCGACGATCCGCTTCGGCGTCGCCCGTGGCATCTTCTCGAACGAGGCGGGCCTCGGCAGCGCGCCGATCGCCCATGCCACCGCGCGCACGACACACCCCGCCCGCCAGGGCTCCATCGCCATGATCGGCGTCTTTATCGACACCATCATCGTCTGCACCATGACGGCGCTGGTAATCATCACGACCGGGGCCTGGACCAGCGGCGAGACCGGCGCGTCGCTCTCCGCGCTCGCCTTCAACACGGGCCTGCCCACCGTGGGCACCTGGGTGGTGACCTTCGGCCTCGTCGTCTTCGCCTTCACCACTACCCTCGGGTGGAGCTTCTACGGCGAGCGCTGTGCGGCATTCCTCTTCGGCGTGCGCGTTATCCTGCCCTACCGCCTCCTCTGGGTGGCGGTGCTCTTCATCGGCGCCGTCATCAGCCTTCCCGTGGTGTGGCTGTTCGCCGACGTTATGAATGCGCTGATGGCAGTGCCCAACCTGATCGCCCTGCTGTTGCTGAGCGTGACGATCTTCGGTTTGAGCCGCGCCTACTTCGCGGGAGGCGAGGCGGCGCGATGAGAAAACGGCCGGCGAGGGATGCCGCCCTGGCGCGGCCGTCTCGCCGGCCGTTCATCACGGTCTCGAAGAACGCCTCGTCGCCCGGCTCGGGCTTGCGAAGGTTGGGGCCAGGCCCGCCCTGGGCTTAAAAGCGATCTCGGGATTTGATGAAGGCGTGGACCTTCCAGATGTCGTCTAACGACATTCTGTAACCGAAGGCGGGCATCGGCCCCCTCATGCCCAAGCGCCCGTTGATCACCACCTCCAGGAACTGCTCGTCGGTGAGCTTGGTCGCGAAGAGGTTCGGGCCTCGTCCGCCCATATTCCGGTGGCAAAGGATGCACCTGCCCCGGTAGGTCCGCCTGCCCTCCGCAATCGCCTCCTCCTGCCCCAGATAGGGGTTCTTGAGCTCCTCCTCGGCCGTGTCGCCGGCTTGAGACCACGCCGACGACGATGCCACCACAGCAACGAGCCCGGCCGCGACGAAGCCGATCAATGATCGCCTCACCGCGGCCGGGCCCGTGCTAAAGCCATTGCGCCCCGCTTACTGTTCAAACAGGGGCACTGCTCCCGGAATCGGTACAACGTTGGACGCCGGGCTGTCCTGAAGCACGCCGTCGATGGCGAAGACCCAGAGCATGCCGCCCTTGGGCTCCTCCAAGTAGTAATAGAGCGGGTCGCCGCCCATACCTGACAGGATGGCGACATACTGCTTGCCGTCCAGCTCGTAGGAGATCGGCGAGGCGTTGATCCCCGACCCGGTCTGGAACCGCCACAGCACCTCGCCGGACTTGGCGTCGATGGCCATGAAGAAGCCCCGCTCGTCGCCGGTAAAGACGAGGCCGCCCTTGGTCGCCAGCAAGCCGGCGAACAACATCTCCGTACTCGGCACCTCCCAAACGAACTTCTTGTTGGCGACGTCGAAGGCCTTGGTGTATCCGAAGTTCTCCCCCAGCCGGTAGGCCTGGAAGTCATGCAGCCCGTAATATTCGCCGGGCACATATACGATGTCCTCCTCCGGAATCGCCTTCAACATCATGGCCCAGTCGTTGGTGTTGAAGAAGATGTAGCCGAGATCGGGGTTATAGGCCGCGGGGAACCAATTGGTTCCACCCTCGAGATTGGGAATGATGGGTTCGATCTTCGGTCCGCCGCTCATCGGGTACATCGTCATGTCGATGCTGGCACGGCCGGTTACCGGATCGATGCCCGTGGTCCAGTTGATCCCATCGATGGTGGGAACGGCGTAGATGAACTCACCGTTCTCCCGGTTCAGCACATACAGGAAGCCGTTCCGGTTCGACTGCACCATGGCCTTGATCGCCTCGCCGTCGATGGTGACATCGATCAGGATCGGCCCGGGCGCGTTGCCGTCATAGTCGAAGGGATCGTTCGGGGTGAACTGGAAGCCCCACTGGATATCCCCGCTGTCTGGATCGAACGCAATGAGGGAGTTTGACCACAGGTTGTCCCCCAGGCGCACGTCGGCGTTCCACGGCGCCGGGTTGCCCGCTCCCCAGTAGAGCAGGTCGAGCTCGGGATCATAGATCCCGGTCACCCAGGTTGTGCCGCCGCCCCGCATCCAGGTATCCCCGGGCCAGGTCTCGTTACCCGGCTCGCCGGGGCCGGGAATGGTGTAGGCGGTCCACTCGAGCGCGCCGGTCTGGGCGTTGTAGGACCTGATGTAGCCCCGCACGCCGAATTCGCCCCCGGCGTGGCCGACGATCACGTGGTCCTTAACGACCAGCGGCGCGCCCGTCGAGGCGATGCCTTGTCGCCAGTCGTCCATCGTCGCCTCCCAGGCGACCGTGCCGTCGGCGATGTTGAGGGCGACCAGCCGAGTGTCCAACAGCTGGACATAGACGAAGTCGCCCTTGAGCGCCAGGCCTCGGTTGGACGGACCGCAGCACACCACGGCGTCAAGCCCTTCGTCATATTCCGGCACATACCTCCACTTCACCATCCCGGTGCGCGCGTCGATCGCGAAGACCCGCGCATAGTCGGCGGAGACATAGAGCACGCCGTCATGGAACAAGGGCGTCCCCTCGAGGCCGGCGAACTTGCCGCCCGTGGAAAACGCCCAGACCGGCGTCATCTCCGAAACATTTGCGGGGGTGATCTCGGTCAGCGGGCTGAAGCGCTGGTTGTCATAGGTGCGGCCATACATCAGCCATTCGGCCTTGTTGGCATCCGCGTTCACCAGGTCTTCGGTCTCCACATGGGCCTGGACCGGCGAGGCGTAAAGGAGACCCACGGCGACCGTGGCCGCCCCAAGGACAGCAATCTTAGACAATGATTTCATGGTTTTCCTCCCAATAGATTCTCGAGCCGTGTTTTATCCGCGTTCTTTCCGCTTGCGCATCCCCTTGATCTTGCTTGTCCCCTTGATCTCGGCCAGGCGCGCGCGGCTTATCGGCCCAATTGTTAACCAAGCCATGTTGCACATTCGCCTGGGCAACGTCAAGACAAAGACATCGTGGCCGGGCCTCCCATATGGGCCCTGTCAGATAGCTGGATGACGGCCCCCAAAAGGCCTCGCTCAAGCCCGATGACGTCTCCGGCCTCGGCAGCTCCGTTCCAACGGCCCGTTCCTGGATTCCGTCCACCGACCGGTCGACTCGCAACGGGCTTCCATGCCTTGCCAAGCCGCAAGTTCCAATGCCCCTGTCCTGCCCGCTCCATGACGCTCGGGTCCATCCCCTGTCCTGCCGCTCCGTGACGCTCGGGTCCATCCCCTGTCCTGCCGCTCCGTGACGCTCGGGTCCATCCCCTGTCCTGCCGCTCCGTGACGCTCGGGTCCATCCCCTGCATCGCTGGAAAATCCCAGGGTTACCGTGCCGCATCGCATAGTAGCTAGGCCGCTCCGCCGATGCGCCGATAGGTGAAGGCCGGAGGCGGGGCGCCGGCCTCCCGCTCGGCCAGGGCGTAGACGCCCTCGTGCAGGGACGAGAGCTGGCAGGCCGGGTCGGTGTTGGCGGCGTCCCCGGTAAGCGCGAAGGCCTGGCATCGGCACCCGCCCCAGTCGATCTCCCGCCGCGCGCACGAGTGGCAGAGCTCCGGCATCCAGTCGGTGCCGCGGAAGCGCTGGAACGCCTCGGACTGAGCCCAGATCTCGGCCAGCGGCCGTTCGGCGACCGTGTCGAAACGCAAGCTTGGAATGCTCTCGGCCGCGTGGCAGGGCAAGACCTTGCCGGCCGGGGTGATGTTGAGGAAGTGCCGTCCCCAGCCGCCCATGCAGGCCTTGGGCCAGCGCGCGTAGTAATCCGGCACGACATAGTCGATCACCAGGGTGCCCTTGAGCCGCTCGCGCGCCGCGGCGACAACCGCGGTGGCGGCGTCGAGCTGTGCCCGCGTCGGCAGGAACGCCGCGCGGTTCTTCAGCGCCCAGCCGTAATACTGCACATGCGCCACCTCCAGCCGCTCCGCGTCGAGCGCGACCGCCATCTCGATGATGTCTTCGAGATGGTCCAGGTTCTGCCGGTGGACGACGGCGTTGACGGTGAGCGGCAGCCCCGCCTTGCGCACCCATCGGGCGACCTGGTGCTTCTTCTGATGACCGCCCCGAAAGCCGCCGATGCGATTCGCGTTGGCCGCCTCGCTGTCCTGAAAGCTGAGCTGGACGTGTTCGAGACCGGCCGCGGCCAGCGCCTCGATCCGCGCCTCATCGAGCAGCACCCCGGCGGTGATCAGGTTGCTGTAAAGCCCGCCCCGCGTCGCATGGCGCACGAGCTCTTCGAGGTCCTTGCGCACGGTTGGCTCGCCGCCCGAGAAGTGGACCTGGAGCACGCCCATCTCGGCAGCCTCATCGAGGACCCGGCACCAGGTCGCGGTGTCGAGCTCACTACTCGCGCGCTCCAGGTCCACCGGGTTCGAGCAGTAAGGGCACTGCAACGGGCACCGATGGGTGAGCTCGGCGAGCACCGCGAGAGGTGGGTCGGGCGCGCTCATGTCACCACGAATCCCTTGTCGGCGAGGTCTTGGAGAAGACGGGTCACGTCTGATTCGATCTCCTCGCGCGGGGCGTCGAAGCTTGCGGCAAGGTCTTCGACGACGGCCGCCACACTGGCCTTGCCGGTACAGCGTTTGACGACTTCGAGGGCGATCTCGTCGGGCACGAGCACGCGTTCGGGCGCCAGAATGATCCAGCGATTCCGTTGCTTGTCAAAGCGCAGCTTGACGTGCCGCGGCAGGCGCGGCATCGAGGTGAGCTCTATGACCACGCGGCGGTTCATCCCACCCCGTCCGGCACGAAGGCCCCCGGGGGAACGTGCCCCGGCTCGACGTAAGCGTGGTAGAGCGCATCGAGCTGCGCCCACAGCAGATCGCATTTGAAAACCAGGGCGTCCAACACCGCCTGCTGTTGATCGGGCGTGCGCGCCTCGCGCTTCACATAGGCGAGCGCGAACTCAGAGTCGCGCGGCGCCTGGGTCAAGCGCGCGTTGAAATAGGCTAACGCCTGCTCGTCCACGAACGAGTAGTTCGCCAGCATGCCGGCCACGCGCTCGGAAATGATGCCGGCCGAGAACAACTCGGTGAGGGACGAGGCGATGGCTTCGAGAATGGAGCGCCCGCGGACAAACTGAACATAGGCATCGACGGCGAACTTGGTGGCCGGCAGGACGCCGCGCGTCGATTCCACGCAAGCGCGGTCGAGTCCCAGACCGTCGGTCAAGGTCAACCAGCGCGCGATGCCGCCGTCATCCGGCGCCTCCCCGTCGTGGTCGACGATCCGCCGGCGCCACTCGCGGCGCAGCGCCGGGTCGGTCAGGCGCGAGACCAAAGCCGCATCCTTTATCGGGATGCGGCTTTGGTAATAATAACGGTTGAGCGCCCAAGCCTGGACCTGCCCGCGGTTCAGCTTGCCGGCGTGCAGCAACTTGTGAAACGGGTGATGGTTGTGGTAGCGCTCCGCCCCAATCTCCCGGAGGCGACGCTCAAGCTCGTCGGGGTTCAACACCTCCGTCACAGCCGGATCTCCATGCCGTCGTAGGCCACCACCCAGCCCGCCGCCTCGACCGCGGCCCGCTCCGGCGAATCAGGGAGCAAGATGGGATTGGTGTTGTTCACGTGTATGAACACCTTACGCTCCACTCCGAGAGTCGCAAACGCATCGAGGGTTCCGTCCGGCCCCGAAATGCTCATATGCCCCATCCGCTTGCCCGTTTTCGTCCCGACGCCGGCGGTGATCATCTCGTCGTCCTTCCATAGCGTCCCATCGAACAGGACCAACCGCGCGCCGCGAAGCCGCTCGCAAAGCTCCGGGGTCATGGCCGCGCAGCCCGGGATGTAATAGAAGCCCTGCTCCGTCCCCGTTTCCGCCACCCTGAGGCCGATCGTGTCCTCCGTGACAGAACCGAAATTCGGTCCTGCCTGCGGGTCTTCCAGATACAGGGCCACCTTGCCGGGAACCGCCAGGGCCTCGACCTCGATGCCGCTGGGCCGCCCGTCCGGCAAGGTCAGGGATACCGGACTTCCGATTTCGAGGGTCTGGCGTCGCACCAAATCCGGATCGAGCACGCCGAAAATGCTGTTACCGCTCAGGACTCTTTGCACTCTATCGGTGCCGTATACCACCAGCGGCTGCCTTTCCCGCAGGGTCAGCAGCCCGGCCACGTGGTCGACATCAGCATTTGTAAGGACAACACCTACGATCGGGCTGTGGCGATTGCCCTCAAGCGGATGCAACTCGGCATTTTTGATAATCTGCTCACGCAGGTCGGGCGACGCGTTCAGAAGAAACCACGAGCCGTCACCCGAGCTCACGGCAACGGACGATTGTGTTTGGGGCACAACCGCGTCGTCCCCGGCCCAGACACGCCGGCAGTTTAAGCAGTTACAGTTCCACTGAGGAAAGCCGCCGCCTGCGGCCGAGCCCAAAACGAGCACCCACACTACGCCCTTCCACGATTGCCCGCTTCCCGCTGGTCGGGCATATGTCTAGGTGTCTAGCTCGGCGCAAGCGTAGCAGTTAATCTCCATCCCGACGGCGATCTCGACGATCTTGGGCTTACGCCAGACTTGCCTCATTGTATCCTCCCTATATCTTCATTCCTCTATCTTCATTCCTCGAAATTTCCGAACCTTGGAATTTCCGAAGGCGCGACAGACGCATTATCTATGCGAAGCGGGATGCAATGCAAGGGATTATATGACATACCGACCCGGCGGCTCCAGGGGGCCGAGTCGCCGAAGGACCAGCGCATCGCCTCGTTGGTGCGAGGCCGGATCATACGCCAGGGGCGTGGCCCACTCGAAGAATCGAGACCAGGAAGATTCCCATGGGAGGCGTTGGGACATGATCTTTTTCCCTGTCGCTACCGCACGGACAAGCGCTGATCCCGGTCTCTGCGCCGGCCGCAGCCGCGCCGGTTCCGGCGGTTGGGCTCTGATCCGTGGCATCGTCGCGTCGTTGGCTCTGCTGTATCTGGGTTTGCCCCCGGCGGCCGCGGAGGAGGACGTCGAGACCCTGCGCATCGTCTACTTCACCCAAGAGGTGGAGCGCCCATCGGTGATCTACGGTCTCGACGAACCCCCGCAGGATGAAGGCCTTCAGGGCGGCCGCTTGGCGATCGCCGACAACAACACCACCGGCCAATTCACCAACCAGAAGTTCGAATTTTTCGAAGTCGTGGTGCCCGTCGACGGCGACATGGTGGCGGCGTTCCGCGAGTTGGTGGGGCAAGGCTATCGCCATGTCATCACCAACCTGCCCACGGACAAGCTACTCAAGCTCGCCGATTTGCCCGAGGCGCAGGGGGTTCTGATCTACAACGCCGGTGCGTCCGACGACACCTTGCGCAACGCCGACTGTCGCCCCAACGTCCTGCACATCCTGCCCAGCCGCGCCATGCTGGCCGACGCGCTGGCGCAGTATCTGATTTGGAAGAAGTGGCGCAAATGGTTCCTGGTGGTGGGGCGGCGGGATGAAGACCGGCTGTTCGCCGCCGCGGTGCGGCGCGCCGCCGGGCGCTTCGGCGGCAAGATCGTAGCCGAAAAGGTCTGGGACTATGGTCCCGACGCCAGACGTACCGCCCAGGCGGAGATGCCGGTCTTCACCCAGGGGATCGACTATGACGTCCTGATCGTCGCCGACGAGATCGGCGAGTTCGGCGAGTACCTGATCTATCGCACCTGGGAGCCCAGGCTGGTGGCCGGCACCCAGGGCCTGGTGCCGACCATGTGGCACCGCACCCATGAGCAATGGGGCGGATGGCAACTCCAGAGGCGGTTCCACAAGCTGGTCGGGCGCTGGATGACTCCGCTCGACCACGCGGTATGGGCGGCGGTGCGGGTCATCGGCGAGGCCGCGACGCGGGCCCAATCCACGGCGTTCGACAAGGTGGCGGCATATCTGCGCGGACCCGAGTTTGCCCTCGCCGCGTTCAAGGGCGTGGCGCTCTCCTTCCGTCCCTGGAACGGGCAGCTACGCCAGCCGGTTCTGCTCGCGGCGCCAAGGACCCTGGTTTCGGTCTCGCCCCAGAGAGGGTTCCTCCACCAGTACACCGAGCTCGACACCCTTGGCTATGACCGGCCTGAGTCAGGCTGTGAGCTGGATTAACGCAATCGAATGACAGGTCCACGCATCGGACGTGTTTGTGGTAAATTGTCCCGATGCTTTCGGCGCCCATCTTCGTCGAATCAACCTCCTGTGACGGGAGGAACTAGCCAAGAGGAGACAGCGCTTTGCGAAACAAAGCGCAACCGCGAATAGCAAGGAAAGCCCTAAGAGCCGCGTCGGTGCTGGCCGCTCTTGTGGCTTTTCTTGTGGCTTTCGCCATTGCGCCGCTTCCCACGGCCGAGGCCATCACCATCTACGTCTCGAACGAGAAGGACAACACGATCAGCATCATAGACGGCGACACTCTCGAGGTGGTGGAGACGGTGCCGGTCGGGCGGCGACCGCGCGGGATCGGCTTCAGCGCCGACAACCGCCAACTTTACATTTGCGCCAGCGACGACGACACGGTGCAGGTGCTGGATCTGGAAACCCTGACCGTGGTGGGTGAGATTCCTTCCGGCCCCGACCCCGAGGTGTTCGTGCTCCATCCCGACGGCCGCATTCTTTACATCGCGAACGAGGACGACAACCTGGTCACCGTGGTGGATATCGAAGAGCGCACCGTGCTGGCCGAAATCCCCGTCGGCGTGGAGCCCGAGGGCCTGGCCATCAGCCCCGACGGCAGGTGGCTCGTCAACACCTCCGAAACCACCAACATGGCCCATTTCATCGACACCGAGACCATGGAGATAGTGAGCAACGTGCTGGTCGACGCACGCCCCCGTTATGCCCAGTTCAATCACGACGGCCGCTATCTATGGGTGAGCTCGGAGGTCGGCGGAACGGTCAGCGTCATCGACGCGGCCACGCGCGAGATCGTCAAGGTCATCGGGTTTTCGATCCCAGGCATCTCGCGGGAGGGCATCCAGCCGGTGGGCGTGCGGCTCACCTCCGATGGGAGATGGGCCTTCGTCGCGCTCGGCCCGGCCAACCGGGTGGCGGTGATCGACGCCCGCACATACGAGGTGGAGGACTACCTGCTTGTCGGCCAGCGGGTGTGGCAGCTCGCCTTCAGCCCCGACGAGTCGCTGCTGTTCACCACCAACGGACGCAGCAACGACGTTTCGGTGATCGACGTTGGGCGGCTAAAGGTGACCAAATCCATCACCGTGGGGCGCTTTCCCTGGGGCGTCGCGGTCAGGCCATGAGCCGGTCGGGCGCAGGACACCGCCGGCCCCGGTGGGCTGGACGGCAGCGCCCCGGCCGGCCAGGGCAGCGGGAGGCACGCCCGTGACGGAGCAGGCGCGCGGCAACCTGGCGGCGGATGCGACGGATGGCGCCGCCCTCGAGGTAGCGGGGCTCAGCTACAGCTTCGGCAACCGCTTCGCCCTTGAAGAGATCTCATTCGCCATCCAGCCGGGGGAGTTCGTCGTCCTCCTGGGCCCCAACGGTGCCGGCAAGACCACGCTGTTCTCGCTCATCACCCATCTCTACGAGAGCCGCAATGGCACGATCCGGATCAAAGGCGCGGATGTGCGCCGGCGGCCGACGCGGGCCCTGGCCCAGATCGGCGTGGTGTTCCAGCAGCCGACCCTGGATCTCGACCTGACGGTGCGGCACAACCTTCTTTACCACGCCGCCCTCCACGGCATGGGGCGGCAGGAGGCGCAACATCGCATCGAGACCGAGCTGACCCGCCTCGGGATGTATGAGCGGCGGGGGGAGAAGGTGCGGCGGCTCAACGGCGGCCACCGGCGGCGGGTGGAGATCGCCCGCGCGCTTTTGCACCGCCCGCGGGTGCTCCTGCTGGACGAGCCCACGGTGGGTCTCGACGTGCCCACCCGCCGGGGGATCGTCGAGCATGTACACCGCCTATGCCGCGAGGACGGCATCGCCGTGCTGTGGGCGACCCATCTGATCGACGAGGTGTTCGACGACGACCGCGTCATCATGCTGCACAAGGGCTTGATCCGGGCACAGGGCAGCGTCAACGACGTCAACCGAGCCGCCGGGGTGAATAGCGTCGGCGAGGCATTCGACGTTCTCACCGGCGATGAGGCGGACTCGGGGCCGTGACGGCCACCCATTACTATCGCTGCTTCCTGGGTATCGTGTCGCGCGAGGCGCTGCGCTTCGTGCACCAGCGCGAACGCTTCGTTGCGGCGCTGGTCAGGCCCCTGGTCTGGCTGCTGGTCTTCGCCGCCGGGTTCCGCGCCGCCCTCGGCCTCTCCATCATCCCGCCCTATGAGACCTATGTGACCTTCGAGGTCTATATCATCCCCGGGCTGATCGGCATGATCCAGCTCTTCAACGGCATGCAAAGTTCGCTCTCCATGGTCTACGACCGCGAGATGGGCAGCATGCGCACCCTGCTGGTCAGTCCCTTGCCACGCTGGTACCTGCTTATGTGCAAACTCCTCGCCGGCGCCTTCGTCTCGATCCTCCAGGTGTATGCCTTTCTTCTGATCGCCTACTTCTTCGGGATCGAGATGCCGCCCCTCGGCTATTTGACCCTGTTTCCGGCCCTGGTGGTTTCGGGCCTCATGCTGGGCGGGCTCGGCATGCTGCTGTCCTCGGTCATCAAGCAGCTCGAGAACTTCGCCGGGATCATGAACTTCGTGATCTTCCCCATGTTCTTCCTGTCCTCGGCGCTGTATCCGCTGTGGAAAATGAAGGAGTCGAGCCTGCTGCTCTACCAGATCTGTTTGGCCAACCCCTTCACCCATGCGGTGGAAACCATCCGCTTCGCCCTCTACGGGCAGGTTAACTTCCTCTCGCTGCTTATCACCGTGGGCGTGCTGGCGCTCTTCGTGGGACTGGCCATCTACGGCTATAACCCGGCCCGGGGAATGATGAGCCGCAAGACCGTCACTACCGGCTAATGCCGCGCGGAAGGGAGCAGGCCTGGTCGCCAGGCCGTCACCCTGGGGTGCCGAGCAGGGCCTGGTTTTGGCGCAGGAGCCCGGCGCGGAAGGCTTCTATCGCATCATCGGCGCGCCGGTCGCGGGGAAGATCCACCGCCACCTCGGCGATGACCGCGCCCGAGGCCAGGGCCCAACCGCCGGAACCGGCGCGGCTGCGGCCGATGCAGGGGTCGGGAACAGCGCTTGTCCGGGCGGCGGCGACAGGGAAAAAGATCATGCCCAGCGCCTCCCACGGGCATCCCCCTCGGCTCAATTCTTCGAGCGGGCCACGCCCCTGGCGTGTGATCCGGCCTCGCACCAACGAGGCGATGCGCTTAGGTCCTCCGGCGACTCGGCCCTCCGGGGCCGCCGGGTCGGTGTGTCATTATAATCCCTTGCATTGCATCCCGCTTCGCGTAGATAATGCGCTTGTCGCGGCTTCGGAAATTCCGAAGCCCGAAGAACGAAGATATAGGGAAATAGGGAGGTCACGATGAGGCAAGTCTGGCGTAAGCCCAAAATCGTCGAAATCGCCGTCGGGATGGAAATCAACTGCTACGCTTGCGCCGAGCTGTAATCCGGCCGGCGCCACCCGCGAGGCCAGGGCATAGGCTGTCATGATTCGGGTCTTGGTCCTCGGCGCGGCAGTGGGTGTTGGATCCCTGCATTGAAGCCGTCGGGTGCGGGCCGACCGCGCCGCGGCACCCTCGCAGACCCCATCCTCCGTTCGCCACGACGCCGGCAACGGACCACGAGCTTGCCGTTCAACGCCTCGCCCGAGCCTGCGCCTAGCAGGCTCTTTTGAATCGAAACCTGCCTCAAGCCTGAGCGATTAGGGGCGCGCACCGGCGCACCCGGCAGTCTCGGCGCCACGCGACGCGCCTTTGCGCCGCGCCACGCGACGGAGACGCGTCGTGGCGGCCGACTGGATTGTCCTTAAGGCTCGGGCGGCCCCGACTCCCTAATCTCTAAGGCCTTTTCGGGACATGAGGAAGGCGTGAATCTTCGAGATGTCGTCGGGCGACAGGAGGGAGCCGAAGGGAGGCATGGTCCGGAGGGTCTTCCGCCCGTTGATCACGACCTCCAAGAAATACTCGTAGCTCCGCTTGGTCTGGAAGATCCGGGGGCCACGCAACGGGTTCCAGTGGCAGCCGGTGCAGCGCGCGAGGAACAGCCAGTAGCCCTCCTCGATCGCCTCCGGATCCCCGAGAAAGGGATTGGTGAACGCGTCGTCCTCGGCCTCCCCGGCGGCGAACTCCGCTTCGTCCGCGGCTGGCTCGCCGTTGCTCGCGGCGAGCTGGCCTCCCGAAAATAGGATCGCTGCCCCAAGCACCAGGGCACCCAGGGCAGAAAAAAGCCCGGCGGAAGGGCACAAGATGCGGCTGCCTTCCGCCGGGTGTATGGGTGAGGATTTGGTGTTGGATTATTGTACGAGTGGCTTTTCCTCCGTGGGCGGGTAGCCATACCCCTCGATGACTCTGCCACCGAGGAACATGCCCGCCTCGCCGACGGGCGAATGACCGCCCGGAACGTACTGGAGGTTGTTACCCACCGGGTGAGGCGGCGTACCCCCGCCGTCGAGCGCGAAGGCGATGAGGTTCCCGGCCTTCGGGTTGGTGTAGTAGAAGGTCATGTCGCCGGACATGCCCGAGGGGAACAGCACGTACTGCACACCGTCGATATCATAGGTGATCGGGCTTCCCGTGATCGGCGAGCCGGTCGGGAAGCGCCAGAGCACCGTGCCGTTGTGGGCGTCCATCGCCATGGCGTGCCCGTAGTTGTCACCCATAAACACGAGACCGCCCGAGGTGACGACGACCCCGGACCAGAACGGCAGGGTGTTGGTGGTGCGCCAGACCTCGTTGCCGGTGGCCACGTCGACCGCCAGGAACGCGCCGACGGGAATGTCCGGGCGGATGTACTGCTGATAGTCCGCGCACAGATACCACTCACCCGCCCCTGTCGGACGCGGGCAGTCTTCGTAGAACTTATAGCCCATGGCCCAGGTGTTGGACAGGAAGTAGATCAAGCCGGTATCGGAGTTGTAGGCCAGAGGCTGCCAGTCGATCGCGCCTTCGAGGCTGGGGATGATCGGCGCGACCTCGGGCCCGCCGGTCACCGCCACGAAGTCCGGGTTGACGTCCGGCCGACCGGTCACCGGGTCGAGCCCGAAGGCCCAGTTGAGCCCGGGAACCATGGGCTTGCCGTAGATGAACTCGCCGTTGGTGCGGTCGATGGCGTAGAAGAAGCCGTTCTTGTCGTGGTGGAGAAGGGTCTTCCTCATCTGGCCGTCGATCACGATGTCGGCGAGAACCGGCGTGCTGACGCTGTCATAGTCCCAGCAGTCGTGCGGGGTGTACTGGAAGCCCCAGACGATGTCGCCGGAATCGGCGTCGATCGCGATCACGCCCGCGGTCCACTTGTTGTCGCCCGGGCGCAGATTGCAGTTCCAGGGGCCCGCGTTACCGACGTGCCAGTAGACCAGGTTGAGCTCGGGGTCGAAGGCGCCGGTGGTCCAGGTGGAGCCTCCGCCGTCCTTCCACATGTCGCCCGGCCAGGAATCGTCCCCTTCGGGGATCGCGTAAGCGGTCCAGCGAAGCTCGCCGGTGTCGGCGTCGAAGGCCTTGACGAACCCGCGGATGCCGAACTCGCCGCCGGCAACGCCCGTCAGCACCATGTCCTTGACCGCGAGCACCGCGCCGGTGATGCTGTAGCCATCTTCCCAGGTGTGCACCACCGTGTCCCAAATTTCCTCGCCGGTGTCCTTGTTGAGCGCGACTATGCGGGCGTCCATGGTGGCGACGAACACCTTGTCATCCAAGAGCGCCACGCCACGGTTCTGCGACCCGCAGCAATAGACGCGCTCCGCCTCTTCCGCGACCTCTGGGTCGTACGCCCATATCTTCGCACCGGTGCGGGCGTCGATCGCGAAAACGCGCGATTCATCGGCCGACATGTAGATCACGCCATCATGGACGAGCGGGGTCGCTTGCAGACCGCGGTTCTCGCCTCCGGTCGGGAAAATCCACACGGGCCGAAGCCGGTTGACGTTGGACCGGTTGATCTGGTCCAAGCGAACATAGCGATGGCCGTCATAGGTGCGGCCGTACTGCAGCCATGAGGATGTATCGTCGTCGGAGGTCAAAAGGTCTTGATACGTCACCGGTCCGGCCTGGACCGGCGAGACGTAAAGGAGCCCCACGGCGAACGTGGCCGCCGCAAGGACAGCAAACTTAGTCACCAATTTCATGGTTCTCCCTCCCCATAGGTTCCCGAGCCTTGTATTTTCTTTTCGCGTCCCGTGAGCCCAGCCACGGAACTCCAGTTTGGCAGCTCGGTTACGATGAAGCGATTTTGCACGCTTGCCTAGGCAACGTCAAGAAAAGACATCGTGGCCGGACCTCCCATATGGGCCCTGTCAGATAGCGGGATGACGGAACCTACCTAGACGAAACCTATCTATAAAAGGCGTCGCTCAGAGGCCGACGAGGTTTTCGGCCTTGGCGGTTGCGTCCCGGCGGCTCGGCAAATGATCGCAGGGCGCGGGACTCGGACCCATCGCCCTTTCCCGGCGCCGCCCTCGATGCTGGAACCCTGGCCAGGTGAAAGATGGCGGTTTACGGACTTTACGCAGGGACGGCCTAACCATGCCAGACCCCCAAGATCGCTGAGCTGCGGGGCGCCGCTTCTCTCGCCCATCCACGCCTCCATCCCCGGATGGCGCCGGGCGGTTAATCCGGGCGGGGGAACAGGGCCTGGTTTTGGCGCAGGAGGGCGGCGCGGTAGGCCTCCACCGCGGCTTCGTCGGCGCGTCGGTCGCGGGGAAGATCCACCGCCACCTCGGCGATGACCGAGCCCGGAGCCGCCGACAGAAACACGATGCGGTCGGCCAGCATAATCGCCTCGCGCAGGTTGTGGGTGACGAACAACACCGTGGTCGGCCGCGCCCGCCAGATGTCCAGCAGCAGCAGGCGCAGGCGTTGCGCGGTGGGCTCGTCGAGGGAGACGAAGGGTTCGTCCATCAACAGGAGCTCGGGCTGGATGGCGAAGGCGCGGGCCAGCGCCACCCGCCGGCTCATCCCCGTGGACAGGCGGCTGGCATAGACATGGCGCGCCCCCTCCAGCCCGGTGGCGGCCAGCAACTCGTCGATGACGCCGGAGTGGCGCTGCTCCTTGCTCAACACCAGCTCGATGTTCTCGACCGCCGTACGCCAGGGCAACAATCGCGGGTTCTGAAACACGTAGCCGATGGTCGGGCGGGCATCGGCGGCGTTGGCGCTGGCGCCCAGGTCCGCATGGCCGTCGAAGTCGCGATCAAGCCCGGCAACGATGTTGAGCAGGGTGGTCTTGCCGCAGCCGGAAGGTCCGACCACGCACACGAACTCCCCTTGAGCCAGGGCGAACCGCAGGTCCTTGAGCGCGGCATGGGCGCCGGCCTTATCCACGGCGGGATAACGCTTGAGACGGATCGCGATTTCGAACGGGCTCATCGCCGCCACCGCGTGGCCCACCGCTCCACCGGCCGCATGAGGGTTAGCTCGATCGTCTGAATCACGGCGACGAAGGCGATGGTATAGGCCAGGATGCTGGCAACGTCGAAAAGCTGGAAGAACAGGTAGAGCTGGAAGCCCACGCCGTTGCTGCGGCCGAGCAGCTCCACGACCAGCACGATCTTCCAGATCAGTGCCAGGCCCGATCGCGCGGCCGCCATCAGGAAGGGGTAAAGCTGGGGCAGCACCACCTGTTGCAATTGCCGCCACTGGCCCACCCGAAAGACCTCGGCCATCTCCATGTAGTCGCGCTCGAGCGCCCGCGTTCCCTCGCGCACGGTGACCACGACGGTAGGGATCTTGTTGATCGCCACCGCGCCGATGGCGGCGGCCTCCACCAGTCCGAACCAGACATAGGCCAGGATGATGGTCACCAGGGCCGGGATGTTGAGGAACAGGATCAGCCAGCTGTCGAAGAAGCGGTCTAGCGTCTTGGCTCGACCCATGGCGATGCCGATGGCGATCCCGATCGTCATGGCGAGCACGAAACTGGCGGCGACTCGCGCCAGGGTGACACCGACGTGATAGGGCAGTTCGCCGTCGCCGATGTCGCGCACGAGCACGTCCAGCACCGCCACCGGTCCCGGCAGCAAACGACTGTCGTCCATGGCCGCCGCCGCCACCTGCCAGAGCGCCACCAGCAGGACGATGGAGGCGAGCTGGATCAAGAACGAGGATCTCATCCCCGCGCCCACGGTTTCAGAAACTCAGGCCGGACCAGAAGGTCCCCGCCTGCAGCTCGCGGGTGGTGCCGACCAGCTTGTCGCCGCCCAGCTCCCTCAGGATCTCGAACATGCGCCGGGCGTCGCGCCGCTCCGCCTCGCCCCATTGCTCCGGGATGCCGGCGCGGAAGGCCTCCCGCAAGGCGACCAAGGTCGCCTCGTCCTCGGCCCTGGTGAGCGGCTTCAACCGCTCCCACTCCGCGTCCGAGGCGCGCAGGATTTCCTTGGCCTTCCGCGAGGCCCGGACGAAGGCCAGCACCTCGTCCCGGTGGGCGTCGGCCCAGCCCTCGCTGAACACATAGCCGAGCAGCGGCACCTCGGAGGCGATGCCCAGCTCGCGCCCCGCCTCCTCGACCCCGATGAGCCGCCGCATGCCCGCGGCCTCGAGCCGGGCGGCATAGGGCCAAAAGGTGATCACCGCGTCGATTCTACCTATCTTGATCTGCTCATTGAGCAGCGGCGCCGCGCCGAAAACCTTCTCCACCTCGGTGTTCAGGTCGATGTCGTGGCGCTTGCGGGCCAGGGCCCGCAGCAACAGCCAGCTCTTGTCCACCGGGCCGCCGGCGATGCCGAGGCGTCTGCCGCGCAGGTCGGCCAGGCTGTCTATCGGCGAGTCGGCCGGAACCACCAGCGCCCCGACCGCCGTCGAATAGGGCACGAAGGTATAGTCAGCGCCCGCCGCCCGCTGGCGCGAGACCCAGAACCAATCGGTCACGATCATGTCCACGGCGCCACCCTGAAGCGCCACCGCGGTGGCTTGCTTGCTGGCCAGCTCGCGGAACACGAGCCCGATGCCCTCGGCCTCGTCCAGGCCGTGGTGGCGGATCACGTCCGCCTCCCAGGTCACGGTGCCGAATTTGAGCACCCCGATCCTGATCTTCACCGATTCGGCCGCCGCGGTCAGCGAGGCGGCGCAGAACACGACAAGGACGAGAAGAATCCGGACGGCGCGTATCACGGTGAGAGGTTCCTCCCGATTCGCTCCAGCCTTATGCCCACAGGCTTGCGCCAATCTATTGGCGTGACGGAGGCGGCGTCAAGCCGGCCGCCAGCGGCAGTCGCGATTTTAGCAGGGCATTCCCCAATAATCAGGATGAGTCGGTGCCAATGGATCGATCCGCGGCGATTTTCCTGATTCTGGAAGTGACATGGCGAAAACCGGGAGACTGTTATAAAAAAAACCGCTTGACCGGCCAAGAATTTGGTGTTCGAATAACTTCGAAGTCTTGAGTTTTTAGTTAGAATTATTCAAATTTTATTTTGTAGCATTATTCACTGGAATTATTCAAAAGTAAAGGGAGGTGGATTATGAAGTGGATCGACCCTGGCTTTTACGACCTGCGCCTAGGCTTTGAAGTGACGGCCTACGCATACGCCCGCTTGAGCTGAAACGAGAATACCATCTGAAAGAGGGGCTTGCATCCAGCAGTCCCTCTTTGCCTTTCTGCGCGAACGGCCGGAAGGAAGGGCGAGTTCATGGCTGCAGACGCCCGGGTTCAATTGGACGACTGTTTCGAAATCAACCCGATGTACCTCTTCCGTTGGGAAGAGACCCAGGATTCGCACGTTCTACTTTATCCGGAAGGCGTGGTGAAGTTGAACGAGGGCGCCGGCGCGATCCTTAGTCGCTGCACCGGGGATAAGCCGGTCGCCCGGATCATCGAAGAATTGAAGGAGATATATTCGGACCCCGAGTCGAACGCGACGCTGGAAAAAAGCCTCCTTGAGTTCCTGGAGGTGTCGCACGCCAGAGGCTGGATCAAACTCAAGTCCTGACGGGCAGGGCAAACCGCCCTGGCTCGCCTGTGAGCTGACCTACCGCTGGCTGCTTTTTTTTACCCCGAAGGCGCCGTGAAGTTGAACGAGACCACCGGCGAGATCTTCAGTCGCTGCACCGGGGATGCCGCACCGGGGGGAAAAGCCGGTGGGCGAGGTGATCGAAGAACTGAAAACACACTATGCCGACGGTGCCGTCGCGGGCGGCGGCGTCAAGTCCCTGGAGGTGTCACATGCCAGTTCTTCCCGGATCGGATTCTTCCCTAAGTCTTGACGGACAGGGCAAACCACTCTGGCTCTGCTGCGAGCTGACCTACCGGTGCCCGCTTGCATGCCCTTGGTGCAGCAACCCTCTCGACTTCGACCTCTACCGCGACGAGCTTAGCACCGAGGAATGGAAGCGCGTTCTGCGCGAGGGCCGTGAGTTGGGTGCTCTACAGCTAGGGTTCACCGGCGGTGAGCCACTCGTCCGCAAGGACGTCGAGGAGCTGGTCGCCGAGGCAAGTGAGCTCGGCTATTACACCAATCTCATCACCTCGGGAATGGGGCTGACAGAGAAACGGCTCGTGGCCCTGAAGCAGGCCGGCCTCAATCAGATCCAGCTCAGCATCCAGTCCTGTGACCGCGACCTCACCGACAAGCTGGTCGGAGCGAAGGCTCACAAGCACAAGCTAGAGGTCGCGCGCCTGATCAAGGCGCACGGTTTCCCCATGGTGCTCAACGTCCCGACGATCCGCCAGACCCTCGACCGCACCGAGGACATCCTGGCCATGGCCGAGGAACTCAAGGCCGACTACCTGGAATACGTCCAAATCCAGTACTACAACTGGGCTTGGCTCAACCGCGACGAGCTCCTGCCCACCAGAGAGCAGGTCGAGCGCGCCGACGAGTTGGTGAAGGCATTTCGCGAGCGGATGGCCGGCCGCATGACGATCTACTTCGTCGACCACGACTATTACATGGGCCGGCCCAAGGCGTGCATGAACGGTTGGGGCACCATTCATTTCACCATCGCCCCCGACGGCACCGGCCTGCCCTGCCAGGAAGCCCGGGTTATCAAGGACATGGACTTTCCCTCGGTGCGGGACCACAGCCTCGAGTGGATCTGGCACGACTCGCCGGCCTTCAACAGGTTCCGCGGCGAGAGCTGGATGAAGGAGCCCTGCCGCGGCTGTCCCGAAAGAAAAAAGGATTTCGGCGGCTGTCGCTGCCAAGCCTATCTGCTGACCGGGGATGCGGCCAACACCGATCCGGCATGCGCCCTTTCGCCGCATCACCATGTGATCGAAGCGGCGATCGAGGACGCGTTTCGGCCCCGGGTCCATCGTCCGCTCGTGATGCGACGCCCGCGCGCGGTCTCAACGGCCTTCACAGGGGGATGGGATGAAGCTCCCTCTCCCCCATGAGTACTGAAGTCCGCGCGCGAGGGCGCCGTCGCCTTGACAACCGGCGGGGATGAAGACGCCCCTTGATTCGGTCGCCGGCACGGTCCTCTGCGGGCTCGCCCTGACCGCGCTGCTGGTCGTGGTGTAACGGCGGGCGGGTGCGGCGGCCGTGTAGAAATCGGCCGTCATTTTTCCACTTAGGCCGCCGTCACGTGCTGGCTGGACCATAGAGATAGCCCTTAAGTTTCTTTTCTCGGGAGGAAGAGAGGATGGCAATCGATTTTTCACTGACGTGGGAGCAGAAGTCGTTGCGGAAGACGGCGCAGGAGTTTTCCCAAGATGTCTTGAAGCCGCTCGTCGCCAAGGCTGACGCTGAGCCGGATCCTCAGAAGGCCTTTGAAATGACGAAACCCGCCTATGTCGAGGCGTATAAGCTGGGATTCGCCATGGGTTTTCTTCCCGAGGCGTATGGTGGCGCGAGCGTTAGCAATATCGATTTCCAGATCGTGGCAGAAGAGATCTGCGCCGTCGATCCGGGTTTCGCTACAACCCTGTTGATCAATGGCTTGGCTTTGATGCCCCTTGTATGGTTTGGATCGGAGGAGCAGAAAAAGAAGTGGGTGGGCGAGGCCACAAGCGATCCCACCGGGGAATATTTAGCTGGCTGGGTAGTTAGCGAGGCTCCCGGAGCCCCTGGGGGCACAGCGAATTTCGATCACCCAGGTCCCCATCCTATCGGTATTGGTGTCACCGCCGAGTACGATAAGGGAAAGGGGGAATACGTGCTGAACGGCACAAAATATTGGCCGGGCAACGCCGGGGGCTGGGACCTGAAAGGGGCCAACGTTAATACCGTTATTGTCCGGACGGATAAGAAGAAAGGGGGCAAGGAGGGGCTTAGCGCAATGCTCGTGCCTCGAGGGACGCCCGGCGTGCGGTACAAACAGCCGATTGATAAGCTCGGCCATCGGCTCTGCCAGAATAACTGGATCGAGTTCGATAACTGCCGGATACCCGAAGAGAACGTGTTCGCGGCCGGCAACGGAGACCTCGTCATCAGCAAGGCTTTCACTTGGTCGGGTCCGGTCGCAGGCATCGCGGCCGTTGGCGTGGCGCGGGCGGCCTATGAATACGTGTTGGACTGGGCCAAGACATATACCGCGGGGGGTGACAAGCCCATCATCTACCACCAAAACGTTGGGTATATGTTGGCAGACGTTGCCATGCGGATCGAGGCGTGCCGCTACCTCTCGTGGAAAGCGGCCCATTACCTGGACATGTATGACTCCGAAGGCCATGCCCTTGGCGCGATGGCGAAGGTCTTCGCGGGCGAGTTCCTGTTCGAGGCCGTCTTCAAATGTATGCAGGTCATGGGTGTCAACGCCCTTGATAAGGTCCATCCCTTGGAGAAGTATCTGCGGGAGGCGATCGTCTTCCCCCTTTACGATGCGGGCAATAAAGGGATGCAGATGCGAAAGATCTGGGGCGTGATGGCCGACCCCGACTTTAATCCGCGCGCGTTCGTGGACTGCGAACCCATTATCTTCAAGAAATCAATGGAGGGATTGGGCGTCGTGGCTACGGTTGCTTAGGGATCCCGCTGCGGTAAGTGGTCGGAGCTATCAACGGCGGAGCAAAAATGCACCAGCGGGGCAGCACAATAATGTGCCACCCGACACAGCAAGGAGGAGGCCGTGAAAACGCCCCTTGATTCGGTCGCCGGCACGGTCCTCTGCGGGCTCGCCCTGACCGCGCTGCTGGTCGTGGTCCTGCGGGCTCTCGTCAGCGCGGGAGCCGGGTGAGATCGCACTCCAGGCCGGCAACGCGATCACGCCGTGGACGGACTGCTAGTCGACCTGTTGTTGCGCTGGCTCCATTTCTTTGCCGGCATTGTGTGGATTGGCCACAACTATGTCGGCCTCGTCCTGGTGCCGAGGTTCCTGCCTTACACGCCCGAGCAGGACAAGCAAGAGGTGCTGACCTCGTCCTATATGGGGCGGGCTTGGCGCGAGCACTCGGTGTTCCGCTACGCCTCGATCGTCGCCTGGGTGACCGGGATCCTGATGCTGTGGCGCCAGGAGCAGCTGGTCGACGCCTTGACTCTCACCGGCTACGAGGCGCCGATCGGGGCGGGCGCGTGGATCGGCACGATCATGGTGCTCAACGTCTGGCTGGTGATGTGGCCGCACCAGAAGAAGGTGCTGGGCTTCGTCCCGGCGCCTCTCGAGGAGCGGGTGCGCTGCTCGCGCATCACGTTTCTCTCGGCGCGCGCCAACACCGTGTTGTCGATCCCGCTGCTGTATCTGATGGCGGCGGGCCCGCACGCCCTTTTTCCGTTCGACTGATCCCCCTGGTCCGGCCCCATGCAGACGCTCCCGGAGGCAGGCGACACGACCCGGCGGCGGCGAAGCTCGCGCGGGACTACCGGTCGCGGCGGGCGCCGTGTCTTCAACTTCGCCGCCGGCCCCGCCATCATGCCGCGGGTGGTGCTGGCCCAAGCCCGCGACGAGATGCTCGACTGGCGGGGGACCGGGATTTCGGTGTTGGAGATGCCCTTCACCGGCCCGGAGTTCACCGAGATCTTGGCGCGCGCCATCGAGGATCTAAGGGGCCTTCTGGCGATTCCCAGCAACTACCGCGTGCTGTTCTTGCAGGGAGGCGCCTACGCCCATCACGCCATGGTTCCCATGAACCTTCTGCGCGGCCGGGAACGGGCGGACTATGTGGAGACCGGCCACTGGTCCAGGAGAGGCATTGCCGAGGCCCGACGTTACTGCCGCGTCGATGTCGCGGCCAGCGGGGAGCGCGACAACTTCACCCGGGTGCCGCCGCGCCAAACCTGGCGCCTGAACCCGGACGCGGCTTTTTGTCACATCACCACCAATGAAACCGCGCAGGGGCTGGAGTTCCATTGGACGCCGGAGACCGGCGAGGTGCCGCTCGTGGCCGACATGACGTCCGACTTCCTATCCCGGCCCGTGGATATCGCGCGCTACGGACTGATCTACGCGAGTGCCCAGAAGAACGTCGGCCCCGCAGGGCTGACCATCGTGATCGTCCGCGAAGATCTTCTCGGCGGCGCCCTGCCCGGAACGCCGACGGTCTTCAACTACAAGATCCAGGCCGATCATGACTCCAGGGTGAACACGCCGCCGACCTACGCCATCTACCTGGCGGGACTGGTCTTCAACTGGGTGCAGGGCCAGGGGGGAATGCCGGCGATTGAGCGGTTGAACCGGCGCAAGAGCGCCAAGCTATACGCCGCGATTGACGCCAATGGTTTCTATCGTTGCCCGGTCGCTCCCGCTGACCGCTCGCTCGTGAACGTGTGTTTCCGGCTGTCCGATGAATCTCTTGAGGCGCGGTTTCTAGCGCAGGCGCACCGGCGCGGCCTGCTCAACCTCAAGGGGCATCGCGTGATGGGCGGTATCCGTGCCAGCCTCTACAACGCGATGCCAGAAGAGGGCGTAGAGGCCCTGATCGATTTCATGGAAGAGTTCTCGCGCCACCATGGCTAATCATGGCACGACCGCGATTGGGGCAGCCATGTATCGGCTCTTGATCAAGAAGGGGTCACGCTTCGATGAAAGTGCCGTCCGTAAACGGGCTATCGCGGCCGGGTACGCCGCCTGCCGCGATTGAGGCCTCAACCCCTTGGCTTACCGTGCTCCTGCCCTACCGATAACGCTCATGGGACGGGACCTCCCCAACCCTGTGGGACCGGCGGCGGGATTCGACAGGAATGGCGCGTTGGTGGGAGAGCTTTCCGCTTTTCCGGGTCCCCTGCCCCTCCTTGCAGTGGGCGGCATCGCTGCGGCCGATGACGCCCGGTAGCCGACCGAGGGCCGGAGCAGCGTTGGTCCAGGTCGATATCGGCCTGGTCCGCGAAGGCTCCTTCCTGGTGCGGCGGATGGCCGGCGGCCTCCGGAACCGATGTGCCGCCCCGCTGAGGGAAGGAGCGGCGGCATGAACGGTTTTACCGCCACTTTCCTGACGGCGCTGGCTTGCTCCGTTGTCCTTCAAACCTGGCTCGCCACGCGCCAGGTGGCTCACGTGCAGGCGCATCGTTCCACCGTGCCGTCGGAATTCCGGGACAGCATCTCCCTTCACCTCCACCACAAGGCGGCAGACTACAGCGTGGCAAGAACCAAGCTTGCCATTGCCGCGACGGGCATCGATGCGGCTTTCCTGCTGGGTTGGACGGTGGGCGGCGGGCTAAATTTGCTCGACCAGGCCTGGCGCGCCGTGGATCTCGTGCCGCTCGCCACCGGTGTCGGGGTGGTTGCGAGCACCCTGCTGCTGATGGCGCTGCTCCGCCTGCCCCTTCTCGCCTACCACGTTTTCGTCATCGAGGAGCGTTTCGCCTTCAATCGCGTAACCCTGCGGCTGTTCATGGCCGACGCGATCAAAAAAGGGCTTCTGCTGGTGGTGATCGGCGCACCCCTGGCGGCCCTGGCCCTGTGGCTGATGGAAAATGCCGGGAGCCTCTGGTGGCTGGGCCTCTGGGCCGTGTGGATGGCGTTCGTTCTGGCCAAAACGTGGGCTTACCCGACACTGGTCGCGCCCCTGTTCAACCGTTTTGTCCCGTTGCGGGACGAGGCGTTGAGGACACGGATCGCCGGACTGCTGGAAAGATGCGGCCTCGTGCTTGACCGTGTCTTCGTCATGGACGGATCGCGCCGCTCCACTCACGGCAACGCCTACGTCACGGGGATCGGGGGCAGCAAGCGCGTCGTGCTTTTGGACGCCCTCCTCGACGCCCTCGGTCCCGAGGAAATCGAGGCGGTATTGGCCCACGAGGTCGGTCACTTAAAGCGCCGCCACATACAAAAGTACCTGACCGCCATGGCCCTCGCCAGCTTGGTCGGTGTCATGCTGCTGGGCTGGCTGGCTGAACAGACCGGGTTTTATAACGGCCTTGGCGTAGCCCGCGCGTCGCCCCACGCGGCGATTGCATTGGTGCTGCTGATCCTACCGGTCTTGCGGGTATTCTTGAAACCGCTTGCATCCTCTGCATTCCGGCGGTTCGAGTTCGAGGCCGACGCCTTCGCCGCCGACCACGCCGATCCGCGGGTTCTGAGCCGGGCGCTCGTGAAGCTGTACGGCGCGAATGCGAATACCCTCACACCCGATCGGCTTTATTCGGCGTTTCACCATTCGCACCCGCCGCCGCTTGCGCGGGTCACCCGTTTGGCCAACGCGGCGCGGCGCGTCAGCTCGTTGAACGGCTGACCGACCAGCATGAGGCGAAGGCGGCTTGATTCGTCAGGATGGGGGCCCAGCTGTGGAGCCGGGCCTGTCCTCCATGGGCCGTCGCCGGTCGAGGAGCGCTTGCATCGCACGGATCAAGGTCAAGCGCCCAAACAACCCGACGCTCGTCGAGTCAATATGGGAAAAGCCTTCAACCAGGAACAGCTCGGCATTGCCCGCCGCCGCCGCGAGGGCCTTGCTCTCGGTGTGCGGGATCATCGTGTCATCGAGGCCGTGGATCAAGATCAAGCGCCCCGCTAGGCGAGAAAGGTCGAGATGTCGAAGCGAGAGGCTTTCGAGATGACGCTGGACCGTGAACGGCAACCGCGCAATCAGGCCGACCACGCGCTCGGGGTCGCGGTTCGTCAACAGCTCGAACAGCGAGCGGCCCTCGGGACCGAGGCCGACGGCCAAGTCGTCGATTGGGGCCTTGGGATCGGCGATGCGCCGTTCGGCCATCGCGATCAGCGCCGCCCGGTCGTCGGGGTCGCTCAGCTGGTCGATATTGCTCAACGCGAATATCCACTTTCCGGCCGGGTGCGGCCGCTTGAACCGCCACCTGCCGTCTGGCCCATCCCGGTACTTCCCCGTGGTCATGAAGGTCACCACGGCGGTCGTGTCGTAGTAGCCGCCGATCCCCACGACGAACTGGATCCGGTCGTGGACGTCGGCCTTCAAGCTCGCCATCACGGCTGGTCCGACCGCGTAGGAAATGGCGGCGATGCCCACTCCCTGGTGTCCGTCCGCGGCACCGCGGTCGGCCAGATAGATCGCCGCGTCGGCGATGCTGCGGGCGTCGGCAACGCTCACCCGCAACTCGCGCGAGCCGGCGAGATCCGGCACCATGACCAGGAACCGCGCGCGGGCGAGGCTGCTGGCAAACTCGACGACGCGCAGGTCGTTCTTGCCCTCGCGCGTGAAACCGGGCACCAGCACCAAAGGCGCGCCAGCCGGGTCGCCGGGCTGGTACAGATCGGCAATGCCGGGTCGGCCATCGACAAGGTAGGTCACGGTCAGCCGTCGGGGCGTCGGGGTCATTGACTTGAGCTCGCTCGGCCCGCCGCGCGCAGCGATGTCGTTCAGGACACGGACCGCCTCCTGGTTGCGGGCAGAAACGCAGCCGGCCGTCACCAGCATGGTGAGCAGGAGGACGACTTGAACGGCTCGAAGATATTTCATGCGGGCGGCCTCTAGGATTTGCCATCGGCCCAGGGCTGGAACACCAGCAGCACCGTGTCGAGGCATCTCCGCGCTGGCCGACACGGCAGCAGACAAAGGGCTCTTGGCAGCCGCGCACTGGAACGGTGAATGCGTAGCGCTGTGACTGAAGAGATTCAAGGCTGTCGAGGTGGTGCCGGGCCGAGGCCCGCCGAAGGACGGGGCGGGTTGTTCACCGAGGCGCCGGAGCTGTCCCGAGACCCCAGCTGCGGAAAGTATTTTCCAAACGCCCCGCGGCGGGGCAGACTGTCCGCTCGGAGGACGGACGGTCGCAGAGGGAAGGAGACACAGCCATGATCAGGACCGGGGCGCAGTATCGCGAGTCGCTCAAGGACGGCCGCGAGATCTGGATCAACGGCGAGCGCGTCAAGGACGTCACCACCCATCCCGCCTTCAAGCCCATCGTCGACGCCCGCGCCCGTATCTATGACATGGCGCATGAGGACAAGTACCGCGAGGTCATGTCCTACATGGACAAGGGCACCAACGAGCCCAACAATATCGGCTACAAGCCGCCCAAGACGCAGGAGGATTGGCACGATAAGCGGCGCGCGGTGGACGCGGTGATGAACGACCTCGGCGGCGTCGTCATCCGCATGGGCGACGAGACCATCGGCGAGGTCTGGTCGCTGTGGGACGGCAAGGAGGTGCTCGACGAGATCGACCCGCAATTCTCCAAGAACGTCGAGCACCACGTCCGGCACGCGCTCAGATCCGACACCTTCCACGTCTCCGCCAACACCGACCCCAAGGGCGACCGTTCGAAAAGGCCGCAGGACCAGGACCCCGACATGCTCCTGCACCTGGTCAAGGAGACCGACAAGGGCATCATCGTCCGCGGCGCCAAGTTCGAGACGGCGGCGGCTTACGCCAACCAAGCCTTCGTCAAACCGACGATCGCCAACTGGGGCGACGACAAGCTCTCGGACTACGCGCTGGGCTTCATCGCCGAGATGCACTGGCCCGGCATCAAGCACATCTGCCGGACGGGCTTCGCCGGGCGGGCGCCGGCCGAAGACTACCCCATCACCAGCCGCTTCGACGAGATCGACACGCTGATCGTCTTCGACGACGTCCTCATACCTTGGGAGAACGTGCTGTTCTACCGCCACACCCGGGCCGCGAGCTTCATCCGCGGCACGCTGCACCGCTACGCCGCCTTCCCCTTCGTCCAGCGCATCCTGTTCGTCGCCGACATGATGATCGGCGCGGCGCTGTTCAACGTCCGCCAGACCGGGCTCGACAAGCAGCCGGCGGTGCGCGAGAAGCTGGCCCAGCTCGCCGTCTATCGCGAGGGCATCAACGCGCATCTGACCGCCGCCATCGCCACCGCCGAGAAGAGCCCGGCGGGCTTGCTGATGCCGAACCAGTCGCTCCTGTTCACCGGCCGGGTGCACGCCTGCACGCAGCTGCCGCATATGATGCACCTCACGCGCGAGCTGTGCGGCGGGCAGATCTGCATCACCCCGGACCACGCCGCCTTCGAGGACCCCGAGACCGGGCCCTATCTCAAGAAGTACTACACCGTGAGCGAGGCCTGGGCGGCCGAGGACCGCAGGAAGCTCCTCGCCTTCGCCCGCGACCTGTTGAACTCCGACTATGCCGGCCACCGGCTGACCTTCCAGCTGTTCGCCCAGTCGCCGCCATTTGCGCATCTGAACGCGGTCTACAACAACTTCGACTTCTCCGGCCCCCTCGACTTCGTCAAGAACGCCGCTGGGCTCTCCGACAAGGTGATGGAGCCGGAGGACAAGTAACGGGCGGCGGCAGCGAGGGTCCCGAGTGACGGCGCAGGAGAAAGCCATGGCCCACACCCGCATCCGCAAGTTCAACACCCGGGAGGCGTACCCGGACCAGAAACTGGACAACGATCTGTGCATGGCCGTGCGCGCCGGCAACCGGGTGTTCCTGCGCGGCCAGACCGGCTTCGACCTCGACGGCAACATGGTCGGAATCGGCGACCCGGCGGCCCAGGCCGAGAACGCCATGCATTGCGTCAAGACCCTGCTCGAGGAGGCCGGCGCCAGGCTTGAGCATATCTGCAAGACCACGATCTACATCACCGACCGGGCCTACCGCGAGCCCGTCTACCAAGTGGTCGGAAAGTGGCTCAAGGGGGTCTATCCCTGCTCCACGGGACTGATCGTCAAGGGGCTGGCGCGGCCCGAGATGCTGATGGAGATCGACGTCGAGGCGGTGATTCCGGAGGAGGAGGCCTGAGCCATGCTGAGCCGGGCCGATGTCATCCACTACCGTGAGCAGGGCTGGGTCGTCGCCCCCGCCGTAGCCGGCGCGGGCGAGCTCGAGGCCATGCGGGCGGAGCTCGACCGCTGGATCGAGGAGAGCCGCGGGCACGACGCCAACTACGGCCACGACACGCCGGATGGAAAGGCGCGCTTCGACCTCGAGGCCGGGCACGGCGCCGAGCGTCCGAGGCTGCGCCGAGTCGCCAACCCGGCCGACGTCTCGACTGTCTACCGCGATTTCCTGTGGAGTGAGAAGGTCGTGGACCTGGTGGCCCAGCTCGTCGGCCCGGACGTGAAGTTCTACGACTGCAAGCTCAACTTGAAGCTCCCGGGCACGGACACGCATGTCGGCTGGCACCAGGACCACGTCTACGATCCGCACACCAACGACGACATGCTGGCCGCACTCCTGGCGCTCGACGACGTGAGCGAGGAGAACGGCTGCTTTTGGGTCGTACCAGGCTCGCACCGGGAGCGCTACAGCCACAAGCGGGATGGCCGCTTCGTCGGCGAGACGGCGCCGGAGCTGGACGCGGAGTTCGCCCACCGCGCCGTGCCGGTCGTTTGCGCGGCCGGCGACCTCTGCCTGATGCACAGCTGGACCGTCCACGGCGGCGGGCCGAATCGCTCGGATCGGCCGCGACGGATTCTGATCTGCGACTACGTCGCCGCCGACGCCTGGCCGCTCTTGCCGCCGACGGTGCCGTCGCGCTACAGCGGGCGCATCGTCCGCGGCAAGCCGTCGCCCGTGGCGCGCCTGCGGGAGGGCGAGATCGAGATGCACGAGGCCTACGACGACGACTCCTTCTTCGGCCTGCAGGGCCAGAAGAAGACGGCGGGCGAGGACGCCCCATGACCTTCGCCGTCGCCGCCCGCTGCAGCCGCACCGGCATGGTCGGGGTGGCGATCACCACCTCGTCGATCTGCGTCGCCGCGCGCTGCCCCTGGGTGCGCGCCGGGGTCGGCGCGGTGGCGACCCAGAACCTCACCGACCCGGTGCTGGGTCCCGAAATCCTCGATCTCCTGGCGGGCGGGAAGGGGGCCGCCGAGGCGCTCGCCGATGCGATAAAGGGCCGCCCGAATATCGAGCATCGCCAGCTCGCGGTCATCGACCGCACGGGCGCCGCGGCCCACTACACGGGCGAGAAGACGCTGGGCACCAACGCCGTCGTCGCGGGCCGCGACTGCATCGCCGTCGGCAACCTGCTGGCAACGGCGGAGGTCCCCAAGGCGATGGTGCAGACCTTCGAAGCGGGGCCGGAGCTGCACCTGGCCGAGCGGCTCCTGCAGGCGCTCGAGGGCGGGCTCGCCGTCGGCGGCGAGGTCGGTCCGGTGCACTCGGCCGGGCTGCTCGTCGCGCACGAGCAAATCTGGCCGCTTGTCGATTTGCGCGTCGATTGGCACGACGACGACCCGATCGCCGGGTTGCGAAGACTATGGCAGGCCTACCAGCCGCAGATGGCCGACTACGTCGCCCGGGCGCTCGATCCCGGAGCCGCTGCGTCCTACGGTGTGCCGGGGGATGAATAGGACGGCACCGAACGG